>JALYPU010000064.1 GCA_030856215.1 Bacteroidota bacterium
TACAGATCGACGAGGTCCCATGCCTTTATTTTTAGCATCCTGAAAGGCCTTTGCCATAAGACTAACCGCAGCGGTTCCTGAAGCATTATCATCCGCTCCGTTGAAAACATCGTTGCCACGTTTCCCAATATGATCATAATGTGCAGTGATGATTACTATTTCATCCTTTTTATCACTTCCTTCGATAAATGCCATTATGTTATTCCCTTGAACTGAATTAATTTCTTTAGTTTGGTCAATTAAGATGGTCGTTTTAAGACTTAATTTTTGTGCTTTCCCAGTCTTGTTAATTTTATTTCGGAGCTGAATTACTTTTTTTTGTGATTTTCCCATAATACCAGAGGTAATGCCTGCAGAAATATGGATTAGGTTCGTGAGTATTTCCTCTTCCTTTTTATATTGCCCATCCAACTGTACAAAAGGAGATAAAATATATTGTCGGTTGGCATCCACTAATTCCTTTAATTTATCTTCAATCAATAATACCAGTTTAACACCATGCTTTTCTGCAGCTTTTATTTTCTTACTTAGTTGACTTGACCAATCAGATGGCGAACTATTTCCAGAAATAAAATATCGGCCCTTCGAATTTTTTGGTTCCCCCTTATAAATTAGAATAATTTTATTCTTTACATCCGCATTTTTATAATCACTATACTTCGGATCGTCAATTCCATAACCCAAGAATACAATTTCAGACGCTTTAATTAGTAGGTCTTTATTATCAGCAGGCATACTTACATAATCCCAAAGATGTCTATAAATAGATCCATTAATGTCAAGACTCATTTTTTTCCATGACACCCATCGAAATCCAACTTTTTGAAAATAACCTCCGGAGTCTCCAATTTTCTGAATGCCGTAGGAATCAAATTTTGAAGATAAATATTGTGCTGCACGATCAATGCCTTTAGATCCTAATTCCCTTCCTTCACAGGAATCTGATGATAAATAATATACGTATTCACGCATTAATTCAGCCTGAATTGTTTTGGAAATTAATACGGCTGAGTCTTCTGTTTTTTTAGCCCCTGTATCCGGATAGACTATATGATCCGCATACTTTTTAGTTTGGCCGTCAACCGAATATGATAAAATTATGGTTAGTAAAAAACAAATTATTTTACTCATATTTAAATTTTGTCAACTCGTTTGGCATGACGTCCTCCTTCAAATTCTGATTGAATAAACATATCGGCAATTTCCATGGCTAACGTAGTACTTACGAACCTTGCGGGAATACTCAACACATTTGCATGATTGTGTGCTCTGGCTAATTTCGCTAATTCTGTATTCCAACATAACGCACATCTCACAGATTTGTGCTTATTGGCTACGATGGCAGAGCCGTTACCGCTACCACAAATTACAATACCCAGATCAGCCTTTGCAAGATCTATGTCATTTCCTACCGGATGAATAAAATCTGGATAATCTACAGAATCTTCACTTTGGGTTCCATGATCGATAATCTCATATCCCAATTTCTTTAAATGTCCTATTATTTCTTGTTTGCATTCAAAACCTGCATGATCTGCTCCGATAGAAATTTTCATCGCAATTTTATTTTGGTACTTGCTGTGGATTGTATTTAGCCAGTAAATCATTCATTTCTTTTGAATAATTTTCATCATTAAATCGTTTACTTCGTTCGATGACTTCTCTTGCCGTTTGTTGTGCGTACGCTTTATCCTGGCCGAAGCTGGCTTCTAGATCCTCTGTAGATAGTGATTGGTAAAACTCTAACATATCTTTTGTTTCCTGAGCCAAAATCTTCAAATGTTTTTTTGCATCCTCCGATTTTCCCGCATCTACTAATACCTGAATAAAAGGCATAATGCGCCCGTCATACTGAAAATTCATATTGGGAAAGGCTTCAAAATATTTCAACGCGATTTTGGATGCTCTTTCCATGTCACCTTGAGCCATTAATTGTGACATTAGGCGCATCATAATCATTCTCATTGCTTGAACACTCGGAGCATAGGAATGATCTACAAAAAGTTGTTCTTTATCAAAATTACCCCATCGGTATTTATTCATTATGACATCATACGTTTGGTTCACATCCAGTTTTCCAGCCCCATAAATGTACATGTTCTTGTCACTGACTGATTTTACAGGAACAATACGTAAAGCCATTCCTTCCAAATTGGTGTAATCATCCAATCCCATCAATTTTTCTCCGTGACAGGTTACCGAAAAATAAATCGGTCGGTCATTAATATTTGAGTTGATAATATCTAGGACAGCCAATTCATCTTTAGTGATATATTGGCTGGTAAAATTTATAGGAATTCTGTTCACGACGTTGCTATCCATTGGCGTGATCATTCCTAATTTCATGGCTTGATCTTGATTTATGTCCAAGAAGATTCTTTTTGTTGGCATGTACGTTTCAAGTGTCCTTCCTCCACCTGCTGAAATGGGATGATCTTCAGAAAGAAAATTTATAAAATTGGTTAAAGACATTTCTTGATCAGGTGCATTTTCTCCAGCAGGATTCAGGTAAAACATCTGATTTCGTAGGAACCCTCTGTATTTATTAGAAGGTATGGACATTTTTACAGCAGGTGATTCATTAATTTTTCGTCTTTGAGCATCTATATACCAATCGACGGCTATTAAACTTAAATTAATGACCCGCACATCTCTTCGAATACCTTCGACTTCCTGGGCATACCAAACGGGGTAGGTGTCATTGTCTCCATAGGTGAAAATGATTGAATTGGGTTTACAGGATTGTAAAATATTGCTGGCGTAATCGCGAGCTGCTGTAATACCCCTGCGCCCTATGTCATCAAAATTCTGAAAGCCCATTAATATTGGAGCTATTACTACCATAGCACCTGCTATTAGTGCGGGAGCAAGGCCACCCATTTTTGCTTTTTCGGTCAAAATTTTATAAATAAATAATACACCCATTCCTATCCAAACACAAAAAATCATAAAAGATCCAATCAACACATAATCTCGTTCACGTGGTTCGTTTGGGGGAGAATTATTAAAAAAACACAACCCCAATCCAGCTAATAACCACATGGAAAACAACGCCCAAAACTCTTTTCGATTAGATTTAAATTGAGCAATCACTCCCAATAAACCAAACAGTAATGGCAACAGATAATATTTATTGGTTGACTTTTCTTCTTTAATCACCCTAGGAAGGTGATCCATATTATATAATCGCGTCTCATCAATAAATGATAAACCTGACAACCAGTTTCCATCTTTTTTATTCCATGGAAAAAAGCCCTGTTCTGCATTTTGTCTTCCAGCAAAGTTCCACATAAAATATCGCCAGTACATCCATCCAAACTGGTAATACCACATGAATTTTAGATTATAAGCCATAGTAGGAACTCCTTGGTCTTTTCCTGTGAGATATTTCATCCACATCCGGTGCAATTGTACTCTTCCCTGATCATTATGGCTTATTCGAGGTAAAAAGATTTCATCTTTTTTGCTGTACACATAATCAAATTTTCGATCTACAACCTCGTATTCGTCACCTACACGTCCCCAACGATCCTCGCTTCTCGTATCAACTGGTTTTGCATCAAAATGGGGTCCTTTCACTAAAGGCCTTTCACCATATTGCTCCCGATTTAAATAGGGGGCTAATCGCATGACATCAGTCGGAGCATTCATATTAATGGGTGGGTTTGCGATAGCCCGGATAATCACCACTCCTTCAATGGAAAATGCTATGGTCAGCATTAAAAATGTAAAAAGTATTTTATGGCCTAAATCTTTGCCTCGATTTTTCATATACCTTAAGCCAAAATAAAAAACAGCTATTAAGGTCAATATAGTTGGAATTAATCCTGAATGAAATGGCAGACCTAATCCATTGACTAAAAGCTTTTCATATCCTGCCCAAAGTGAAGGAATGCCGGAAATAATAATTTTTTGGAATATAACCGTGGATAGAACTCCTAACCCCGCGGCCAGGAGCATTCCTTTGTAGTTGTGGTTCTTATATTTTTTAAAATAAATTAATAATGCAATGACTGGGAATGCCAGTAAACTTAGCAAATGCACCCCGATAGAAAGCCCTGTAGCATAGAGCGCAAATATCATCCATTTATCATTTTTTGGTTCGTCAGGCAAATAATACCATTTGCTGGCGGCCCACAAGGTCATACCCGTAAACATAGTGGACATGGCATAAACTTCCCCTTCTACTGCTGAAAACCAGATGGACGTGCTAAAAGCAGTGGCCAATCCCGTCACTAAACCGGCTGCAAGAGCTGCAAAATCAGCCGGGCCGGATGGCTCATTTCCGCGACCAAAAAGCATGATCCGGCTAAACATAATTGTAACCCAACACATGAACATGGCTGCTAACGAGGTACATATTCCCGACATGAAATTGACCGAAAACGCTATATTAGCTGGATCTGAAGAAAAAATCTCAGCCACCCAAGTAAAAAGCCGGCCTATCATTAAGAAAAGGGGTGCTCCTGGCGGGTGAACGATTTGGAGTTTATAGGCTCCTAAAATAAATTCACCACAGTCCCAAAGACTAGTTGTACGTTCAGCTGAGAAAAAGAAAACGGTGCACGTAATTAGAAATACGAGCCAGCCCGTAATGTTGGCTTTGTTTTTTATTAAATTCATGGGAATTTCAGATTCTTATAAATGTAAAAATATTATATCTAAAAAAAATCATGTAAAAGTATAAAAACTTATGAGATACGGCCTATTCTATTGCCCAAATTGGTAAAACCCTGAAAAATGGAACTAAAACGATGAAATTGGGTTTTTCTTATGATATTCATTGAATTTTCAATTCACTAATTATGATACGCTTAGTTATTCTGGGTCTTGCTTGTTATGCTCTATATATATTATTTTTTAGGGATAAAAAAATAAGGATTGAAAGCAGATCCAAAAGCAAAAAAAATTTGCATTATACGGATTACGAAGATTTAGATAAAAATTAGGTTTTGGATTCAATATCAAATCTCATCCTGTTCAAGGATCATCATCTGTTGGTTTGCAACAAACCTTCTGGACTCCCAAGCCAGCCTGACGATACTAAAGATAAAAGCCTTTTTGAATTAGCTGAAATTTACAGTAAACAAAAACTTTATATCTGCAACAGAATCGACCGACCAGTTTCGGGCCTTATCCTATTTGCCAAACATAAAGAAGGTGCAGCAACCATTCAGGCGCAATTTAAAAGTCCAGATTTTAGTAAAACATACTTGGCGCTTGTCCCAATTTCTGACTTACCACAGCAAGGTGAATTCAATCATTGGCATACAGTAAATAAGAACTCCAAGAAAGCAAAAATAGATCATAGTCATTCCGAAGGAGCCATAGAAGTAACCCTTTCCTATGAATGTGTAGAAAAAGGTGATCACTACCAATTATTAATGCTCCACACACCCACTGGGAGATTTCATCAAATCCGTGCGCAATTGGCATTTGAAGGGTTACCGATCCGTGGCGACGTGAGATATGGCGCGCGCAGAGCAAATCCTGATAGATCTATAGGGCTTCACTCATGGAAACTAAGTTTCCTGCATCCTGCGAATAAGGAACAATTGCATATGGAAACGCCATGGCCAATGCATGATATATGGCCGCATTTTAATAAAAACGTATCCCATAGTCCTGCTTAAAATATTTTTTCGAAAAGTGGATTTGCAACCATTACGCTTGTTTTTTAAATACAAAATAACTCGCAATAAAAAGTTACTTCTTTAAAACAAAAAATGGAAATCATTGCCTACCTCGCGTCTATATTTATAGGAATTAGTTTAGGCCTCATTGGCGGCGGGGGAAGTATGTTGACAGTACCCCTTTTAGTGTACTTGTTTTCTATGGAGGCTATTTCTGCAACTGCACACTCTTTTTTTATTGTAGGAATCACCAGTGCTGTAGGCTCGATTACTTATTTCACGAAAGGATTAGTTCGGTTAAAAACTGCTCTTTTATTTGGTTTACCTTCCATATTAGCCGTATACATAACCAGAGCCTTTATAGTACCCGCTATACCAGATGAAATTTTCCATATGGGGGATTTATCGATCACAAAAAACCTTTTTATTTTGTTGCTTTTTGCTCTTTTAATGATTGGGGCCTCTTATAGCATGATCAAAAAAAATCTGATCCATTTTGAAGCTGAAAACGAAACGCAACAAATTAATTATTCCAAATTCTTCATGATCGGAACAGTCGTTGGTTTTTTAAACGGTTTACTGGGAGTGGGTGGTGGTTTTCTTATTATTCCAGCCTTAGTCTTATTGTCCAGAATACCTATGAAAGAAGCTATTGGGACGACCTTAGTCATCATTGCAGCCAATTCCTTTATTGGTTTTATAGGTGTAAATCCTGATACCTTTATCGATTGGATGTTGCTGGTGAAAATATCCACTTTTGCAATTACTGGTATGTTCATCGGAATATTTTTATCAAAAAAAATAGATGGAGCCAAACTTAAACCTGCATTCGGTTGGTTTATTTTATTTATGGGAATTTATATTATCATTAAAGAAACGTTGTTTAAATAATCTAAAAAATTAAATCTCTGAAAAATATTAATGTAGAAATCCAATACACCAAATCAATATAAGAAAAATGAACATCGAACAAATTTATACGGGATGTCTTGCACAAGGAGCCTACTATATAACTTCGAATGGGGAAGCAGCTATCATTGATCCCCTGAGAGAAATCCAACCTTACCTTAATCGAGCTGAAAAAGACGGAGTGAAAATAAAATATATTTTTGAAACACATTTCCACGCTGATTTTGTATCCGGACATTTAGATTTAGCAAAAAAAACAGGCGCCGCGATCATTTATGGACCGAATGCGAAACCGGAATTTGATTTTATTTCCGCTGTAGATGGCCAGGAATTTAAAGTTGGGGATTTAAGTATCCTCGCTTTACACACACCGGGGCATACAATGGAAAGCACTACTTATTTACTCAGAGATAAACACGGAAAAGACTATTGCATTTTCAGTGGAGATACTTTATTTTTAGGTGATGTAGGAAGACCGGATCTATCACAAAAAGATTCCAATTTAACCACGGAAGATTTAGCTGGATTTTTGTACGACAGCCTTCAGAAGAAAATCATGCCTCTTGCAGATGATGTGATTGTTTATCCTGCGCACGGTGCGGGAAGTGCTTGTGGAAAAAATATGATGAAGGAGACGATAGATACTTTGGGTAATCAAAAAAAAGTAAACTACGCATTAAAACAAGACAGCAAAGATGATTTTATTAAAGCGGTTACAGAAGGTTTATCTGCACCACCTGCTTATTTTAGTATGAATGTAAGTATGAACAAGAAGGGATATGCAGATTTTGAGATAGTACTTAGTCATGGAATGAAATCAATCTTGGTGAAAGAATTTGGGGCTATCGCCGATTCATCAGGCGCCTTAATCCTGGACACCAGAAGTCAAGCAAATTTTGCAAAAGGTTTTATTCCGCAATCTATCAATATCGGTTTAGATGGTGATTTCGCTCCTTGGGTTGGAACGCTTATTGCGGACGTCAATCAAGCCATTTTATTAGTTACGGAATCGGGGCGTGAAGAAGAAAGCGTCACAAGAATCAGCAGGGTTGGATTTGATCAGGTCATCGGACATTTAGAGGGCGGTTTTGATGCTTGGAAAATCGCTGGATATGAAATTGATAAGATAGAAAAAATATCCGTAGATGCGTTTGCAAAAAGTATACTGAGTGACGAATACAAAGTTATTGATGTTCGAAGGGATGATGAATATAATGCAGGACACGTTGTGAACGCTAATTCAAAACCATTAGCCAACATTAATGATTGGATAAAAGAAATCAATCCAAATGAACATTTTTTTATTCATTGTGCTAGTGGTTATCGAAGTATGATTGCAGCATCTATACTGCAAGCCAGGGGCTATCGAAATTTTACTGTTATCGATGGAGGATATTCTGCTATTAAAGAATTGACTATTAACCATTGACTATTGAGGCTATGTTCTAAACTATGCATGATTTAGGATGATTTCCAACGAATGATCTGATTTAACAGGCGCTGCTAGTATTGCCAATGCAAAAGCTTTTACTGGTGCTATATTGGTTTTAAGTTTTTCTATCATCAAATACCAGTTCATATAGTTTTGTAAATATTTGCTAGCTACTCCATTGAACTTGTCCATCCATTTTCTTAAAGCCTGTGCCATTTGATTTACGTGTTGTATATGATATACTTTATCTACAACGTGTTGGCCTTTTCTTACTAAAATCTTCTTTATTTCTAATTTGCTTTCCTTCGCAAATCCTGTGAAACTTCGGTGACTATCACAACACAGTACTGTGCCTTTCTCAATTTTTGTTCCTATCGCCCTTTGTAAATCAGCTTTTCTTACCCGACCTCTTTTAATTACTTGGAAATCTTTCTTATTTGATCTATCACAACTTAATAGTACTGCCACTTTATCATTTGAGCCTCCTTGTTTTATCCCGTGATTGCCTCTTTTACGGGGTTTTCTTTCTAAATTTCTCGACCCCTTTTCGGAATAATTAAAGCTAATATCATCAACTTCACAAATCCCTGAATACTTCTCCGGTGCCTCATGACGCAGCCTGGAAAGTATCTTATGGCGCCAATCAAAGGAGGTTTGTATGCTTATGCCTGTCAATTCCGCACACTTTCTTAAACTATATCCTTCAAACATATTAAGGATGTAGGTTATCCATAAGCCTTTTTTTTGTATTGAGGCTAATGCAGTTCCTGTACTGTCTGAAAAATTCTTCTTACAGTTTTTGCATCCATATCGCTGCATTCCTTTCGCTTTGCCATTTGCAAAGATTGATCCGCTTTCACAGTGTGGGCATAGTTTACGAATGGCACTTCTAACATCACTGTTCAATGCGTCTAAACTTATATCATTGGACATTTGCTTAAATACAATTTGTGCAAACTGCTCTTTTTCTTGAGATGATAATAAGTTAAAGGCTTCAAATAAAGGTTGTAATACTGCTTTCATTCTATATTATTTAAGTGTAAGATATATAATATATTTAATATATCATACTTTAATTAGAACATAGCCTCAATGGTCAATTGAATATTAGCTTGAGAATATAATACTTGATTATATTTTGTAATTAATTTTTGACAAACTTTTTTAAGCGTAAATATTCTTTCCCCTTCAACTGGATGTAATACATTCCAGAAGATAATTCTTTAACTGAAATAGTCATTTGATTTGATCCCACCTTAGTTAAATAATTCCCATCGCGTATAATTTCACCTTGAAGTGATGTAAGTTGATACGCAATTTTTTCAGAACTCGTCATATCAAAAACAACATGAATGTCCTCAGACGTTGGGTTTGGAAACACATTAATTCCTTGTTGAAAGGCTTCATCTAATATTCCCAACGGAGAACAGTTGACAATTCCTACTTTGCTTAAGCCGCAGGAAAAAGCATCTCTCAATTCAATAGTATATTTATCCAAATGATTCAAAACTTCATTGGGTTGATTCCCAATGTAAACTAGTCCTCCTGCTTTTGAACTGGCACTTACTTTAAGCCGTCCTTTACCCAAAGGATTTCCATCTATCTCTTTTAAACATTCTACCGATACACTTAAAGTCGGTTGGGCAAAAGCACAAGAATCAAATGAACAATTAATTGAATTTGATTCGATTATTTTGCAACCAGCCTGGTCTGTTATTTCAATGGAATAATTTTGATTATTGTCTAACAAATCTCCAATCTGATTACCTGTTATAGAATAGGTTCCTAAATTGCCTGTAATGTTATAAGTTAATTGCGCTTTCAATAAAGTATCGATACATTCATAACTCACGGTTACTTTTAAATTGGATTGGCTGCAATCAAATGGTGGACAATAAATCTGTCCTTCTTCAATCACATAACATGAATCTGAATCAATAATGATATTATGATATGTATCACCATGTTTTAAGATCGATCCGTTAGGTGTTCCATAAAAATAATATGCACCAGAACCTCCTTTACCATCCAAATTAAACACTACTTCTCCGGTTTGTCGGCCTAATGAATCTTTGATACATTCTGTGGTAATCGTCACATCCAAATTTGAATTATTACATCGCAGTGGTGAAACACAACCAATTTCTAAAGTTTCCTGATCTCTGCATCCTGCTTCATCTTCAAGAAATGCTTCGATAATGGTCCCAGGATAAAATACTTCCAGATTGGTGGGACCTGTATACGTATATTGACCTTCACCACCTATGGCAGTATAATTAACTCGTCCTAAGACTCCATGCAGACAATCTACCTGGAGATTCAAATCGAGCGGTTGAAATGCTTGTGTTTTACTCAATTCGTCTATACGCACACATAAAGCACCTTCACCTGGGTTCAATGGATGATTTGCCGCCAAAATTTGTAGGTAATACGTTTTTCCGGCAATTAAATTTTCTACTTTAATAAAACCATCACATGGGTCCTGCGTTGTGCCACAACTGTGTTCCAGCAGGTTATTGCAAGCACCAGAATATAAGGCCCAATTGTAAATAAACCCTGCATCAATTTTCAAGGCAACTTTAGCTTCAGATGAAGCAACAAAACTATACCAAACATCCGGCGCATGATAAACTATACATGATGCTTTCGAAATACTTTTAGAACTATTAATGAATTGTGTAGACAGACAATTTGCATTTAATGCGATGGCTTTAGCTACTACGCATTCATCATTGGTCGGCTTTTCGATTGATTTTTCTTTTACTTCCAGACATAGATTACCTTCGACTGTTGAAAAGTATCCTGAAATCTGAACAAAATATTCTTGTCCTACTTTAGGCGCAGATAACACCAGCTTGGATCCTAAATCCTCCACCAAAACTTCCTGCAATGCATTGCAAGTTCCTTTATAAACAGAAATTACTTCTGCAAAATCTGCATGGGTAATAAGTTCCAAATCTTTCGTAGTAGTCGGGATAAAACTATACCACACATCTGCACGGGATCTATTATTTAAACTTGGTGTCGGACCGCTGGTCCCAGCATTTTTATTGTTAGATGTTATCGAGCAATTATCATTTATTTGAATTTTAATTTTAGTATCGCAAATATCATGCAGTGGAACTTCTGGTAATTTATCTTTTTTATGAATGGACACACAATGGAAACCAGATTCATAACCAAATGCATTCACTTTTTTAGAAATTCTAAAAAAATAGTTTTTTCCACTACTCACATTAAAATAGGTTTTCTCTCCAGTAAAACCATGTTCATCGAGATCAGTACAATTGAGCTCTTTTAAGTTACCGCAAGAACCTTCATAGGCAGTTACCCCATCATTATAAAAAGCATCTGTATTAAATTCAACAAGCCCTGTGGTACTGCTTAAAAAGCTATACCATATAGCACTCTGAAAAGTTCCTGGACAACTAACCGGACCCGGACTGATGGCAACTGCATTTTGTATGGAACCATTCAAACAATTTTTATCCATCTCCAACGTAATCGCTCTGGAACAATCATCATTATCCAAACTCAACAACATATCATCCAAAATGATCTCTGTGCCGTAATCATTGACAGTCGCATCATATTCAAAAATGAATGAAAGTGATTGAGTGCTTTGCGCAGTGGTTATTTCAAAATTATATAATAAAGGTTCACGTACCTCTTGCGTCCAAAATGTAATCGGTGTAATTACCCCTGCATTATTTACTGATAATTTGAAGGTAGCATTAATTGTTTTTGCATATCTAAGAGAAAAAACAAAAGCATAACGATTCGCGCCGGAGACGGTAAATTCTTGGGTGACTAATTGAAATCTTCTCCTTAATTGATCTGTTTTATCCAATTGTTTATATACAATCGCACAACTTGCATCAGGAACTACGCGATTATTTTCTTTTGATACTTCAAAAGAAAAGCTACCGTTTAAAATTTTGGATTCCCAACCAGAAGGCATTTGGCACGATGCAAAAAATTCTGCTGAGGGTTGATTTTGTGCAAACAAAGCACCCGTTATTAAGATAAGTATTGAACTAATTATAGGTTTCATCAGATCAGAATTTCAAATTAAAAAATATTGAATCGTCGTATATAGGATTTTCCACCGCCATCTAATTGGTACAGATATTCTCCTGGAGGAAGTTTCCATTTAATTGGATCCAGGCTTACCGTGTAAGAACCTTTTTGAGTATATTTATCGTGAAGGGTCGCTAGCGTTTTTCCATTGATTGATTTAATATGCAACCCCACCTTACTTGCATGCAATTGAGAAAACTTAATATCAATAGTTCGAGCGCTTAATGCATTCGGATTGTGTCCTAACAACACTGAATTTGCATTGGAACCCATGAGATCTTTACATGCATGGTTTTTAAACAAATTCAAACGATCATAATGTTCCCCCATCGTGAAATCTACTAATTCTGGATCTACGCACATCCATTCTTGCAACACGGAAGCGTACATATTTCGATAATCCAGACTATTCTGAGTTTCATAATACACTACTGTATTTCCATTTTTTAGTTGACTATCATTCAAGTCTATCGGGCTTCCATAAAATCCACCGTTCACGCCATCTCCAAACATCATGAGGGAAGATAGATTACCGTGATCTGTTCCAAGAGATCCGTTTTCACGAATGGTTCTTCCAAATTCAGAGTAGGTGACGATACTAACATTGGATTGTGCATTGTCTGCTTTTAAATCGTTGTAAAAAGCACTCACTGAATTGGCAATACTGGACATTAGCGCTGGATGGTAAGATGCCTGATTTGCATGTGTATCAAATCCATCTATATTTACCATATACACGCGGGTGCCCAAGCGGCCTTTAATTAATCTGGAAACTATGGCCATTTGCTCAGCTAGTCTGGACACGGTTCCGGTTGGATAAGCCACTTTATTGCTGGTTTTATTATATGCTGCCGTGACACTTTGAGAATAACGAAGTGAGTTATTGGTCAATGCACGCAAGTAAGAACGTTCTTGCCCTTGAGGACAATCCCCCCACCCTTCTGTTTCATACAATTTACCAAACTGTGCCAATCGGAAAAATTCATTGGGATCATTGAAAACCAACTCCATTTGTTGATTTCCCGGAGCAGTAAATATTGCATCCGTACTATATCCTATCCTCAAAGCAGGCGGGATGGTAGGAGGCGCTTCTGAAAACGCCGGGAATTCCTGGTCCAACAATCGACCAACCACACCGCTTTTAATTCGTTCATCATACGTATTACTAGCCGCAGTTGACCAAAGATCTATGGAAGCAAAATGCGAATAATTTTGATTGGGATAACCTACGTTTTGAAGAACAGCCATTTTGCCTTCATTCCACAAAGGCATTAGATTTGCCATGGAATTTGGAATTGCATAATCTGATGCACCAAAACCGGATAAGACCGTGTTATCGTTATAATCTGTACCATATTTTAGTCCAATGGTAGGACGAAGATTTAAATACTCCGTTTTTCCCGCTGCACTGCTATGTGGGAAAACCATATTTAGACCGTCATTACCTCCAAACATTTTTATCAAGACCAAAATATTTTCATCACCAGGTGCATTGATAGGCACATTTAATTGGTTTGCCCATACCGGACTCAAGGGCATTCCACTCAAAAATAATGAGCCTAAACCCGCCAATCCTCCCGTAAGCAAAAACTGTCTGCGGTTCCAAAGTATATGTTCATCATTATGACTGACTCCTAGATCCGATCTAAAGAGATTATGTTTTATTTTATCTTGACTCATGGTCTTGTATTTGTAATTAGATTAATTGGAATTCTGGAAGAGTCGTAATGTATTTCATTAAACCTGTGAATTGTCTAGGGACCTCAGAATGATCTAGGGACCAGGTTCCATCCAGAAAATAGTTATTAGGTACCGGAGATTTAAATACAGAAACGGCACTTTGAATAATCTCTTCAGGAATAGATTGCGTAATAAAATATTCAATGACTTTACGAACAATGAATTCAGGATCTTTTGAACTGGTCGTCAATACTTTTAGAAAGCTTCTGTATTTTTCTTTGGTTTCCGGATACGCTAGATAATAATCAATTTGGTCTCGATTATACTTCCATCGATTGACCAAAGAAAATTCACTGAGCCAAGCGCGATACCCTGGCCACCCCGCGACGTTTATTGGATTAAATAAGGACTGTCCAAGATTTCCTGCTTGATAATAAAATGCCCCGATAGCATCTAAATTTTTAGTATTTGCAGTTGGGGTTTTGCGCTGCCAATCATAAAGGAAATAATCTGCATTCACTTTAAGGTCAAGGCTTCTGTAGAAGTGAATTAAATTGTCAATGTGACTTTTTATTCCAATTCCCATGCTGGCCTCTTCAAAGAAGTGTTCACTTTTGAATAGCGTTTTAAGTACTTCCATAATACTCCAATTGCTTGAAATAAACACCTGCGCCAAGCCATCGATTATTTCTGCTGGTGGAAATTCGTACAAATAAAACTTATATAATTTGGTACATATAAATCGGGCAATTTCATTTTTTCGTTCATTAAAAATGGTATCGTGGACAAATTTATAATCCGGGATCCCGTCCGTTTGAACGGTTGGAGTAAATGATTTGCCAAAAATTTGTTTTCTACCGAAATTATGAAGGTTCTTATTGAAAAAATAAGTATCATACTTAGATACTAGGTTGCTGTATTTATTGGGCTCAATATAGCTTGTATTATTTCGGTAGGAGAAAAGCCTCCAACCGGTTAAGGCCTTAGCCACTTCTTCGATATCAGTTTCAGTATAATGGCCTTCTCCCATGGTAAACAATTCCAATAACTCTCGCGCATAGTTTTCATTGGGAGCTTGTTTTATATTCAACCATCCATCCAGATAATACAACATGGCGGGTGTAAGGCCCATATCCATGACAAACTCTTTGAAATTACCGAGAGCATGTTTATGTAGAATAAAATAATACTGGAATGCCCATGTGGGATAATTTCCATAGACGTCTGCAGATGTTACAAAATGATTGGACCAGAATAAAGCTAATTTATGCCGTACCCCTTCGCGGACCATCCCGTTGAACCACATTTGAACTAGCTCAAAATACTTGTAGTAAGTGACGCTTCCATTCGGATTAAAGGTATTTTCTTCGGCAAAATCAAAAGTATAATCAAAGGTTTCAAATGCACCAGAAACTTTTTGTCCTGGAAGTGGATGTTTTTTTGCTTCACCTAGTAGATAATCAATGATATATGAAGGCGTATTGAATTTAGCCGTTCGAATCAGACTTAGCGGCGCTCCATTACATAATTTATTATAAAGGTGGTGGATTCTTTGTTCATTCCAGGGTTTTGAAGGGCTAGGTACATATTCCTGAAGGCCTCCAGTCAAACAATTCGTGAATGGCATAATAAAGAAGGTTTTACATTTCCGACACAAGTTACAATGAATATGGAATTAGTTTTTATAGTTTATTCCAAATAAATTTAGCGATACCAAATAAAATTCTGTGTTAATACTATATTCCTTGCAAATCTAGATATATCCAGCATTATCTTACGGCATGGACATTTCATACTTTCTCCCTCTCCACCATGTTGGTTAGAAAAATTACATTTGTAATCCTTATATAATTATTGACTCGGACTAACTATTCAAAAATGATGTTAAAAAATTATTTTTCATTAATTCTCTGGCTTCTTCTGACTTCTCTGCTAACTATCTCAGCTCAAAAAGGCAAGCCAGAAGTAAAATTATTTTCACCAGGCATTATATCTACGGGTATGAATGAACGAGATTTAGCCATTTCTATGGACGGAAAAGAATATTACAATACCGTAGTGGGCCCAAAGGCTAATTTCAGTGCTATCGTAATGAGAAGTTTTGAAAATAACATTTGGTCAGATGTGGAAGTACTCCCTTTCTCTGGAAATTATTCGGATTTGGAGCCTGCATTTTCTCCTGATGGAATTCGACTCTATTTTGCATCTAACAGACCCCTTGAAAAAGAGGGAAAAACAAAGGATTTTGATATTTGGTACGTTCAACGAAAAGGAAAAAACGCCTGGGGTGAACCCGTTAGGTTAGATACCATTATCAATTCAACGTGTGATGAATTCTATCCGTGCATTTCCAAAAAAGGAAATTTATATTTCACCGCTGCTTATCCTGAGGCAATTGGACAAGAAGATATCTATTTATCTAATTTCATCGACGGCCAATTTCAAAAACCCATGAACCTGGGAGACTCAGTTAATAGTACTGCTTATGAATTTAACGCTTTTGTGGATCCTGATGAGCAATTTATTATTTTTAGTGCTTATGCAAGAGCGGATGATCAAGGAGGTGGAGATCTATATATTTCGCATAAAAACAAAGATCGACATTGGGGTTTATCCAAAAACATGGGACCTAATATCAACTCAAAAAAACTGGATTATTGCCCTTATGTAAGCTCCGACAAAAAAACGTTTTACTTTACAAGCGAGCGTATTCAAGATAAAAAATTAAAATCTAAAAAAATCTCTTTCAAAGATGTCTCCGACAAAATTAATCTGAATGGCAACGGCTTAGGAGATATTTATTTTATTAATTCAATGGTGTTGTCTAAATAGATTCACTACGTAAGTTCATATTGAAAATTAATTTAATAATAAGTGAAAATATTATCCCATTAAATAAATGTTTCCTTATCTCATAATTATTATTAGGTCTTTAACTAATGACATGAATCATTCGCTTAATGACAATGCTCGTTTTATCTAAATGATAATTTTTTAAGTATGTCCTGGCTTATGGTATCAGCATAAATCCCAAACCCGGCTACTAAAATACCTTTTAATCCGGTCTTTGATTCAATGCCATACACAGTGGCTTCATCGGCGGGATCTGAATTACCCTCATATCTATAGACTTCGACAATTTCAAAATCATTCGCATGAAATTTATCTAAATGACAAGTGATGCAATTTTCTTCTAAATTAAAATCGATTAAAAACCCTTTTTGTCTGAGTTCATTAATCGCCTCGGATATAGTATTATAATTAACTATTATATTTTTCATACCTGATTATTATTCTTAAAATTACGGATATCTATGGATTTAACAATCGAAATCTCCATGAGATGAAACAAAACATTTATACTGAAATAAGTATCGAATGCAATTCAACTCAATCACAACGATTTGCTCCAATACTCATTGTACTCAAGGCCTGCCAATATATCTGAACGTAAAGTAAAAAGGCCGGAATTTCTCCCGGCCCATATTAAACATTTATTCAAGGCTGAATTACGTTTTATTATTTACTTCTTCAAATTCCACATCTGTTACGTTATCTGTATTTCCGGTTCCGTTAGAGTCTTCCGTACTTTGTGAAGTCGTTTCCGGATCAGGGGTTTGACCCGCTTGATACATATCCTGGCTGGCAGCCATCCAAGCAGCATTCAATGCTTCCAAATGTTTGGTTATAGCATCTATATCCTGAGCTTGATGAGCCGTCTTTAATTCAGCTAAACTATTTTCAATCACTGATTTTTTCTCTGCAGGAATTTTTTCACCATACTCTTTTAATTGCTTTTCTGTTTGGAAGATAACACTATCCGCTTCATTTATTTTGTCTACGCGTTCGCGCATTTTTTTATCTTCATCTGCATGTGCAGTCGCTTCATTTTTCATGCGCTCTACCTCTTCTTTTGACAAACCAGTAGAAGCTTCAATGCGTACATTTTGTTTTTTGCCCGTTCCTTTATCTAAGGCAGACACATTCAAAATACCATTGGCGTCAATATCAAACGATACTTCGACTTGTGGCACTCCTCGTGGAGCTGGAGGTATACCATCGAGAATAAATCGTCCTACTGAACGATTGTCTTTTGCCATCGGTCTTTCTCCTTGAAGTATATGAATTTCAACTGAAGGCTGACTATCTGCCGCAGTCGAATATACTTTTGATTTTTTAGTGGGAATAGTTGAATTAGATTCAATAACGACATCATAAACGCCACCCATGGTTTCTATACCCATAGATAGTGGTGTAACGTCAAGTAACAAAACGTCTTTTATTTCTCCCGTCAATACCCCACCTTGGATAGCAGCTCCAATGGCCACTACTTCATCAGGATTTACCCCTTTATTAGGTTTTTTACCAAAAAACTCTTCAACGACTTGTTGAATTTTTGGAATCCTTGTTGACCCACCCACCAAAATAATTTCATCAATGTTTTCTTTGGTAAGACCGGCATCCTTCAATGCATTTGCGCATGGTTTTAATGTGCGTTGCACTAAACCATCTGCAAGTTGTTCAAACTTAGCCCGACTGATTTTTATTACTAGGTGTTTTGGAACACCATCCACTGCAGTTATATAGGGAAGGTTTATTTCCGTCTCTATGGATGAAGACAATTCTATTTTAGCTTTTTCTGAAGCTTCTTTTAGCCTTTGTAATGCCATTGGGTCCTTTCTAAGATCAATGTTTTCTTGTGATTTGAATTGGTCAGCTAAAAAGTCCATAATGACGTGATCGAAGTCATCACCGCCTAAGTGCGTATCACCGTTTGTAGATTTTACTTCAAAAACACCATCTCCTAATTCAAGGATGGAAATATCAAACGTTCCACCTCCCAAGTCATATACTGCGATGGTCATGTCTTTGGATTTTTTATCCAGTCCATAAGCTAACGCTGCAGCTGTTGGTTCATTTATAATTCGTTTTACCGTTAATCCTGCAATTTCACCCGCTTCTTTAGTCGCTTGTCTTTGTGAATCATTAAAGTAAGCAGGAACAGTCACTACCGCTTCCGTAACCTCAACACCCAAGAAATCTTCTGCTATCTTTTTCATTTTTTGTAAAATGATTGCTGAGATTTCCTGCGGAGAATACATTCGTCCATCAATGTCTACACGAACTGTATTGTTGTCGCCCTTAATGACTTTATAAGGCATCCTGGAAATTTCTTTGGCTGATTCCTCAAATCGCCCACCCATAAATCTCTTTATAGATGAGATCGTTTTCTTTGGATTGGTGATGGCCTGTCTTTTTGCAGGGTCTCCTACCTTACGCTCGCCGTTATCTAAAAAAGCTACTATAGATGGTGTGGTTCTTCTCCCTTCGTCATTTGCAATAACGACAGGTTCGTTTCCTTCCATCACAGCCACACATGAGTTGGTGGTCCCTAAATCTATGCCTATTATTTTACCCATTTTTATCTGTTTGTACTTTAAACATCAATAGCTATGCCAGTGAAAGAATCGTGTTATTTTGACAGTCAAGACTGCCATTCATATATAAAAAACTATATAATGAATAAAAATATTGACAAAAAGACAGTTATAATTTAAAATTCAATTGACGGGTAAGGTCATTGGTTTGTAAAAATCCTAAGGTCTCAATATCAATTGTTAGGGATCTTCTAGCGGTATGTATCGAACTAAATAGTCCAAATCCTTCAGAAATGTTAGAGAAGCGTGGAATTTCTTGAGAAGCTGTAATTCCAGTATTTGCATTAATGATTAAGGTGTTTTCCTTCAATTCAATTCCCCCAGCTTTTAATTCCAATACGATACTTTTGATGCGGCGCTCCAAATTGGGAGCTACTTCTAAAGAGTTTTTTAAGAGGGTAAAAAATGACTCGCCTTTGTATAAAACACTTGTTCCAAAGTCACTCTTAAGAAGATTGGTTTCAATTTTCTTAAGCATTACTTTATTGGTATTTAAATCTGTTTCTTCTATGTTTATAGTCATATCCAAATCAAAAATTTTAGCATTGCCCCCATTGTCACTCCAGGAGAAACTCTGGCTTCTGGTTGGATTTATATTTAGCTGTCTTGTTGTAGTATCCGGAATAAAAAATTTCACATCTTTAATCATTGAAATCCTGGCATAGATAATCGGTTTTAGATCACCTCTGTCGATGGATAGAATAATACTATCTCCCCCTCTTAAAATCATATCCTTGGTAAGAATCTTATACAAATAATTGGGTGCAGTAGCAAAAGGCCCCGCAGCCCTTGGGTAACCTTCTAAATTGGCATCCACTTTTTGCAGTGTATATTCTTTATTGACCGTTTTATTAAACAATTTTACAATGACGTTTTTATAATAGAGTGAATCCGGAATTAACGCAATTTGTGTTGCTGGTATATCTTCACTTACGAAAACTTTTTCAACCCTTATGTACTGGGCAGTGTCTGTGCGATTGAGAAAACCGTACACAACTGGAATGTCTTTCCACTCTTCTGTGAGTTGGAAATCTTCAGAGCAAGAACCAAGAACCAACAAAGCAAATAAAACCCAAACAATATTTCTTTTCATACCGCAAATTTAATAGGCTTCTGCCTAATTGACGTGATAATAACAAGAAGCATAACGAATCAAGTTCAAAACTGTTATAAATCTTAAAGAGAATGGCTAATTTTACGCCATGTCAGTGCATAAAGAAACGAAAAAGATAACGACCCATACGCTCCAGTCAATGAAAATGCAAGGTGAAAAAATTGCCATGCTGACTGCATATGATTTTTCTATGGCGGGACTGTTGGATGCCGCTGGTATTGATGTCTTGTTAGTTGGTGATTCTGCCTCCAATGTCATGGCTGGCCATGAAACTACGTTACCTATTACACTAGACCAAATGATTTATCACGCCCAATCTGTGGTCAGGGCTGTCTCTAGAGCGCTAGTTGTAGTGGATCTTCCATTTGGTTCCTACCAAGGCAATAGTAAACGGGCCCTGGATTCATCAATACGAATCATGAAAGAGAGTGGCGCGCATGCAGTTAAAATGGAAGGAGGTGCTGAAATTGCCGATTCGGTTAAGCGAATTCTTTCAGCCGGAATCCCGGTAATGGGTCATTTAGGCTTGACTCCCCAATCTATTTATAAATTTGGCACCTATGTAGTGAGGGCTAAAGAAGAAGCTGAGGCAGAAAAACTAAGGCACGATGCCCGGTTGTTAGAGAAAGTTGGGTGTTTCAGTATAGTTTTGGAAAAAATTCCTGCAATGTTAGCAGAAGAAGTAAGTCTAAGTCTTCAAATACCTACGATTGGAATTGGAGCAGGCTCTGGAACAGACGGGCAGGTTTTAGTAACCCACGATATGTTAGGAATCAATAAAGAATTTAACCCTCGGTTTTTAAGGAGGTATCTTAATCTTTTTGAGCTCGTCCAGGACGCTGTCAAGCATTATACCCAAGATGTAAAATCTAAAGAATTTCCAAACGAAAAAGAACAGTACTAAGCGTGGGTCGAAAAGGGATGTTCCTAATTACGGGATTACTTATATTAATCCTTATAATTATAAGTATTGGCGCTAGTCAGTTATGGATTAATAATATTAAGGATAAAAAGTCGACTACAGAGTTCTACATTGACAAAATGGTCTCGTTGGAACAAATTGCCCATCAATTGGATACGTTGCAGATAATAAAAAGTAAGGTTTCCTTTTTAACGTCTTGCAAATTACTTCGATTCACGGATCAGCGCGTGAAATTAGGTAGGTATGTTTTTAAAAATGGAATGAATAACTTTCAGATTGTTTCAAAGTTAAAATCGGGTATTCAGGATCCTGTAAAAGTAACTTTAAATAATGTACGCAATATTCAAGAGCTTGTAGGTAAGTTGGATGTATATCTCCAATTGGATTCTTCAGCTATGATTCAAAAACTAACCGACAGTCTATATGTCGATTCCTTAGGGTATAATGTGTCCAATATACTTACACTATTTATTCCAAATACCTATGAAATGTACTGGACCATTTCATTTGACAAACTAATCCAACGATTCAAACTGGAACATTATAATTTTTGGAAAAAAGGAAACCGTCTCGAGCTGGCCAAAATTAAAAATTTGGATGAAAAACAAGCCTATATAGTCGCCTCCATTGTAGAAAAAGAAACCATAGTGGAAGCGGAGAAATCTACGATTGCGGGTGTTTATTTAAATCGTATTCGAACTGGTATGAAGTTGCAAGCCGACCCTACGGTGGTATTCGCGATGGGATTATTGGGGATTCAACGGATATTATATGAACACTTAACTACGATCTCACCTTTTAATACATATATGGTTGAGGGCTTGCCTCCAGGACCTATTTGTATGCCTTCACTGAGCAGTCTGGACGCTGTATTGAATGCAGAAGAGCATGAATATATCTTTTTCTGTGCAAAACCAGGCTACGACGGATCACACGCTTTTGCTAAGACTTATTTCGGACATGCCCAGAATGCTAAAATTTATAGAAGTTGGCTGGATAAGGAACGTATCAGGTAACTCTCGCATAACCCTTAAAGAACTCAAGTCCCCTCTTTTCAAGAGAACATCTGTCCTAATTATTCGAAAGGATGGCTCGACTAACCATTTATTATTTTGCGATGGGCAATCCCGAACTTCTATTTAATTTTATTTGCCAAGGATTGTTTTTATATTTTTCAGTTCCAATAATTAAAAGGGCACCAGGATCTACTTTGACTCGCCAGGCAGAAGCACTATCTCTCCGAGAAGACCTCAATTCCAAAATAGTACTTTTATCATCATACACATACTTGCCTTCATCCGTAGTTTGATCAAAAACACCTCTCGAATAGTCACCTCCCTCTTTGAGATCCAACCAATCGCCTTTATAAAGCGTAGGTTTTGGTTCCCTCAAGTTCACCCCAGCATAAAAATGCCAGATAGAATCGGTCAACATTAGGTTAATTTTTTGGGTTTGAGCCATACTTTGAAATGCCGGATCTAAGGATGGATATTGAGTGGAAAGACTTGAATCCGTAGACCTTTTGTTATCGGTTTTTTCATTGGAGTTAGCAGGTTTGCTATCCTTTTTGCAAGCCATTAAATTAAAAAAGAGAATTATGACTATAAAACAAGAATTTGATTTCATAAAAGATTAGATATTTGGACTGTGAAATTTCTCCGCGAAATTATTGAAAATCAGGATCTATTTTCTAAAAAAGATAAATTGCTAGTTGGAGTAAGTGGCGGCCTTGACTCAATGGTGTTGAGCACGATCTTGCATGAAACAGGGTTTTTTATTGCTGTGGCCCATGTAAATTATGGCCTCCGCGGAGAAGAATCCGATCAGGATGAGTCCTTCATCCGGGAGTGGGCCAGTCAATATCAAATTGCTACCCATTTTTTAAAACACGATTTATTAAATACACCTCGTATCAATATTCAAAAAGAAGCAAGAGAAATACGGTATGCCTTCTTTCAAGAATTACAGGAACAACATCATTATGATTGGATCCTCACTGGCCACCATGCTGACGATGTGATTGAAAATTTGTTTTTGGCACTTAGTCGTGGTTCCGGTCTAAATGGATTAAAGAAAATTGCCTATCAACGTAATTCTATTATCAGACCTTTTGTGAACGTTTATAAAAAAGATTTACTCGCATACGCCGTCAAATACAACATTGCTTTTCAAGAGGATTCCAGCAATAATTACTCGCATTACCGCCGCAATTTTTTTAGAAATGAAATTCTACCTAAAATTGAATCTATGTTGCCGGAATTTTCTTCTATGGCTTTGAGAAGTATGGACCAACTAACAGAAGCTCATAAACTTTTGGAGTTTTATTTTGAAAACTGGAAATTAAAAAATATAGTAACCTATCCAGATCATATTGAAATTAATATTACCGAAACGTTAGAAGATTTATTTGTTAAATACTATTTGTCAAGAAAAAGTTTTCATTATTTACAAATTCAGGAAATTCTTGAAAAATCGCATCAAACTGGTCGATTATTTTATTCTAAAGATAATTGGAAACTTTTAGTGGACCGCGGAAAATATATATTAGTAGAGAATGAACCAGAGAATAAAAACCAAACAATTTTATTTACCCAAGATTCAGCATCCTTAAATCATTATGATTTTATTTTAGAGATTAATAAATGGGAAACGTCTCAGGCCGTCCTTGAAATCTCAAAAGATTTATATGATATACGCGTGGATGCAGCGCGTGTCAGCACTCCTTTAGTACTTAGATATTGGAAGGCTGGCGATAAAATGAAACCACTGGGAATGAATGGCCATACTCGCAAAATTCAAAACATTTTAACAGATTTGAAAATACCCAGAAATCGTAAAGAAAAACAGTGGGTACTTTGTGCTGGAAATGACATCATATGGCTACCAGGGATTTGTATTTCAGAGAGCATTAAAATTACCGATACCACGGTAGAAATCTTACAATTAAAATTTTCATCCATTTCAAGCACTCGAATTCTAAATAATAAAACTTCTTTTGACTGAGAATATTTAATATATTTACAAGTTTACGTTATTAAAACATACGGATCCTAAACCAATAAATTAAAAAGATATGACATCAACTCCTTCCATAATAATTCTAACTTGTTTGTTTTCATGGAATTTGAACAGTCAACGAGTTGCCTTAAAGAACTTACCTTTAAATCTATCTCAAGCTTTTCAATTAAAATATCCAGAGGTTAAAAAAGTAAGTTGGGAAAAAGAAAACAGCACTGAATATGAAGCTGAATTTGTCCAAAACTCTAAAGAAACATCCGTGCTATTTGATGCTAGTGGTCGCTGGTTGAGTTCAGAAACAGCATTAAAACCTCAGGAGCTTCCAAACAATGTCAAAGAAGCTATCAACAAACAATTCATGGGCTATAAAATAGAAGAAGCCTGCCTAAAAAACGATCCAACTCAAGGAGAACATTATGAGGTAGAGCTTGAAAAAGGTAAAACCGAATATAAAGTGACGTTTAAATTGGATGGAATGATGATCAATTCCAAAGAAGATGGTGATGATGATAATGATAGCGATGATTAAAGAAAGGCAAGTTAGACTGAACTAAAATGTTACTTCTTTCCTTTTTTGGGCCTGCCAAGAATATCTTTGTCTCCCCCCAAGACAGGTTTTTCACGAGGTGCTTCATCCAATATTTGATTTTCCAATTTTCCGATAAATACCCATTGATTATTTATAAATTCGTAGGCATCCATCGTACCGTCGGCAACAAGCATCATTTTCCCTTCTGCAGTTTCGTCGCCTGATATGGCTGTAATATAGTCGTGAACAATTTGATTTTTTTCTCCGTCAAAAGTTAGTGCACAAGTAGATTCCTGAGAATACGGAATGACTATCCTGGCGCGGTAGTCAAAACTTTGATTGGACTCTTTAATTTTAAAAACCTCCTTTCCAAAAACAACCTGTTCATTTTCGATAAATAAGGTTTCAATAATTCTGAATTTTATTCCCTGTTCATTCTGAGCAAATCCAAATACAGTATAAAAATTGGCAGCAATGGGCACTAGATAATAATACATGGCACCATACCATTTTTCTGGTTTGATGGTTTCATATTTAAGTTTAGTCAGGTCCCGTTTTTCAAAATTCAAATGCTGAATTTTCCCAGAAGGAAACCTTAGAAGACCATCATAGATCCAATTCCCTGAAGCACTCTCATATTGCCAGCTCAATAATTGAAACGCGCGGTCCTCTGGTTCTATAAATGCGACTCTTGAATTCAAGGCGGTTACATATTCGTTAAAATTCGGTTCATTTATTAAGGATAGCGTGAGGGTTTTAAATTCTTCGGCTGCTTTTGTCCTGAATTTAGAATCCGTCGTCAATAACATAACATCCGCCCAAAATATAAGGCTATCTTTTTTAGTCCATATCTCAATGTTCTGGGCATTTATTTGGCCCAAATACATAAAAAAGAAAAATAGAACGCTGGTTTTTATCATGAATTTGTGCATTGATTAACTGGAAACGAATTTAATTATATAGAAGTATGATTAAAAAGTTAATAATCAGCACTGCACTTTTACAATGCCTGGTATTGGGATTTATTCCTCAATTCCCTGTGTTCAGATCGATGGTGAATAATGAAATTAGTATTAAAACTATACGTTTAAAGTAAAGAAATTAGGAATTTACCTTTCCACAAGCCAATAGGTCTTTGTAGTTAGGTTTGTCAGAAGCATAGCGATGCTTAAATTCAGAGACAATCTTACCATCATGGATAACAAAAACACCGGGCATTTGAAATCCATCTCCTAATTGAATTCCCCAACCATGACCTTTAATAATTCCAGCGTCAAGGCCTCTAACCCAAGATCGAAATCCAAAGAGTTGATTAAAGGTTCCTTTTATGAGACCAAATAATTTATAAAATTGACAATCTGGATCTGAAATGCTATCTACGTTTTGAAGACCGTATCGTTGAAAATACTTTTCTGCAATTTGGTGGTCTGACATATGGACTAGGATAATCTTGACATTTTCTTCTTGAATTTGTCCATGCATTTCTGCAATTTCCTCCAAAGCTTCGCGACAGAATGTACAGCCGAAATGGCGTAAAAAAACAAGCAATACATTTGAATGAATGGAGTCCTTTAGTACGGACTGCCCTTTATTAGTAATCATTTGTTTGAAAACCTCTTGTTTCATCAATCTTACAAAAACAAGAAGGCCTGAATAAGGTTTAACTAAGTCTTTGGCAAGGAATCGTATACATTCATCATGGACTGTACTTCACGAGCAGAATCTTCTAGCAAACTTTGTTCCTCTTGCGAAAGCGTCAACTCTATAACTTGTTCGATACCATGTTGTCCCAATTTCACTGGAACTCCAACAAATACATTATTCAAACCATATTGACCGCTCAGTCTCACACAACATGGGAATATTCGGTTTTCGTCTTTTAATATGGCTTCTACCATTTGAGCGGCTGCAGCTCCCGGCGCGTACCAAGCTGAAGTTCCCATTAATTTTACCAACTCACCACCACCTTGTTTTGTCCGTTCTACTATGGCTTTTAATGTAACGGGATCAATTAGTTCAGTTACTGGAATGCCTGCTACTGTTGTAAATCTTGGTAATGGAACCATAGAATCCCCATGGCCTCCCATCAGAATTGCCTGAATATCTTTTGGTGACACATCAAGGGCTTCCGCTAAAAATGCCCTGTATCGAGCTGTATCTAAAATACCTGCCATACCTATCACCTTTTGGTCAGAGAGCCCACTCACTGTATATGCAGCATAAGTCATGACATCCAAAGGATTGGAAACTACAATGATGATAGGATCCTTAGAATATTTTAGAACTGATGTCGTCACGCTATTTACTATCCCAGCATTTGTTGAAATGAGATCATCTCTGCTCATTCCCGGCTTTCTGGGTAATCCAGCCGTAATAACCACTATGTTAGAATTAGCTGTTAGTTCATAATTATCGGTTCCGATAAGCCTGGTAGAATAATAATCTATCGGAGCCTGTTGCCAAGAATCCAGGGCTTTCCCTACCGCCGTTTCAGCCTTTATGTCGACTAAGACAATTTCCTTCACGAAATCACGGTGCGCTAGCACATTGGCTACGGTGGCACCTACATTTCCGGCACCAATGACAGTAACTTTACTCATGTTTGAAACGTTATAGTTTGAAAGTTTTGAATTTTCGTCGCAAAACTAAGGATTCCAACTTGAAAATTAAGTGTTATTTTTGTGTCTAATTAAACCACGCATAAGTCTTTTATTATATGAATAAGTATTTAATTATCCTAAGCTTAAGTCTATTAGTCACATTTCAGCTCAACGCGCAACAATTGAAAGGTTTCTGCGGAACAAATGATGCTGACCAGCTAATTATCAAGGAGCGCATGTTAGAAAACCGTAGATTTTTTGAGAAAAATGCCTTACCGCGGACCGGAGCTAAAATATGGATTCCTATCACTTACCACTTATATGCTCGTACCGATGGAACTGGAAGGTTACCGGCAAGATACGTCTTTGACAATTTATGTTCGATCAACCTTTATTTCGCAGATCAGGAAATAGAATTTTTTATTAAAGAAATCAGATTAACCAATAACACGGATATTTACGATGACCCAAGCAGTACATTGGGATCGGCCAGGATAAAATCTGTTATGAATCAAGGAAAAAGCTCAGTAAATGTATTTGTGGCCAGTAAAGCCAGAGGATCTGACCCAAATGTGTTGGCTTTCTATAATGGACAAGATGATTACTTAGTCGCTAATAAAGATTATGTAAATGCTGATGGCTCAATATTAGCCCATGAAATCGGCCATTTTTTAAGTTTACCTCATACTTTTATAGGATGGGAAACGTGTCAATATAAGGAAACAGATTGCCCAAACCCAACACCCACTTTAACATGCGGTGGCACACTGGTTGAATACGTGAATCGGGATAAACTGCATGCTAATGGCCAAAAGCATTGTGAACTTGCAGCGGATGGATTTTGTGATACACCTGCTGATTACAACTTAGGCTTTGGTCATGGGCCTCAAGGAGATTGTACTTACAACGGATGTGCTAAAGATCCAGATGGCGTTCCATTGAATCCAGATGAAACAATTTTCATGGGATACTTTATTGATTGCGATGATCATTTCACTCAAGAACAAAAAGATGCCATGCATAGAGATTACCTCAGTGGCTCAAGGGCTTATTTAAGAATACCAGTATATAATCCGAAACCTTTAATTACAGAGAGTATAATTTATATAGCACCACCAAAAGGAAGTACACATCCCGGCTATGATATGGTCAATTTGGATTGGGACCCGGTCGCAAATGCCGATAATTATTTAGTGGAAGTCGCCACCAATATTGGTTTTTCTTTAGATCTTAAGTGGTTCTTTACTAAACGGACCGATACGTTAATTACTACTTTATCTCCAACCAAACTATACTTCTGGCGGGTATACGCTTATAACTCAAATAGTTTCTGCAAGATTCCGGCATTTACAAATTTTCGTACTCCATCCTTTAAAGTTGCAAGTACTGATCTAAGTTTGGAAGGTATTCAGATATACTATCAGGAGCTACAGCATAAAAAAATTGAAATGCACATTACTTCGGATGTCTCAGACAAAGGAAGTTTGGTGATCTATAACTTAGCAGGTAAAAAAGTAGCACAAAGGGAACTAGTTCTTAAACCTGGAAAAGAAACGGTTGAATTCTCAGTCCCAAACCCTGGTTTATATTTTTATAATATAAATTTCCAATCCAATAAAAAGTCTTCTGGAAAAATTATAGTTCAATAATTGTTAGCTGAAAATTTAATGAAATTACCTTTATTATCTGGAATCGCTTCCGTATTATTTTCATTCTTTAGTATGGAAGCACAAGAACAAACTAGTTTTTGTGGCACTAGTGTCAGTGATCAAAAACAGATGTTAACACATCAGGCTGCAATAAAAAATTTGCCTGAGAATGGTGATCTTTTATATCTACCAATTCAGGTTCATAATGTAGCTACCGATGAGGGAACAGGTTTGTACTCAATTTATAATCTGTATGAATCTCTTTGCACTTTGAATGAAGATTTTTTACCTTCAAAAATTCAATTTTATTTTCTAAATGAAATAAATGAAATTTTAAGTACTCGATATAATGTGCATGAAGAATTTGAAGTAGGCGAAGAAATGATGCGAAGAAACAATATACCTAACGTTATTAATTGTTATCTCGTAGCAAATCCTGCAGGTAACTGTGGATATTATAGTTATCGTTCAGATGGCATTGCCTTAGGCAAAGCCTGCATGGGACGACAAGCTCATACATGGACACATGAAATGGGTCATTTTCTTTCTTTACCTCATCCTTTTATAGGCTGGGAAGGAATTACCTATAATTCATCCAAACCAACATACGATTATCAAAACGTAGTGACCACATTGATTGAAAACACTGACCGCGATAATTGTCAAAACCAGGCTGATAAATTTTGTGATACACATCCGGATTATTTAAGTGCGCGCTGGAGTTGCAACGCTTCTTTTGAAAGCAACCAAATACAAAAAGACTTTTTCAATAATTCATTTCGATCGGATGGAAGTTTATTCATGTCATACGCCAGCGACGGATGTATGTCCCGCTTCTCCGATGAACAAATACAGGAAATGAGGGTACATATTCAAGGAAGGCGCGCAGGTATGCTTAATTCCAAAATTAATTTTATAGCTATAGAAAAACCCTCTAGCACGGCGATTTTTCCTGTGGAAGCCTCTACAGTACCTTATAAAAGTATCACCATCCGTTGGGAAAAATTAACTGGGGCAGATCAATATATTTTTCAGTTATCCAGATTTCCGGGATTTAGCTTATTTGAGCGATATGAAATTCTAAATCAATCATTCATAACTATAGATTCGCTTTATCCAGGAAAAAAATACTTTTGGAGAGTTAAAGCTATAAATAAATTTGAATTTTGTCATAAGGCTGATCTATTGAACACATTCTTTACGGAATCTTTAAGCACAGCATCCGAAGATCTCATCGAAACAAACATTACCATTTCTCCGAATCCAATAAAAGTTGGACATGAACTTTTTGTTTCGTATGGTAGTGATGATATTATCCAAATAGAATTACTAAACATCAAGGGAACTGGCATCGTAAACTTAAATTTAGCTCATGTGAATAATGCCACTTTAACTCAAATTCCTTTTCATACTATTCCAGGAATTTATATTTTGAAAATAAAAACAAAAGCAAGTACATCCTACAGAAAATTACTTGTGGATTAATTACCCATATGAATTTACACGAATACCAGGGAAAAGAAATATTGCAGAAATTTGGTATCGCCATCCAACGTGGTATCCTAGCTCAAAATCTAGATGAGGCAGAGCGTGCTTTTGATAAGCTGCAAAAGCAAACAGGTACTAAGTTTGCCGTTGTAAAAGCGCAAATTCATGCTGGAGGAAGAGGTAAAGGAGGCGGTATTAAGTTAGTAAAGAATAAGGACGAACTAAAGCAGTATGCTTCCACTATATTAGGCATGATGTTAAAGACCCCACAAACACCTGGTGGTTTGGAAGGCGCAGGTAAACTAGTCCAAAAAGTATTGATTACTGAAGATTCTTATGCTCCGGATTTCGATGCGTGCAAAGAATATTATTTCTCAATTTTAACTGATCGAGGCTCACAAAAAAATGTCATAATTTATTCCACGCAAGGAGGCATGGACATTGAAAAAGTAGCTGAAGAAACACCTCATTTGGTTCACAAGGAATTTGTAGATGCCGCTTTAGGATTTCAGGATTTTCAGGCACGCAAAATTGCTTTTGATTTAGGTTTGCAAGGAAAAGCATTTAAAGAAATGACTGCTTTTGTTACAAACTTATACAAAGCATTCATAGAAAGTGATGCTACACTCATTGAAATAAATCCTTGTCTTAAAAATGGAGATGATTCCATCATTGCCGTCGATTGTAAATTTGCTATTGATGACAACGCGCTTTATCGACATGCTGATCTCGAAGCCATGCGCGATGAATCTGAAGAAGATGCCATTGAAGTAGAAGCTAAATCCTTTAACCTCAATTATGTAAATCTAGATGGGAATGTAGGTTGTATGGTCAATGGAGCGGGTCTAGCCATGGCAACAATGGATATCATTAAATTGTCCGGTGGTAGTCCGGCAAATTTTTTGGACGTAGGAGGAACTGCCGATGCAGCGAGAGTGGAAGCTGCCTTTCGAATTATTTTAAAAGATCCATCGGTTAAAGCGATACTAGTAAATATTTTCGGTGGAATCGTAAGATGTGACCGTGTGGCTCAGGGTATAGTAGATGCTTATAATAACATGGGAAATATCACCGTGCCGATTATAGTTAGATTGCAAGGGACCAATGCAGATATTGCAAAAAAAATGATTGATGAATCCGGCCTAAAAGTTTATTCCGCTATATTACTTCAAGAAGCTGCAGATCTCGTCAAAAAAGTATTATCCTCCTAAGAGTTGGAAACGTTTTCATTAAGCAGGCTCAATGAATACATTCGCAGGGCCATTGCTGTCAATTTTCCTGAAGCCATTTGGGTGGTTGCGGAATTGGTCACTATAAAAGAAAGTCGAGGACATGTATATTTAGAGCTTGCTGAAAAAGATCAAGATGAGATTATTGCACAATCCAATGCCGTGTTATGGAAGAGCCAATATGGATTGATGAAAAAACAATTGGGTGACCATATCCATCAAATTCTGAAAGATGGCAATGAAATTAGAATCCAGGTAGCTGTCGATTATCACATTCGTTTTGGATTAAAATTGGTTGTTCAATCCATTGATACAGCTTTTAGTTTTGGGCAGATAGCCATCAATCGAAAGAAAATAATAGAACAGTTAATTTCTGAAGGACGTTGGCAACAAAATAAACAAGTGGTCCTACCTGCAGTTCTCCAACGCATTGCGATTATATCATCTCCTACTGCGGCAGGTAATCTTGATTTTATAGATCAATTGAATCAAAACACCTTCGGTTACAAGTACAACGTGCAATTATATGAAGCGAGCATGCAAGGTAGCTACGCAGAAAATGACATCGTTCAGGCCTTGCAAATCATTGAATCAAAATCCAGTCAATATGACTGTTTGATTATAATCCGTGGAGGAGGATCCAAATTAGATTTGATCGATTTTGATTCGTACAAAATCGCTGCTCAAATTTCTGCATCAAGCCTTCCGGTATTTACTGGAATCGGACATACCATCGATGAATCTGTCAGTGATTTGTCAGCCTACAAATCTTTAAAAACTCCTACGGCTGTGGCTGAATTTATTCTAAACCATACTCGTGAATATGAAGAATTATTGTTAGAAGCCTTTTACGAAATAGGCGTTCACTCCAATAAATTATTGAATGCCCAATCCAGACTATTGGATATTCAAAGCCAGGATTTATCGTTTTCGACGGATAAAATTATATATGAATTAACCTCAGAACTTCATCAAACAAGTGTGTCGTTTCAACATGGGTTAACTATAATGTTTACTAATTTTAAACACGCACTACAAAACCATGCTATATTTCTAAATGCCAATGATCCGGAGGTTTTATTTGAAAAAGGATTTAGCATTTTATTATTAAATGGTAGGAAAATTGATAATTCAACTACTTTAACGGAGGGCATGGAAATTGAAAATTTGGTAAAAGGAGCAAAAATTTATAGTACAATTAATAAAATATGGCACCAAAAAAAATGAGTTATGAGGAGGCCTTAGAAGAAATCAAAAAAATTTCTTTGGCCATTCAAGAAAATGAAATACCGATTGATGATTTGGGTGATAAGGTAAAATATGCGAAAGAACTGCTGGCCTATTGTCAATCAAAATTAAAATCTTTAGAAGAGACGTTAGAGATAAATCCGACCAGTAAGAAAGATTGATTATTTTATTCTAGGTATTACGAGTTTTCTAAATCGAAGCACAACATCTTGAAAAATATCTCTGTCCCGCAATGCAGTCCACGTTAAATAAAGTCCTGGAGGCACCATCACCAAACAGGGTATCCAGGCTCCTAATTCAGTGGAGATGCTCAGGCCTTCTGACAGTCGTTTACAAAAAGTATTCATCAAAATAAAAAAAACGAATACAAGAATACACAAGATTAAAGGATAACCATAACCTCCTTTTCTAACAATAGCACCTAATGGAGCGCCAATAAAAATAAATAAAAAACATACAAACGCGAAAGAATATTTTATATAAAGTTCATACGAGTGTTTGGCCATCTTTTGCTTCATTGATTTTTTTGTTTGCTCATAACTCTCTGTCCTCTTTACCATATTTTTAACTTCCTGTATAGCTTGCTCAGAACTTGATTTAAAAACGTCCGCTTTATGGTTATTCCAGGCATATAATAAACTATCTTTTACGTTTTGAGTGCCAGTGATCCCTTCTAACTGATTTCTAAAGTCTTCGAGTTTTTTAATGGTCGCACCTTGGTTTTGACGTTTTTCTTGAATGTCCCTGGCTGCCTGAACATCTTTTTGTCTCTTGATTAAATTAAGTCGGTCTGCATGAAGAGCAAATAATGGGCGATAACTAGTGTTAAGCTGTTTTTTAATGCTATCAATTTCTGCTTTTAACTGAACACTGTTTTTCATACGCTGATTATTTTTAAATAGGTCTTCGTCTGTTCGATCCAATTCAAACTCATCCAACGCAAAAACTTTAGATAACTCAATAAAAGACGTTCTAATAAAAGGTGTTTTGGACTTTTGATTCTTTTGATTGCCCGGATCTTGATAAACCATCCCATTTTTTAAATTCATCACGAGATATTTATTCCCGGGCGTTACATACATACTTCCGTCCTTTGCTGAAATAATTGTTCTGCCACCTGAGTTTTCTGTAGTACGATGATCAAAAATCAAGACTTCTGAAATATCTTTCCCATTTGGAGCTTTATGGCCAATTCGTATCACGAATCCATAAAAGTCCTCATTAAAAACGCCTTCCTGCAAGCTTAGAGTCGGCTTTTGCTTTTTAAGATCATGCAGTCTGCTTAGAAATTTTAAATTGGATTGTGGGATAATATGTTCTGAACAAACCCAGGAAAAAACAGCAATTAAAACGCCAATCAATATAACCGGTCCCATAATTCTAATTAGGGAAATACCCGCTGATTTCATACTAGATAACTCATAACGTTCACCCAGGTTACCAAACAAAAAAACTCCAGCTAATAGAACACCTATCGGTAAGGCTAAGGGAATCATGGAGACCGATAAATAAACTAGAAATTCCAGGATTACAAAAAGACCTGCGCCCTTTCCTAAAATATCATCAATATACAACCATAAGGTTTGCATGACCAGAACGAATAAGGCTATTAAAAATGATAGTATAAAAGGGGGTAAAAATCCTTTTATCAGCATGCTATCCAATTTCTTTATCCCTAACATTCCTACAAAATTACACGATTTAGACATCTTTGGAACGCAGGATACATATTCTAAGTTTACATACTCGATTCAAACTCTCTATAATAATAAAAAAAAACAGCCCCGCACAATTGTGCGAGGCTATTCTTTTAATATAAATCTAAACTATGACCGAGACGGAAATAAAGTTTAGAATTACTCTAGTATGATCATACGCTTAGACGCTGTATGATTATCTGCGTCAAGTTGATAATAAAACATACCTGTGCCATGAATCTCATCACGCTTCACAGAAACCTGATTTATTCCTTTTTGTCCTTTTAGTTCTTTTACATGGAGAACTTTACCTGTCATATCGTAGATAGTCAATTTAGCCTTTCCTGCTTCAGGTAGTCTAAATGTGATATCTGTAGTTTTGTTGAATGGATTCGGGGTATTCTGGTATAATTCAAATACACCTGTTTCTAATAACCCTTTGTCCGAACGAACATTTAATCGTATGTTTTTAGCATTTAAATCCTGATCATAAGCCTCGGCTGCAGTAACATCACTTGTGATAGCCACAGATCCTTCAAGATTTACATTGCGATTCACTTTAAAAACTAATGTAAATAATACCTCATTTGATCCGTATGTAACTGGTTTTTCAGAACTCCAACTAGTTGTTAACATACCTTCTGCCAGGTAATTCATTCCAAAATTATTTTCACTTATAGCTAAAATACCTTTCTCCAAACGATCAAAACTTAATGCAGCCTGATCGAATTTCAACGTAAATTGATATCCTGCGATATTAGTGAAATCACTAGCCCTAACCGACATTTTGTATTCATCACCTGCTACTAATTTAGCCTTTTCGATTTCGAAATTTAAGCTGCCATTAGTTCTAGATTGAACATTATTATTAAAGTTTGCTGCTGCTGAGTTATTCAAGTCACCCATCTTCACCGCAACAAAATTTTCAATCTGAGGTCCTGTCAACAAAATGGATTTTTCATTTACGTAATTCCAAGGTTTAGTTGGATCTGCAAACTGTAAATCTGACGGTATAAACATCCAAGATGGACAATAATTAAATTCAAGAATGATTCCCAAAATCAGTTTTCTAATTTCCGAAATATCAGCTGCTGTAACGGATTTAGAAAGGTTCACATCCGCTGCTAATATTTTGTATGGACTGTTTAAATCTTCTACCCCAAGAATATGTTTTTGTAATTTAACAATATCTGCTGTGGTTACACCATTTAATGAATTATCAAAACGAGATGGTTTGATGGTATAGGTTTTATTCAATTCTATATCACCAAAAGAGTAATATCCAGAACCATTGGTAGTCATTGTTCGTAACAATTGTCCGTTTGAATATAAATCCACAGAAGACAATGCCGTTAAATCGCCATTCTCAGTTTTCAACTCGCCATTTAAGCGACCTAAAGACGTTGAAGAGTTTGGACAGATATCTTGATTGTCTTGTACAATTATAGTAGTCACACAATAATCTCTATTGCCCTCTTGGTCTTCAACCCAAACCTGAACAGTCAAGGTTAATTCATCATTTACTTTATTGGCTATAAAGTCGGAACAACATACGGTGAGTCCTTGTTTCGCGGTATCTCCATTGAAATAAAATTTCAATTTATTTCTTGGAGTACAGTTGTCATTAGATTGAGCATCCAAATCTCTTGCCCAGATGGTCACGCAACCGGTACTTGGCATTGGTACTGTGATAATCCCAGTCAAACAATAAGGAGTTGGGGCTTTGCAATCTTTAATTTCAAATAAGGTTTCGCAAATACCAATATTTCCACATCCATCTTCCACAAACCATTTGATTTTGTGAATGCCAATTGGATAAACACCACTAGCATCAAAAGGATTTTCATCATTATCTGCATATGGATTATTTGAGATGCTTGGCTTTACTCCTAGTGCATACTCTCTGCGTGTCAATGTTCCTACTCCAAAATCATAAGTGCCATTATTGAATAAATCTAATTTGTATTCATAGAATAACCAATCTGAAGGCGAACAACTATCTGTTGCTGTAACAGTCAAACTAATGTGACCTAAGCAATATCCCAATCTTGTATCAACCACAGCTGGTTCACATGGTCCAACATTACAAGTCACCACAGGTTTTACATCATCTCTTACTTTGATTACTTGTGTAAACTCCCATCTTCCGTTATTTCCAGTAAGATTTGGATCATATTGACACCAATCAATTACTACCCATCTTCTCAATATTTTAAAACATGCATCTGGTTCGATAGTAAATATCTCATCAAAATGTGCAATTGCTATCAATGCACAATTATCATCTGCATTATTTTCAATCCTAGGTCGACCAATTACATCCGGATCAACATCCCCTCCGCAACCACGAACTATGGTTCCATTTCCTTGACAATCTGGCCAGGTAATATCGTCATCCGGATCGCATGGATCTTTAGGATTAATGTAGAAAGGATCGCAATCCACTATCCATATAGTTTGTGTAGCACGAACTATGGTATTGTTTGGACCTCGCGCAATAATATTTCGCACTATTCTACCTGATCCACATTCTCTTAAGTCTGTAATGGTAATAGTTGGTAACGCACCACAGGTTGATAAAATATACCCATCAAATCCCCAAACTAAATCATATTTATTATCAGGATGTGCCGGGCTAAATAAGCTTCTATAAAATTCACAAGCTTTATTTGGAGCAGGCTGTAAGTGCGGTGGAATACCACCTATAAATCCTGGATATCCTGTAAGTAAATTTGGTAAACAATATTCTTCACAAACGATATCTCTCGTTTTTACTTTAGCTCTCCACGCCAAATCATTTACAATTTTTCCAAATGTTGAATCATTAGGATCTTTAATGGCATCTAGATCAAACCAGAACATACAGCTTACTACAATATCTGGAGGGGCTACCACTGTAGGTACGCTTTTATCTTGAACTTCCACTTCAACCATACAATCGCTGAAATGTCCTTTCAAATCTCCCGTATCCATTCTTGCAGGTGTAACAGGTCCAACTCCAGGATCTACATCAAAAACTCGTAGAACCACCATCAATGTTTTTCCTGCATCCTCACAACAGAATTTAATATTATCATCAAAATATGTTTGACTTCCAACGATACTTAAATCATCATCACCATTTCCTCCGCCACAGACTGTTGATGATTTAGTCGAACCGTGTGCGGTTCCATTTAATTCATCCATACGGATTCCTTTGAAGAAAAGATGTTGTGCACAATTATCAAAAGAACCATCATCTAATGATATTACATTTAATTTTGCGAAGTTTTGACCAGGAGAAAGATTTCCTGTAATTGTGATCACTGTTTTTTGATCACAAACTGCTACTGGAGGATTGTTATCCTGGACATCTATGATGAGTTGCTTCTCAGTCACATTTCCACAACAATCTTCAGCAACTATATAAGCGTTTTGGATACCAAGAGGAAGATTTACCACGACATAACCTGAAATTTCACTGCCTAAAACAGTTCCATCATCTACTTTTACAGTATAATGAATTTCTTCTGAACAATTGTCAGTCACCCAAGCTGGTGGTACATCCCATCTACCCTCACATTTCCAAGGATCTGTAGAAACGACTAATACATCCGGATATAAAATTTTCGGACCTTCATAGTCAATCACTTTTATTATTTGAATTCTTTCCTCAATTTCACCTGTACACCAATCTAATATGGTCCAGGTTCTTAATATTTTATAACAACCGACAGGACCTGCATTACATCCTGGTTTGGAGATATCAATACGAATATCCCTAAACGTCATGGCAAGATTGTTACAACCTGCTGCGGTTGGTTCACCTGTTCCTAACCACATAATGATTTCTTTATCATCCCAACAACCTGTATGTTTAGGATAATAAATTGGTTTAGGATTTGGATGCCCAAAGTATGGTGCATAATCAATGCAATTCCATCCTAAAGTTCTAGGAAGCCTTTGCTGAGTTTGCTCAAACAGTTCCTGATCTAACAAATAATCATCTACACATACAGGAGCTGGTCGTAAGTGTTGTGAAAGGTTAAAATTAGGATTGTATTTTTCATCACATCTTAATGCAGGTTCATGACCTTCTTGTTCACTACCATCTGTTATATCATAATGTGGAAGATCTCTTACATCTTCTAAAGTGCCCAATAAAACCGTGATCACTTGAGAGCAAGTACTCTTATTTCCAACTGAATCAGTCGCTGTCCATGTTCGGATAATAATTTTATCATATAATAAGACGCAACTACCTTTTCTAACGACATCTTTATATACTAATGTAAAAGGCCCGCAGAATTCAGTGACTGTAGGCTCTCCTGTAAATGCGGGGGAACTATCATCTAAACAACTTATAGTAATTGAATCCGGACAATCTAAAATAGGTGGAAGCTTATCTTCAATATAAGCTTTACCCCAACATGAATTTCCGGTTGCCGGATCTGTCACAGTAATTTTTAAATGTCGGCCTATCTGAGCTCTACCAATTTGAGCACCAAATGCAACTGGATCTGCATCAATAATTTTATTGGTAATCCAATCCCGAACTGTAACAACAAAGTCTCCAGGACAACTGGCGTTATCGCCTTCGCCTTCTAAGATCATGTCTGGAGTTATGGTCGCCGTGCAAAATTGATCCAAGCTAATTTGTACATCATCATTACAAGCGATAGCACCATTGTTGATATCCATATTAATGCCAAATTCACCAATGGCAAATCCAGCTGCAGCAGGATCAACGCTAATAGTAATACTTGTCAATAGACAAGCTTGACTATTAGTATAAAAACCAAAATATTTGGCTCCTGCTGATCCCGATACCGAGATCAAACCGGAATTTGTGCCATCATTGGCGGTTGCAATAACATTGAATGATGCAAAAACATTTGGCTCTGCATAAAAATAAATAGCTCTGACATTTGGTGGCAGAGTTAATGTTACAGTTGTACCAGGTTCAAAATACACGTCACCGGTATAACCATGGCTCCATGAAGCCCATCCCGTCCCAATTCTTCTGTGATTAAGAGGTGTGCTGAACACAACAATCGCGTCACAATAAGAGGATGCATAAACAAAAGATTCATCCTGAAAAAGTGGTCGCGAGTCGGCTGGAAAAGCATACATCGGCAATCCGCCTAATGTTGCAGGTGGCGCACCCGTTCCGGGGCCTCCACTATAAATCACTCCGGCATAACTGGTCGAACTGACCAGTAGGGCTAAGAGTAAACTCATACATAGAGTTTTTCTTAAATTACGTAAGCATAGTCTAATCATACTAAGAGATTTAATTTATTTAAAAGTTTGTACCAAAAAATTTGCTTCGTCTTTGATCGTAACAAAAAAGGAATAGCTAAACCCCTCCTGTGCTACCGCATCAAAAAGAATTGAGTATGATTAGTTATTTAAATAGAGTTTGGAACCTAGAAGGATTCCGGATGAGCTTGGTGTGTAAATTGAAAACCAGACAGTAATTGTTTTGTAAAAATGCCAATTCCTGCACTTGCTTCAATGCAATATTGCAGCAAATAAAAACACCGAACAATGTTTTTCTTACATTTTTTTAAATTTAATACTTAATGTGGGTGATTTGAGAGTGCAACATATGTACACCCCTAAATAAAATATAATACGAAACTTGGAGTTATTACTATTTTATCCAATATACCATATAATACAACTAGGGTACTTATTAATATTTGTTATCATATGCTTATAAATAAGTGAAAATTTCGAAAACTATAGGAAAATACTATGCCAACTTCCATTTATGATTTAAGATTATAATATTATCTTTTAATGTGGGCTTTTTAAATAAAGCCCTCTTTTTAGTTCAAATATTTTTTACTATATAAATAAATAAAAGTTTCAGTTATGATTCCTAACATTCCGCATTATTTTGGAGGCCGAATTGATTTTTTTACTTTATTCATTTATTAATGCCGTTATACACCCGCCAGAATGTTGAAATAATCCAATTAGCCTGGCCTATCATTTTAGGCAATCTATCCCAGATGATGCTAAATATAATTGATACCATGATGGTTGGTCAAATCAGCTATACCCACTTGGCTGCGGCTTCTCTGGTAAACAATTATATTGGAATTCCTTTTGTAAGTTGTATCGGTCTTACTACGGCCCTCTCTCCACTTGTTGCATCAGCAAATAGTGCTGAAAAATTTACTACTTGTGGAAGCCTACTTAAAAATGGATTATTTTTTAATACCACTATTTGCGTTTTCATAACGCTTTTAGTGCATTGTTCAGGTGGGTTAATTTATGACTTGGGTCAGGAACCTGAAGTCAGTAAATTAGCTCATCCCTATTTATTTTGGATGAACTGGTCAATAGTGCCCATGATCATATTTTTAAGTATGAAACAATTTTGTGATGGTTTAGAAAAGACAAAATTACCTATGATCATTTCGATTGCATCTATTCCTTTAAATGCAACATTAAATTATTTTTTTATTTATGGATATTATGGGTTTCCAAAACTGGAATTGGAAGGCGTAGGCATCGCTACCTTTATAACCAGAATTCTCATGGCCATCCTGTTAGCAGGAATTATTTTTATCCGCCAGGATTATAAAAAATACCAAATCAAAGCCAGTCAGTTACGTCAATCGGTTATGCTATCCATTTCAAAAATTGCCCTTCCCAGTTCATGGCAATATGCAAGTGAAGTTGGCGCTTTTGTCGTATTGGGAATTATGGTCGGATGGTTTGGTGCCAAACAACAAGCAGCTCATCAAATCTCTATCATGATCGCTGCGTTTACTTTTATGGTTTCTATGGGACTTTCTGCAGCTGGTTCGATAAAAGTTGGCGAAGCATATGGTAATAAGGATATTATTCTAGCTAGATCGATGGGAAAAGCATCCCTGCAACTAGCACTTGTATATGGAATTATTTGCGGCATTTTATTCATAAGTTTAAATAATTGGATACCACAATTATTTAGTGATGATGAACAGGTTATTAAAATTGCTACTTCATTACTAATATTAGGAGCGGTATTTCAAATTTCGGATTCTTGTCAAGCAGTAGGCATAGGCATTTTGCGTGGTATGCAAGATGTCAAACTTCCTACCATCTATACTACCATATGTTATTGGCTGATTGGCATTCCATCCGGATATTTTCTCTCCTACAGATTAGGTATGAAGGCTAATGGCATTTGGATTGGTTTTATCATCTGCCTTACTATTGTATCTCTACTTTTATTATGGAGGTTTCATAAGATAACGAAACAAAACAATGCAATTTCATTCCCTGCAAATTAGTCTTGTGGGGATATCTTCCTACTAATTTAACAACTCACTGACAGAATTCTCTGAAATGGGATGATAGCCTTTTCGTGCTTTTTCAAAAATTTCCAAGGCCTCTTGTTTCAGACCCATTTCCATCATGGCCTTATAAATGGGCATTAAAAATTTACGCCTGCCTATTTGAGTTAAGAACTCATCCAACTGCGGCAATATATTTTTTCCATAAGAATTTCGAATGGCATACTCATACCAGGCTACGGCAATCTCTGCATTTTTCGAATTTGAAAAATCAAATTGTCGGTCTAGCTTGGGGATTAATTTCAATCCTTTGTCTTCGGGGAGTTTGCGGATAAAATGCAACCACTCATGCGTAGACCAATTTTTTGTATTCAGTTGTTGGTATTGTTCTGTCAATACAAAATCATGCACTTGTTTTTCTATTGCATCAAATTTCGTGCGCGAATATGAAGGCATGAATTCAGGTAAACCGGTTTCATAAATCCATTGATTTACCTTTTGCATCATCACCGAATCCCCTTTTAATAAATGTGTGTTCAGGTAGGCTACAAATCGTTCACTATTCATAGATTTAAATTTGAAGTCATTTAAATACTTTCTTAAAAAAGTATCTAATTTTTCTCTGCCATAGTACTCGTCTAGCATTCTGAGAAATAATTTTCCTTTTTCATAAGCAATATCTGACAATGCATCTTGTGGATCCCCGTCCCTCAAGTCTAGATTCAACTTTGTCATCGGATCATCTACCGTAAATTCTTTCATCGTTTTTTGCAAGTCCTGGTACCCTAATAAACTTAACATATCCGCATAATCCTTACCGTACAACGTTTCCATAATTCTACTTTCGAAATACGTTGTGAATCCTTCATTGAGCCAGAAGTCATTCCATGTTTCATTGGTAACCAAATTTCCCGACCAGGAATGAGCCAGCTCATGAGCTAATAGAGACGTTAACGATTGATCACCCACAATGACCGTAGGTGTGAGAAATGTAAGTTTAGGATTTTCCATTCCACCAAATGGAAAGCTTGGTGGTAATACTATAACATCATATCGATCCCATGGATAATCTCCATATAGACCCTCAGCTGCTTCTAACATTTTTTCCAGATCTGCAAATTCCTTCACTGCTCTATCTAAAATATGCGGCTCTGCATAAACTCCTGTTCGCTTTCCAATAGGTTTAAAATCAAAATCTCCAACTGCAATCGCCAATAAATAGGCTGGAACAGGCAAATTCATTTCAAAATAGTAAATACCTTCTTTATTGCGCGCAATAGGATTTGTAGCACTCATAGCAGCCATCATACCTTTAGGTACACGAACCTTGGCGTCATAAGTAAATCGAATACCTGGTCCATCAGGACAAGGAATCCAAGACCTTGCATAAATCGATTGCGACTGTGTAAATAAGAATGGATACTTTTTAGAAAATGTCTGCTCAGGAATCAGCCATTGTAATGCGATGGCTTCTGGGTGGGTTTTATAAAAAATTCGCACTTTAGAAGTTTCATTCTTCAATTTTATCACCAGTGCAGAACCTAGAATTTTATCTTCTGGACTTATTGAAAAAGTTAGATTCACATTCTGTTCATCTAGAATTGAATCAATAATGAGCGATTTAGAATCAAGAATAAGTTCATTTCCATGTACTTGATCTATACTATACTCCGCGATGCCTACCATGATTCTCAAATCAAATCGGATGTCGAGATTCAGACTTAAGTGATTAACCCTGGTTATTTCAGGCTTTGAATAGGAATGAGGATCATAGGAATGCACGGCCGCTATTTTTTTTTCTTTTACTTGATTCGTGCAGGATGTAACCAAAACGGCAAATAAGAATAAAATACTGTTTAAATTCATGAGCTACCTAAATTTATGCGATTAAGATATATTCCTAACGTAATTATAAATGAATTGTGTCATGCGGATAGTCTTTTAAATAAAAGAAAGATTCCGGACCTAAGTGGAATAGGAGATCTAAAAAACTCAATCCACCCTGAAAGCCCGATGACAGCGAAAATATTTGGTAATAGCTTGGTTCCGTTTGCTCAAGAATCCATTGACTTCCAATTTTATTTCGTGCATCAAAAACTTCATTTTCAACTTGAGGATGATATTGTTTGCTTTTCTGAACTATCGGGACAACAGATAGTTTTGAAAGAGCCCATTTCAATGTTTGTAAATTTAAGTCAAATAAGAATAAGTGTTTAGTGAAAAGTATTGATTTCAATTCGTCTTTATAATATACAAAAAAAGGACTCCGCCCGTAATTACTTTGGATTGTTTTCCAGTGCAGGGCTGGCCAATCTGTTTTGTAATCTATTTCTACTTCTTGTATGGGCTTTTGTCTATTTTTTCCCTTTAGTAGTGGAACTGACAGTACTATGGGTCCTTGATTTGAACCCATATAATAGCGGTTTCTCAAACTGCGCTTTTGATAGTGTTCCTGGGCTTCTATAATTACTTTATCATGCTGAATCATCCAGCTCATGACTTTGGCAGGTGGAAATAACTGGCTTTCAATAAGTAAAATGGAATAATTTTGTGATTTAAAATCCATACCGGAGCACTATGTTGCAAAAGTACCTCCAAAAATTTTCAAAAAGACCCAAACTCATAAGTTCCACTCCAAATAATGATACTGGAATAATCGTGATCATTCCTTCTTATAACGAGCACAATCTCATAAATAGCTTGCAATCTTTAAAGGAATGTACTATGCTGAATTTTACGGTTGAAATTATTCTTGTATTGAATCATGCGATCAATGCATCACCTGAAATTAAACGGTTTCATGAGTTGCAGTTTGAACAACTCAAGGAATATAAGTTTGAATTCGATACTGATCAATTAATACTTTTACTCATACTGATACCTGATATGGAGGTCAAACACGCAGGCGTTGGACTGGCAAGAAAAATAGGCATGGATGAAGCTGTGCGAAGATTCCATGACATTCAAAAGGAGAATGGAATTCTATTGAGCTTTGATGCAGATTGCCTTTGCTCAAAGAACTATTTCGAAAAAGTATATACGTACTTTCAGCAACCCGATTCTAAACCAGCTGTAAATATTGGCTTTAAACATCTAACTGCAGACCTAGGAGAAGATCATAAAATAGCTATTCTCAGTTATGAAATCCATTTGAGATATTATATTGAAACTCAAAAGTATTGTAACTATCCCTTTGCTTATCAAGCCATCGGTTCTTGTTTTGCCATTACTGCAAAAGCTTATACACTGCAGGGTGGTATGAATACAAAACAGGCCGGGGAAGATTTTTATTTCCTTCATAAATATTCCACAACAAATGCCTTGGGTGAAATTTCAGATGTATTGGTTTATCCTTCGGCGAGAATTTCAGAACGGGTCCCTTTTGGAACTGGGAAAGCAATGATGGATGTGCTTAGCAAAAACAAAAATTTTAAGACCTATTCATTTGAAGGGATCCAAGTTTTCTGTAAATTTTTTCATGAACTTGATCAATTTTATGGTCTAGGGGCAACCGAAATTGTATCACTATTCCAAAGATATCCAAACCCATTTGTTGAATATTTATATCAAATCCAATTTCCCATCATCATTCTTCAATGTAATGAAAATTCAGTTACCAAAAAGAGTTTCTTAAAACAAATCCAACAACGCCTCCACCCGTTTGTACTTATGAAATGGCTACATTTTGCAGAAACAAGGGGCTACTCAACTATAACTATATATGAAGCGTGCCAAAAATTCTTAGAACCTACAACGCCTACAAATAGCCCTTCAATGGACAATTTAGAAAAAAATTTAGCTGAATTTGAGGCGATGAGTCACCTAGGGAAGTAAAAATTCTTTCCTAAGTACGGAATCTTCTAATTTATGTTTATTCCAATAATCTGAAAGAATTTGTTTTTTCAATGTTGCCACTGTTTTAGATTTTTTACCAAAGTCATTGAATTCTTCTGACCAGGATTGAATGGTAAATGGAGTTTCTTTTTTAAATTGTATGGACAAGGTCCGATCTTCATTCATGCGAAGAGTATACTCCCAATTTTCGTTTTCTATTTCTCTCAAATCACCTTTTGCTTGAACGGGTTGAACTTTTTCATGGGCTAATCTTGTGTAGAACATACCAGGAATCATTTCAAATGTTCCGACAGGCAATCGCTTAGGGTCTATTCGAATTTGGTTCCAGATTTCATCTTCACTCCAAATAACCGGTATCAGAATTTGCTGATCTGATTCAGACTCGAAATAAGAAAATGATTGGAGTTTGTACTGATTATTTACCCGATTCATCTGTATAAAAACATGCCCGCACCATTCCTGAATACTTGAGTTCATCTTGAGAGGATGTGGATATACATTTTTACCGACCGGACTAAAAACGCTCATAATCATAGAATATGGATAAAGACCAGTATAGAACTTTTTAATAAAATTGCATTTAAGGACCCCTTGCGCACCTGCCTGAGAACTACCTGGATTGTCTAATTTAACTTGTTTAGCTGTTGAAAAATCTTCTGATACAAAAACGATCACCGCATGACCGGGATGAGTTTCGCCATATCGAGACTGTGATAATTCATAATGGTTCAATTCAGCTTTACCTTGATACCAATAACTAGAAAGTGCTTGATCCACATGCTGCGAATCCGATTTGAAGGAGGATTCTTTCAGGTCATTTTGCCGACCTTGACAAGAAAACAAACTCAATACGATCATTAATAATTGATATTTTAACATCTGTATATTTTATACTTTAAACAAAGTCAGTTAGCTTTAGTTTTTGTATAGTCGCATCATAACAATCAGATAGAATTAAGATGAACCAATTTGGACGATACCTGCGCTTGAGCATATATGGGGAATCACACGGAAAAGGTGTGGGTGTAATTATTGATGGCGTACCAGCCGGAATACCCGTGGATATCAGCGATTTTGAATTCGATATTTCACGACGCAAACCACAAATTCCAGGAGGTACTAGTAGATTGGAAGAGGATCAACCTGAAATAATATCTGGACTATATAGGGGATTAACCAATGGTGCACCTTTGAATATTTATTTTGAAAATCAGAATATTAAGAGTGCTGATTATGATTCTTTAAAAAATATTCCTAGACCAGGACATGCAGATTTTGTCGCCTATCATAAATTTCATGGGTTCCATGATCAAAGTGGTGGTGGACATTTCAGCGGTCGGCTCACATTAGCATTCGTCGCTGCTGGAGTGATTTGTAAAAAAATAATAAAGCCTATTTCAATTGATGCTTCCATAGTTGAGATTGGTGGCCAATTCGATTATTTGGATATTTTAAACAAAGCAAAAGAAGATGGAGATTCGTTGGGTGGAATCGTAGCGTGTCGAGCAGAAAAAATTCCCATTGGATTGGGCGAGCCATTCTTTGACTCAATAGAATCCCTAATTAGTCATCTTGCATTCAGCATTCCTGCAGTAAAGGGAATTGAATTTGGTTCTGGTTTTGCAGCTTCACGAATGAAGGGATCCAAACACAATGATGAGATTATGTCTGTGGATGGAACCACTTCGAGCAACCATTCCGGAGGGATCAATGGTGGAATAACCAATGGAAATCCAATTGTTTTTAGGGTGGCTATTAAACCTACGAGTAGTATTTCAAAAGAACAAATTTCCATTAATTTAGGCACACAGCAAAATGAAAAACTAATAATAAAAGGAAGGCATGATGTCTGCATTGCGCTTCGCGTTCCTGTTGTTATAGAGGCTATAACAGCCATTGCTTTAGCAGAATGTCTAATCGCGAATCAACGCTTGGAGTCACTTAAATTTGATTAAAAGTTTAATGGTTATTCAAGTAACATACACTCAAATGTAAAATAAAAAACCCCGCCTGAACGAACTGACGGAGCTGATTTTTTAAAAATGATTCTGCTTAAGAACCCATGGTGTCTTCAGAACTCATTGGAGCCATTGCAGGAGTCTCCACAACAGTGGGCTTCTTCCTACCACGCTTTGTGCTTGCTTTTTTAGGCGATGCCTTCTTGCCAGCTGTTTTCTTAGCGGTTGCTTTTTTTGCTGTTCTTTTTGGAGCCGCTTTCTTAGCAGTTGCTTTTTTTGCTGCTGCTCTTTTTGGAGCTGCTTTCTTAGCAGTTGCTTTTTTTGCTGCTGCTCTTTTTGGAGCCGCTTTTTTTGCTGCTGCTCTTTTTGGAGCTGCTTTTTTTGCTGCCGCTTTCTTTCTTTTTGGAGCAGCTTTTTTAGCAGTAGTTTTCTTAGCAGATGAACTTGCTTTTGCCATGTTTAGTTTTTTAATGTTTACGAAATTAAAAAATTTCAAAGAATTATGATGAACTAAATCATCAAATGTCATACCAAAGGTAAAACAATTTTCATATTTTTAAATAATTTAATATAAAAAATGCAAAAAAATGCGATATTTTATTAATTAATGAGATAAAAAAAGCAAAAAGCGTCTAATTGTGATGCAAAAAACAATCACATCCGATAAATTATTTGTTAATTGATAAGAAAAAATGAAATGAATTTTGCTTTTCAAAGTATAATTTCAACTTCAAAATTAAGAATAAAATGATTTTACATTCATTAAATCACTCATTTGATTTGAAAGGAAATCTAAAATGAAAGTCTAATTTGACATTTGATTTCACTCTTGAAAAGTTCCGCAGAAGTTTTAGATTGACCTGATTGAAGGCGCTGATCTGAATAG
>JALYPU010000077.1 GCA_030856215.1 Bacteroidota bacterium
GTTCATAGGAATATGGTGCGAAATAGGCAAAGTAGACGGAGTTATGAAGAGGCTTAAATGTAAAAGTCAGGACACCACGAACGAAACTACAGGGTATGCGGAACCATTCATCACGATCATACGAAGCGCAGATGCTATATCCTTCCCAACCAACAGGATACGTGGTCTTACCGGCATTCACAATGGAAATTTTGCAAGCACGTTTTGCAGCACCGGTGAGTCTGAAATGAAACCACTGAAGGAATTCAGAATTAGTGTCCTTGCGAACCTTTAGCTGTATCTCGCTTAATTTATCATTGATCCGGTAGACATCAATATTACCGCTGTCGAAATTGGAAGTGACCTGCATAGCTAGTTTTTATATTGAAAGCTAAGATAGATATTACCAACACTAAGAATTGAGTTGTACAGAAAAAAAGAAAGAAAAAGGATAATTAAGAAAGGAGGAAATTTCTAAAAGGCTTTGCAGACAATCAAAAAATACGATCTATGATTTTTGATTGCATTAATTGCATTTTATCATTAGAAATAAACCTGCAATTTATTCTCTAATCGATGAATAACGGTAGGCTATTCGTGTAAGCCCTAACCTTTATCTTTTTAAATGTCATCTAGAGTGCCAAAAATGTGGGTCAACTATGAAGCCTTAGGATCAAAAGAGAGAAAAGCGAAAATGATCAATTCCGTTTTACCAACAACTGACATTATCACAGTGGGAGTATTGACAAATGGTTGAGTTACAAAAATTATGTCCCTATCCAGGTTTATTTTTTCCAGATCGGTTAGGTCATTTTATTGGAGTTGATAGAATCTTGGCTAGGGTATCAAACGTACTTCTAAAGCAATTTCCCAAATAATTTCTAAAAGAAAGAACTCTTTGATTTCAACTGCATGAAGGTAGAATGAGTTGATGAGAACTCAGATAAATGGAACTCAGCATGAAGTCTAATTTTGGACAACATGATTGTTTCCTAGTGAGATTTGACTAATTCCATTTTCGTTCATGTTTACCAAAATCTTTACAAACCAAATATATCAATGCAATCATTGAAGAAACGTAATTAAATCCTTCAAATGACATATCCTTTAAAGATTTCAAAATCTTTTCACCATGAGTAGCTTTTATCGAGCTAAAAGCATTTATAAATTTACCGAAATCTTCCATAGTAAAATAAGCTATTAAATGTGCTACTATAAAGATTAAAACTATAGCTATTATTGGCTTAAACGATTTCTTTATTATGTGATAAATTATTAGGAATAATGCGGACCCAATAGATGACAATACACAATAGATTACCAACAAAATCAAGTAAGATTTGACCTGGACACCACCGAAAATAATAAAGAGTGTTATCCTGGTTAGCGCATATAATAACATCGCAGAGCCGTATATTCTTAGTGATTGAGAAGTTAGTTGCATATGTTTTGATTTGTTATTGGTGTACTTCCATACAATAATGCAAGGAGTGCGGCTTTCGCTTTTGGACGACTTATAATTGGTGTCAAGTTAGTTGTCTCCCCTCCATGATCTCTGACAAAGACACTTACAGCGTTTTGAACGCTATACCATAAATTATCACCACCAATAAAAGCAATTTTCTCTAATAGGTAAGAATGTAAAGTAGAAGGAGATATTGGAAGATAATACCTGTCTGCACCCTTAATATATAAAATCATTTTTCCATTTGCATCAACTGAATATCCGAATTGCCTATTACCGGACACAGTTGACGCCTTAACTTAACAGTATCTTACAAATCAAAAAACAGCAGAAGTTCAAAAGAATGCGAAACGCCTTTAAATACTGGAAATATTGGACAAAAACGTAAGGAAAATATATTAAGCTGTAAGAAGCTGTAAGGTTGTGGTAGTCCCGTAAGGAATCGAACCTTAATCTCAGGTTCCGGAAACCTGCATACTATCCGTTGTACTACGGGACCAGTAAAAGATGGCTGCAAATGTAACAGTCTTTAGTGTATCAGGTACCACTTGCCCAAATTTTCAAATTGAGCTACATAAAATATTCCTTTTCAACAATACTAAAATCAGTGAGCTCATATTTTTCTATTACTTCATCAACAAGAGTATCACGAACCACCAGGATCAAAGTCTTTTGATCAAGTAATGGAAGCATTTCCTTAAGTAAAGAATCCCATCCCTTTCCATCCAATTCAAGCAAGCCAACTTCATCCAAAATGATATTGTTGATGTGTGGCTGATGAAGATCCTGCATCATCCACAACGCTCCCTTATCAAATCCCAAAGGATCAAAAGCAAAACGGCCAATGCTAATATCTCCTGCAATCACTTCTTTTCGCTGCCATGGTATAAGTTCTTTTGATGAAACACTGTAAAGGTGACGAAGACCCTCTACATCCGGGCTCAACACACCACCGCAATCACTCCGCGCATCAGCCCAAGATTTCAGACTGGTTGTTTTAAAGCTCCTTATTGGGCCTGTCAGAAGAAGGATCATAGGAAGTGCGGAATTGAAGTATGGTCAATAGTGATTGTGTTACAAAGGTCTTCCATCGGCGGATGCCTTTCAATGATTTAGTTTCTTTCCACGTAGTATCCAGAATCCACAATAGATGTGGAAACACGTCCATCGTAGAGGCAATCTGAACCGATAATGATTGTTGCTTTTTGAGTAGATATTGCTGAATCCACTTCATAATCAGTGGCCCAATAAATACAAACCAAAGAACAAGGAAAAGGATCGAGCGAATAATAGTTAGTATACCAAAATAGTTACTTTTTTCTCCAAACAAAACATACGCCAATACAATCATTACAAGTAACACACAAAACACAATCCATCGCTTCCATTTGTTTTTACTTCGATCTACCCTCAAAAAATCTTTTTTATGCTGCTCACCTAATTCTAAGCGATATCTAATGTCCCCCCATTGCGATGGAATGGATTTCAATAATTTATAAATCATCCACCCCACAACAATTCCTGTAATAAAATGAATGATTACATAAACCATTATAATGAATTGTGATGCACTAACAGGAAGAATAATACTCCATCGTTTTGTCACATACTCTCCCCACATATCCACTGCTTTCCACAATGGATTTCCATAAAGAATCGTGAGTGTCAATAAGCGTTGAAATGCAGACTCAAGCTGACCGATGGTCACAAATAAGATTGAGCTAAAGAGTAACCCCGGAATATACCTGTAGAAAACTGCACCGGTTATTGCCTGGAAAGTAACCGCCAGATATGCTGTTGGTGTTGAATGCGGACTCACCAATCCTTTTATGATCAATACGATCAAAAGAGAAGTCATGACAGTTTTAAATTTCTGATCAGAAAAGTAACTGATACCAGCAATACACAACATCGCAATACTTCCTACAACCAATCCGGTGAATGGTGAATTGATCGCATGCAGGAATCCACCAAGCCCACATTCATTGAACGCCCACAAAGCAGTGAGCCGCTGAATGGCCAGTGTGCGATCTTCATTCGTAAAGAGTACGGGCATAAGAACGGGAAAGTAGTAAATACGCCAGTGATATGTGAATAAATTATAGCCCCTTATCCCACATTTTAATAAACAGACTTTGTGCTAAGACTGTGTTCGCTTCATTGTGAATTGTTAATAGATAATTTCCATTAACCAAATCTTTAATCGGAACAGTAAATTTTTGTTTACCGCTTTTAAGAATAAAGCCATTGATTTGTGGATCACGCTTGCCGCCTATTGATGTGATTTCAAATGTATAGTTCCCTTTTTTCAGTGCCTCGAGTTGAATCGGAAGTTCGTTGCCACTTACAACAGAAGGGATGTACATTTTTATATCGTCTCCTAAAGATTTAGTTGGCAGATATTCGAAGTGAACCATAAATAAATCACTGAATAAATGGGCACCCCATATGACATCCGATGGTTTATCAGAAGGATTACAGGGATTTTCCGTTGTATTATCAAAATTTGCCAGTGCATGAATGATTGTTCCTGCAGGAAGAATTATTGGGTTGGAAGGACGATATGTTTGCTTCCAATTGAAATTCCAATCCCTGATTTTTACAAGTTTCACAGGCACTTCATTTTTGGGAATTTTAGCATACAATTCCCATGAGCGGCAAAATAAATTGGATTGAGGAGTAATACTCAGCACTTGTATATCAAATGGCAATGTGTAATCGGAATGAAAAGTTTTTTTAGTATTCGCAGGAAGATAAAATGTTCCATTAGTCAATCCATAAGGATTGATTAGCGGAGCTGTGTGAATTTGAAACCGGTCCGGTTGAGAAGAGAACCATAAATGAATTTCGGAAGAATCCTTTAACGGCTTTCCGGTAGGACCGTAATGCATATGTAGTATCAGGTCGCTATTGCCCGGCAGAAAAAGAGCAGAGTTATTATTAAAAAATGTCGCTTGCTGCAGCGGTGACCAGGTATACCAATAAGGCTGATCAGGGATCTTACCTAAACCGCCAAAACTAAAATATCCATAGCGGGGATCCCATTTGTCAAGTGAATCAAACTCACCATGC
>JALYPU010000094.1 GCA_030856215.1 Bacteroidota bacterium
ATTCAATATCCAAGGTTATTTACATACTTTGTTGGAAGGCGGAATGGATGATCCAACGATCAACAAATCTTATTTGGAAAAGGCAGCAAAAAACGCGGATCGACTGCAGACGATTATCGAGGATATGGAGGTAATCGCCCGTCTTGAAGCCAATATGGCCTTAATTGAGTATAATCATTTTGATATAAAAAATTTAATTCAGGATGTATTTGACGAGCAGGATATAAAGGCGAAAGAAAAAGGCATAAGGATGCAATTTAAAGAAGGGGCCGACGGTTCATTTATGGTATATGCAGACAAAGAATTAATAAGATTGGTTTTGGGAAATCTTATAAACAATTCTATAAAGTACGGCAAGCAAAACGGAATCACTAAAGTTAGTTTTTATGACTTAGGGAGGGAAATATTAGTGGAAGTCACGGATAATGGCTTAGGTATTGATGAACACCATATTAAATACCTTTTTGACCGTTTTTATCGAGTAGATAAGAGCCGCTCCAGAGAACAAGGAGGGAGTGGATTGGGCTTGTCCATTGTAAAACATATCATAGAATCACATGGACAAAGAGTATTTGTAAGGAGTACGTTAGAACTCGGTTCCACTTTTGGATTTACTATCCGAAAAGTAATCTAATTAGGATTTGACAGATGGTTTTTTGCTATCCTGGTATGCGGTTGAGAATTGTAAGCCATCTAGTTTCTTAACTATGGCATCTCTTTGTATGAAATATTCTTTCAAAATCTCCTTTGGTAAAGGATCTGGAGAGGGGAAGTTTAAGTTTTTTGGATTAACCTGAGTGCCATTTTTCCAAAAACGAAAACATACATGTGGTCCCGTTGCCAATCCTGTTGAACCAACGTAACCAATAGTCTGACCTTGATTTACATAACTCCCTGGTCTAATTCCTGCAGCAAATCGCGACATATGCAGATATTGCGTTTGATAGACTTTATCATGTTTTATTTTAACATATTTTCCATTTCCACCTCCGTAACAAGCAGCTTCAACTGTCCCGGCCGCTACAGCCATGATGGGCGTACCATGAGGCGCTGCAAAATCTGTTCCTAAATGGGGCCTAGAAAATTTTAAGACTGGATGAAACCTACGGTGACTAAAAGGAGAGCTAATCCGTGAAAATCTAACAGGTGCCTTTAAAAATGATTTTTTCATTGGTCGACCTAGTAGGTCATAAAACTCTGTTTTAGCTTTATGTTCAAATGAAATGGCATAATGTTTTTGATTTGAGGTGTTAAAATAAGCGGCCAACAAATTTCCGGAATTTGTTGGATTTCCCTCAACCCATACTCTGTTAAAAATTAATTTGAACGTATTACCCTTCTGCACCTGGTGAAAGTTCATACTACTAGCTAAGGCATCTTCCATTTGATCAATCAAATTCAAAGAAACTCCCTGTTCTTTTAAGGCGTGCCATAAGGAGATTTCTATAACTCCGACAACGGATTCTTCAATTTGCTCAGCGTACTTTTCTTCTAATCTAGCACATCCACCATCTCGCAAATTGGAAACAACATATTGAAAATCATTGAGTTGGTATATAAAAAAATCAGGTGTATAACAATCATTTGTGCTTATAAATGTATATGGATTCCCACTTTTTAAAGTCCTCAAATTGAGGTATTCTTGTATATTCTTGGTAATGTTCACAATTTCATCCTGATCAAATCCATACTGAGAGAATACTTCAGGTAATAATTGGCCGGATTTTATTTTGCCATGCAAAAACTGATAATATTTGGAATCAAATCCATAAATGGAAAGTTCAGAAGGTTTACATTCAGCTATTTGGATTTGGAGATCTTGTTCTTGATGGAATAAATCAAGATCTAAAATAAAGCGGAGAAGAACTACATTAGCGATCAGGAGAAGTATAAGCGAGGCAATTTGGACACCTTTGAGAAAGAATGGTTTCTTTATCATTCAAATAATTGACTTGATTAAAAAAATGGCTTCCGTTTTTGGAGCTACAAAGATACTTATTATTTTGAATTCTAAGATTAATTAACAATTTTATATCGTTGTTTATTCATTCACATAATATTATACATTATGGTGTTCACTTATATAATATTTATAAAAGTATTTTATGGTATCTTTAATGAAGCTAGCATTACTATTTTGGCCTTAGTTTTGCAAAGAAGTTAATATAACAATCTATTATAATAAATATTTGACAAACAATAAATTATATATATATAATAACAAAATATTTAATTTTAAGGATCCTTTGGTTATGGGGATTCTAAACCTGAGTCCGGAATCTTTCTATAAAGGCAGCATTTACAAAGGAGAAATTGACGTTAGTAAAGCAGTCAATAGATTGATATTTGAAGGGGTAGATATAGTGGATATTGGAGCTATGTCCAGCCGCCCTGGTTCAAAAAGTTTGTCAGAGAAAGAAGAGATGGATAGGCTCTTACCCACTTTAAAAGAAATTCGACGTGAATTTCCAGAAGTTAAGATTTCGGTAGATGTTTCCCGTTCAGTGGTAATCCGGGCTTGTATCGATGAGGGCGCAGATATGATAAATGATATTTCCGGAAGTGACATAAATGATTCATTGTTACAACTGATGGGTAATTTAAATATAGCCTATGTCATGATGCATATGAGGGAAACTCCTGAAACTATGCAACACCAAACAAATTTAAAATATGAAAACATTATGAGAGAAATCCTTCTCTATTTTGCTAAAAAAATAGATAGGTACAAATCCTTTGGATTAACTAATATTTTTGTGGATCCTGGTTTTGGCTTTAGTAAAGATTTGGAACAGAATTATACATTGTTATCAAATTTAAACTTGCTTTCCATCTTAGATAAGCCTATTTTGGTTGGTATTTCAAGGAAATCTATGATTTATAAACTCTGCGGAGGTGGGGCAGAGGAAGCTCTAGCCGGAACCATAGCGGCCAATACATTAGCATTGATGATGGGAGCGTCCATACTCAGGGTTCATGATGTAAAAGAGGCCAAAGACGCCATTACCATTTATAAAAAAGTAAAACCAAAGCATTAATTATACGTTAAACTGGAGTTTAAGTGAAAGATTAAAAAGCAAAACTTCATTATCTAGGTAACATTGAATAAAACTAAAATACCGGTCTCTAAGAGAACCAAAGCCCTTCTGGCTTTGATCCGTGTATTATTATTAATAATTCTGTCCATCTTTTTTATCTTTTTCCTCAGTTTTTTTCTGCTCCAAATGAATTTTGTTCAGCAATGGTCTAAAGATAGGTTTCTTTCATGGTTGGACGGAAGAATAGAACAATCGTTCCAATTAGAAGAAATACATATTGATTTAATTCGCGGGGTACAGTTGAAAAATGTTTTAATTCTGGACCATCATCAAGATACTATACTATATGCTTCTAAGTTGAACGCAGGTTTGCGTCATTCATTTTTTTCTTTGCTAAAAAATGAACTGGATATTTCCAAGATTGAAATTAATCAAGGAGTATTAAAGCTTATTTCATATGAAGGTGAGGAATTTACTAATGTAGATCAATTCATTTTTCAGTTCAATTCTAAAGCAAAGGATAAAAACAAAAAGAAATTCAACTTTAATATAGAAGATTTTAATTTGTCTGATATTGAATTTTATCACATTGTGGAACTTACTGGTAAAACTGAAAAAGTTACTATTCACCATGCAGCTATTAAAGCTAAGAATTTAAATTTTGCAGGGAACTATTATTCTATTAAGAAAGTGATGATGGATGGTGTCAAGATCGACGTTCGCATCCAAACCCCTGAGGTTAGTCTACCCAAAGTCACAAAAGGAATTGTTTATGAAATACCTAAAGATAGCTGCAAAATACCTATGATAATATATGTGGAATCTCTTAGTATCGCCAATAGTCAAGGTCATTTTCAAAATTTCGATTTTCCACCAATACAAGACCCGTTTTTTGACCCGAATCATTTTGTCATCACTCATTTTGAAACGGAGATTGAGCAAATGCAAATTGAAAATATGGATTTTAAAGGAAAGGTCCAGCATTTAGCAGCGCAAACTGATGAAGGTTTTACAATTAAAGAATTTAAAGCAGGTAACATTGATATCAACACTAAAAAGGTAAGTTTGGAACAATTTGTTTTAGAGACAAATAATAGTCAGCTTAGGGATAGTTTTTATTTAATGTATACTGCATATTCAGATTTCAAGGATTTTTCTAACAAGGTGTTTGTAAATTTTCTTTCAGATAATTCAAAATTGGCTGTAAAGGATGTCATCTATTTTGCACGTAACTTAAATAAGAATGCTTTTTTTCAAAAGAACAAGGATCAAATTATTGAAATCGATGGCCAAATAATTGGAAAGAGTAATAGTTTGAAATCAAATAAATTATTGTTACGAATGGGAGACCAATTTTTGTTTGAGGGCAATGTCAGTACCCGAGACATGAACATACGCGGTAAAGAATTACTGAGCATTCGAGTAAAACAATTAAAAACCTCGATGAAGACTTTAAAAGAATTAATACCTGGTTTTTCAGTTCCTGATAGCTATTTAAAATTAGGGAAAATTCAATTTAAAGGAGATTTTGATGGATTCTTTGAGGATTTTGTTTCCTACGGAAGTTTTCAAACAGATTTAGGTGCTATTCAATCTGATATGAGGTTAAATCTTCGACCTGGAAAGGCCAAAGCAAATTTTTCAGGATCCATTCAGTTAAAAAACTTTGACCTAGGTACGCTTATAAAGATTAAAGACCTTGAAAAAGTAAATGCCAAAGCCATCGTTGAGAACGGAGTGGGGTTAACCTTTGAAACTATGAATGCCCGGTTGAGTTTGGTTTCAGATGGATTTGTTTATAAAAAATATGGTTATAAAAACTTAATCTTTAAAGGAGTCTTCAGCAAACAATTATTAGATGGGACGTTGAAAATCGAGGATGAAAATATTAGTCTAAATTTTGAAGGAAAAATTGCTGATATCAATAAAATTCCTTCGTTATCTTTCGATTTGAGTATCCAAAAGGCTAATCTAAAAGCCTTAAATTTAATTTCTAAACCGTATACTATCCAGGCTGTGGTAAAAGCGAGTCTGAGGGGAAATAACATAGATAATGCAATAGGTAATTTGAATATTTCTGATTTAATTTTCAACGATGGCGTAACTCAAAGGACCTTAAAAATTGAAAAATTATCAGCTAGTCAACAGTTTAATGAAAAGCAAAAGAATTTTAAGCTGAATTTTGATTTCGGCGTAATTGAGCTGAATGGTATCTTTAATTTAGAGGAAATTCCAAATCAGATCTCTAATTTACTATGGTCCAATGTTCCGGAATTAGCTAATTTGATTTCATTACCCAAGAAACCAAATGCCAATAATGGCCGATTCAGTTATAATGCACGGTTAATTAACCTCGAAAAACTAACATCTTTTTTTACCATTCCTGTAAATATCGCGGACCTGAATCTAGAAGGTTCCTTGGACCAAAATAAGCAATCAGGAGAAATCCAACTTAGTACCACGTTTATTCACTATCAGGATTTTGTTTTAAGAAATGTCATGTACAAAAGTACCATTCTGAATGGACAATGGAATAGTAACATGACCAGTGATTATGTATTCTTTAATAAATCCAAAGTGTTAAACAATGTTGAATTAATACAATTGGTTTCGAGCAATAAATTATCGCTTGATTTTATTACCCGAGATAGTCTGAAAGACACCATCATTCATCGGGTTAAACCCCAATTGTTATTTGATAAGAATAGTTATCAATTAGTTTTTGCTGAAAATTCGTTATACCTCAATAAAAAATATTGGAATTTAAATGCAAAACACCAAATAGGTTATCAAAATAAGAAGGTCAATATTTCCAATTTTGATATGTCTGATTCTAGTCATTTTATCAGTGTGAGAGACATTGATGGAACTGGGTTTGGAATTAAAGCAGATGGGTTTGATATTTCAGCTGTGAATCCGTTTATTAATAATAAGGGACTGCGATTTAGTGGAATTTTTAACTTGGACTTGACCATTCCGGATATTAAGGCATTAAAGAACCTTCAAGGGAATCTACAGGTCTTTCAATTGCACCTAAATAAAAATAATTATGGCCCGTTTAATATCGATTTTAGTTTAGAGAATCCAGAGAATCCATTTAAAATAAAAATTACAAATCAATATAAAGAGCATACACTTACCGCAGAAGGGGTTGTAAATATTCCTTTAAAGAAAAATTACGCGTTGCCTAAGTATGAATTTGATTTTAGTTTAAATTTAAAAAATTTTCCAGCCTCATTTCTTCAGGATTTTATATTGAGCATTTCAGAAACCAGAGGAGGCCTAAGTGGATCCACCCGTCTGAGCTTTCGAAATAAAAAAATATCTATTGATGGGTCATTAATGACGGATCAGGTGGAAAGTAAAATTAATTATTTGGGTACAAAATATATTGTCGACAAACAAGAAATTTTATTTTCTAAAGATAAATTTATTTTTAATGATATTATATTGAAAGATAAGTTAAATAATAGTATTCGATTGAATGGCGATTTAAGACATGAAAATTTAAATAATTATTTTTTAAACCTTGATATCCGTTCTCCAGAAGCGCTGATTTTAGACACCAAGAAAGGCAACAGTCTTCCTTATTACGGTTATGCCATTTGTGATTTTAGTGCACAATTTTCTGGTCCGCTTAGTAGATCGGATATTTATATCAAGGCCAGATCCCTCAAAGGAAGTAATCTAGCCATACCAGTTCGACGCGAGCAAGAAGCAAAAGATAATTCATTCATTAAATTTACTAATAAAGTAAATGCAGATTCCATAAGAATCGCTCCTCCTATTACTATAAAAGGATTGAATTTTCTAATGGATTTATCTGTCACAGATGATGCTCAAGTCTCTATTATATTTAATGAAGTGGCAGGTGATATTATTCGCGCAGTTGGGCGGGGCGACATTCAGATATCATCATTGCGTGATGGTACTTTTTCGCTGAAAGGGGAGTATGAAGTGGAAGAAGGGCAATATTTATTTACACTTTTAAACTTTGTCAATAAGCCATTTAAAATAAAGCGCGGTGGACAAATTCGTTGGAACGGGAATCCATTTAATGCGGATATTAGTATTGATGCAAGGTATGAAGGTCTTTATACCAATATATACCCATTTATACAAGAGTATTTAGATCCGAGTGAAGTTAGTTTAGTCGAAGAAGCCAAGAAGCGGACAGAAATAGAGCTAACCATGCTTTTAAGAGGATCTTTATTAAGTCCCACCGTAAATTTTGTATTAGCTTTTCCTGGCCTGACTGGTACATTAAAGACTTATGCGGATAATAAACTGCGCTTATTGGAAGATAATCCGGATCAATTAAATCAACAAGTCTTCGGTCTGTTGGTTTTTAGCTCCTTTTTAAATTCTAATAACCCATTTGAAGGAGGATTGATTTCAAATTTAGGAACTTCTACGATCAATACGATTTCCGAATTATTGTCCAATCAATTTTCCCTCTTTGTTTCTAATTTACTTTCTGAAGCTTTTGAAAATGTCGACTTTATTTCAGGGGTAGATTTTAATGTGGCCTATGATGTAGTGGATAATCCACTCATTGCTGATACAAAATTAAATCAAGGAGAATTTATATTTAGTTTGCGACATCGGTTGTGGAATGATCAGTGGGCAGTAACATTAGGCGGGAATTATCAGGCAGTCAATACATTCACAGGGAATAGTTATTTTACGCCAGAAAGTGTCATTGAATGGAATACACCCGTTCCAGGATTAAAATTGAGAATTTATTATAAAAGCAATGAAGCGATTGAAGGCCAAAAACATAAAATTGGTTCTGGAATAAGTTTTCGAAAGGAGTTTGATTCTTTTCTTGATTTTAAAAAGGAACTAAAATCTCAGTCTAAGTCAACGCGAGCTGCAAATTGAATAAAATGGACAAAGGCGTATCACTAATTGAGGCGTATATTCCTAGTCATTTGGAAGAACAACTTGAGTTTACCAAGATCAAAGATTTTTGCGCACATTACTGTCTGGGAGAAGGTGCCAGAAATGAAATATTGAATTCCGTGTTTTCTATAAACAAGGAAGAAATCAAGTTGGAATTAAAAAGAGTGGAAGCACTGAGCTGGATCATAAGTAAAACTCAAATACCACTTTCTCACTACGATCCTGTCTTGGAAGAAATTCGTTTAATTGAAATCATAGATTACATTCCAAATAAAGAAGTTTTCTTACGAATTCGAAAAATGGTGAAAAATATCCAGGCCATTCATCATTTTTTTAGAGCTATGGATATAGATGCCTATCCGGAATTATTTTCTTTTGTTAAACAGATACCAGATCATAAATTAATTTTACAAAAGTTCACTAGTATTTTCGATGAGCATGAAGAAGTTTTGGATACAGCTTCTGATGCCTTGTTATTGATTCGACAGGAAATGCGAACTCGGACTTCAGAAATGTACAAAACATTTAGAAAAATTGTAGACCATTATCGTAAACTAGCTTTTCTTGGCGAAGGTGATGAATCAATAAAAAATGGGCGCTACGTACTTTCAGTTTTAGCAGAGCATAAAAGAAATGTGAAAGGAATAGTACACGACCAATCGGACAGTGGAAGAATCGTATATATTGAACCCCAGGTGTTGGTGGATTTGCACAATGAAATTGTTGGATTGGAGGCAGATGAACGCGCGGAATTGCGAAAAATATTTCACAAATTAGCAGACTTCTTAAGGGAATCTTCTGATGAAATGAAATTATCGTATCATTCACTGGTACATTTTGATTGTTTACTAGCAAAAGCTAGGTTTGGATTAGATATAATTGGAATTAGGCCAGAATTAAAAGAAAGTGGAATTAATATTGTAAATGGAAGACATCCGGTGTTGTATTTGCATAATAAAAGCAAGAATAAACCAGTGGTCCCATTTAGTTTATATCTAAACATAAAGGAACGTATTTTAGTTTTATCAGGCCCCAATGCGGGTGGAAAATCAATCACCATGAAGTCCGTAGGATTGTTTCAATTAATGTTGCAACATGCCTACCTCCTACCGGTCGATAAAGGTTCTTCGTTCCAATTTTTTCAAAAAATATTTGCTGATATCGGTGACCAACAATCACTCGAGGATGAACTAAGCACCTATAGCGCCAAGTTGCAATCTATGAATAGATTCATGGAAGCTGCCGATGACCAAACGTTGGTGTTGATAGATGAATTTGGATCAGGGACAGAACCTAAGATAGGGGGTGCTATTGCTGAAGCGGTACTAAATGAACTCAATTCAAAGCAAGTATTTGGAATAATTAATACCCATTATTCAAACTTAAAAACATTTGCTTTTAAGAACGAAGGATTAATCAATGGGGCCATGATTTTTGACGATGCCCATTTGCAACCAACCTATCAATTAAAAGTGGGTAAGCCGGGAAGTTCTTATGCATTAGAAATTGCTACAAAAAATAGGTTTCCCAATAAAGTGTTGGAGTATGCAAAAAAGAAATCTGGAATTAGCCAGGTTGCTCTGGATGAATTATTAGCAGATCTTGATCAGCAGCGTATTCAGTTACAAAAGGATACACAGGAATACAAAGAGAAAAAACTACATGTTGATAAATTAATTTATAATTATGATTTTTTGTTGAGGCAGTTAGAACTAAAAAGATTGAAACTTAAAATGGATATAAAACAACAAGATATATCCCATACAGATGCCCAACGAAAAGAACTAGATAAGTTAGTAAAAGAATTACGAAAAGAAAAAAATTTAGATCGTATTACTTTTATTACAGAAGAAACTAAAAGGAAGCAAGGAGTAAAATTGGAAGAGTTTCAGATGGTCAAGTCAAAATGGGTGGACCTTGTAAATGGAAAATCCAAGGATGAGGAAATTAAAGTGGGTCATCATGTAAAAATTTTATTTAATAATATGGTTGGAAAAGTGGTGGACATGAGCAAAAAATTACTGAGTGTCCAAACTGATCATATGGTAATAAAAGTTAAACCCAATGAAGTAATTCTTGTATCGAATCCATTAAATATCAACCCGACCGTAAGTATAAAAACAGAGTCCATTTCCAAGACCACGAATTTTAATGCTACTCTTGATATTAGGGGATTCAGAGTGCAGGAGGCGATGGACACCTTAGATGTGTTTTTAGATAAGGCTTTAATTGCGAATTCTAAATCTATTAAAATTTTACATGGAAAAGGAAATGGCATTCTGAAAAATCATGTGAATAAAACATTGAGGGGATATAAATTTATTACGAAACAATGGCATCCCGCTTCAGAAGAAGGTGGTGATGGAATTACTCTTGCAGAATTGGGCTAATAGTATATCGAGCCAATGCAGTTATTTTTTCATCGGCAAATTCTGACTTTTTAAATTTATAATATGCAGATATGGCAATCATACCAGCATTATCAGTGCAATACTCTAATTGAGGGATATATATATTCCAATGATTATCTTCAGCTAATGATTGAATTTTAGTACGTAATCTGGAATTTGCTGAAACGCCTCCAGCTATTCCAATATGAGTTAAGTGAAATTGTTTCGCAGCCTTCGTCAGCGTCACACAGAGCATTGTAATGATGGCTTCTTGCACGGAGGCACATAAATCATTTAAATTTTCAGTAATAAAATTTTTATTCTCTTTCAGTTTATTCTGTAAAAAATATAATACGGAAGTTTTTAAGCCACTAAAACTATAATTTAAGCCTGCTACTTTGGCTAGTGTAAATTTAAATAAGGGCTGACCAGTTTTAGCCAGACGATCTATATGATGTCCAGCTGGATAAGGTAAACCCAATAGTTTTCCTATTTTATCAAACGCCTCACCAGCTGCATCGTCAAGAGTTTGACCTAGTAAGTACATGGTATTATGGTCGGTTACTTTTAATAATTGTGTATGCCCGCCAGATACAGTCAAACACAAAAAAGGAAAAGGAGGAACGCGATCGTTTAAAAATAACGACATAACATGTGCCTCTAAATGATTCACTTCGATTAAGGGAATGTTTAGCGCCAAACTCAAACCCTTGGCAAAGGCTAGACCAACTACCAAAGCACCTATTAAACCCGGACCTCGCGTTACCGCAATGGCTTGTATTTCCGTAAGGTTTATCTGTGCTTTGGCGAGGGCTTCTCGAAGAGTTGGAATCATGGATTCCATATGCTGCCTGGAGGCATTTTCAGGAACTACACCGCCATATTTTTCATGAATCTTTTGAGTTGAAATAATATTTGCTAATACTTTTCCATCTTTTAATATTGCTATGGATGTATCATCGCAGGAAGATTCTATAGCCAATAAGCAAATAAGCATGAACTCTAATTCTAAAATGAAGGACAAAAGTACTATTATTGCAGGTATTAATGAATTTTATGTCTCATCAAGAACTTGTTTTTATTACTTATAATCAAGTCTATCCCCTTGAAATACTAGCGAAGGACCATGAGCAAGGCTCTGGGCAAGTATTTGATTACGCCAAAAATTATATCAGCTTAGGCAAAAAATTTTATTCCGATGACAATCATTCTGAAAGTTTAACAGACTATTATCCGCTTTATCCAAATGAGGTGACAATTGTGCACCAGGAAGTGGAAAGTAATAGAAGCATACGATTTCAATTAAATAAAAATATTTCAGCGTTTTCTTCAGAAGCGAAGATCAAACATATTTCCACCTACACGCATAAATTGGTTGAACTATTGCAGCCTGATGACGTGAATGGGTTAGTAATTTTAATTAGTAAGAATACATTAGTTTGTAGTGTCAGACTTAATAATAAACCCTATTTTATTAATATTTATAGCTTTGAAACAGAGGTAGAAATACTTTATATCGTTCGTTGGATTTATAATGCATTAAAATTAAATTCAGAGAAGGATCCGATTACTTTAATGGGTGACATTCAATTTAATTCACGAGTAGTTCAGGTATTATCAATATATTACCAACATGTACGATTGAAAAGTGGATTTGAAATTCTTTTAGCCTCCTAGTTTTTTCACACATGCGAATAAATGGAGGACACTTAAAGGGTCGAAGTTTTTATCCACCTGCCAATAAATGGCCGACAAGACCTACCACCGATATTTCACGGGAGGGGCTTTTTAATATTCTACAAAATATACTGGATTTTGAATCTATACACATGTTGGATTTATTTGGAGGAACCGGGGCGCATTCATATGAAATGATCTCACGGGGTTGTCCAAAAACAATTTATGTAGATTCATTTAAACCAGCTGCGGATTTTGTAAGAAAAACAGCTACATCATTTGGGATTTCAAATCAAATAGAGATACATATAAAAGACTATAAGAATTTTATCAAACATACCCTGTTAGCATTTGATTATATTTTTGCCGGACCCCCGTATCCCTTGCCTGGCATCGATCAAATTCCAGATATAATATTGGGAAAGAATTTACTGAAAAGTGGGGGACTATTTGTACTCGAGCACAACCAGGAACATGATTTTTCAAAACACGCTCGGAATACCCAAGTTCGAAAATATGGCGAAACCATTTTTAGCTTTTTCCAATAGAATTGCTAAATTTGCAGGCTAATGAAATCACTAGATTCAATTATACAAACTATTCAAGAATGTTTCCAGGAACGGTTTAACATGAATGTTAGACAGGAAGACATTCAATTGGATCCTTGTAAAAAGGAATTTACGGGAGATTTTACATTTGTAACCTTCCCATGGGCTAAGAAGCTTGCTCGAAATCCAGAAATACTTGCTGCAGAAATTGGAGATTACTTAAAACATAAATTACTAATTAGCGAATATAATGTTGTAAAGGGATTTTTAAATTTTAGTTTACCAGAAATATTTTGGATAGAACAATTAAGTTTTCTGATAAATACGACAATTTCAAAACAACTTCAAGAAGAAATTAATGCAGAGACATATTTAATTGAATATTGTTCCCCTAATACAAACAAGCCACTTCATCTAGGTCATATTAGAAATATATTATTGGGATGGTCTTTAGCAAATATTTTAAAAAGTTTAGGTCATCATGTAAGTACAACTCAGGTCGTCAATGATCGTGGTATTGCTATTTGCAAGAGTATGGTGGCCTGGAAAAAATTTGGCCATGGGGCCACTCCGGCTTCTGTAAAAATGAAAGGGGATCACTTTGTTGGAGACTATTATGTTTTATTTGAAAAAAAATTTAAAGAAGAATATGAACCATGGCAATCCAGTCCTGATGCAATAATGGTGTTTAACAATCAAAAGAAACCTGATGAAGATGAGGCAACTTTTTTTGCAAGATATAAGAATGAATATTTTAATAAATTCAGTATCCTTGGCAAAGAAGCCAGAGAACTTTTGTTATTGTGGGAAAAAAACGAACCAGGTACCAAAGCCCTATGGGGTCAGATGAATCAATGGGTGTATGATGGATTTGAAAGTACCTTTAAAAACTTGGGAGTTACGTTTGATTCTAACTATTATGAATCTCAAACGTATTTATTGGGGAAGGATATCGTTGATAATGGATTGCGTAAAAATGTTTTTTATCGTGAAGCAGATCAATCTGTTTGGATAAATTTAGAAGACCGCGGTTTAGATAAAAAAGTAATTTTGAGAAGTGATGGAACTTCGATGTATATAACCCAGGACTTGGGTACCGCTACACAAAGACATGAGCAACATCAAAAGCAACATTATATTTATGTTGTAGCCGATGAACAAGATTATCACTTTAAAGTATTATTTGAAACCTTAAAAAAACTGGGAGAACCTTTCGCGGATAAATTGTATCATTTGTCGTATGGTATGATTGATTTGCCCACCGGTAAAATGAAGTCCCGAGAAGGGACAGTTGTAGATGCCGATGATATTATACAAGAAGTGATTGATGAAGCTCGCAATTCAGCGGAAGACCGGGGAGAATTAGCAGGACTGACAGAAGAACAACGTCAAACTATTTTTAATAAAATTGGTCTTGCCGCTTTGAAATATTTTATTTTGAAAGTAGCTCCAAAAAAAAGAATGATATTTGATCCTAAAGAATCCGTGGATATGCAGGGGCATACAGGGCCTTATATAGCTAATGCATATGTCAGAATAAAATCCATTGAACGTAAAGAAGGCTATCAGGGTAAATTACTAAATCCGGAACAAATTATGCCTCAGGAAAAAGAGTTAATTTCATTGTGCATGCAGTACAAGGACGTTATGATAGAAAGCGCTTCGACGTATGATCCTTCACACTTGGCAAATTATCTTTATACCCTCGCAAAAGAATTTCACCGATATTATCATGATCATCGAATATTAAATGCAGAGACATCAGAAATAAAACAATGGAGACTGGCTATTAGTCATATGCTTGCAAGCCATTTGTTGCATGGTATGACATGTTTAGGTATTGATATACCGGATCGTATGTAGAATTGTATGGAGAATATGGAAGAATTAAATGAATCATTAAATTTTATTGAGGAAATTGTTGAAACCGACATTAAGATGGGGAAACATGGAGGAAGAGTCCATACACGATTTCCTCCAGAACCGAATGGTTATCTCCATATTGGGCATGCTAAAGCGATTTGTTTGAATTTTGGATTAGCACAAAAGTATAATGGCAAATGTAATTTACGATTTGATGATACGAATCCTGTCACTGAAGATGTTGAATTCACGGAAGCCATTCAAGCAGATATTCGTTGGTTAGGTTTTGATTGGGAGGATCGGCTTTTTTATGCGTCAGATTATTTCGAACAACTTTATAAATTTGCTGTACAGTTAATAAGGTCGGGTAAAGCATATGTGGATGATTCTTCTGCAGAAGAAATTGCAAATTTAAAGGGAACACCGACTGATCCTGGCACTCCAAGTCCATTCAGAGATCGTTCTGTTGAGGTAAGTTTACAATTATTTACGGAAATGAAAGAGGGCCAGCATGGAGAAGGTTCTAAAGTATTACGAGCTAAAATCGACCTCTCTTCACCAAATATGCATTTAAGAGACCCGATTTTATATCGCATATTATTTACGCCTCATCATCGAACGGGTACTACCTGGTGTATTTATCCTATGTATGATTTTGCACACGGTCAAAGTGATTCATTAGAAGGGATAACTCACTCAATTTGCACGCTTGAATTTGAAAATCACCGACCTCTCTATAATTGGTTTATTAAAGAACTCGGTATTTTTCCTTCACAACAGACTGAATTTGCCCGATTAAATTTATCTCACACCATAATGAGTAAACGAAAATTACTTCAATTGGTAAAAGAAAATAAAGTATTGGGTTGGGATGATCCTAGAATGCCTACTATAAGTGGCATGCGAAGGAGAGGGTATACAGCTGAGGCTATTAGAAATTTTGCAAAAATGGTAGGAGTAGCCAGAAGGGAACACGTGATTGAAGTGTCTATGCTAGAATTTGCTGTGCGGAACGATCTCAATAAAATAGCCACACGCGTCATGGCAGTTTTAGATCCAATAATGATTGAAATTAGTAATTACCCACCAGACCAAGTTGAATATCTTGAAATGGAAAATAACCCGGAAATACAGGATTCTGGTACACATCAATTACCATTTGGAAGAGAATTGTATATAGAGCAGGAAGATTTTATAGAAAATCCACCACCAAAGTTTTTTAGATTAAGTCCTGGAATATCTGTGCGATTAAAATCAGCCTATATCATTACCTGCGACGAAGTGATTAGAGATTCAACTGGAGAAATTATCAAATTGCTTTGTACTTATTTTCCAGAGAGTAAAAGTGGTCAGGATAATTCTGGAATAAAAGTAAAAACAACGATCCATTGGGTTTCCGCTCATCATTGTATTAATGCAGAAATTAGGCTTTATGATCGCTTATTTTCTGTGGCAGATCCTTCGAACCATGAAATTGACTTCAAAGAATTAATTGACCCTAATTCACTAACTACTGTAAAAAATGCCAAATTGGAATCTTATATGAATAGTGCCTCAAGTGACAGTTACTATCAATTTATTCGCAAAGGATATTTTGTGCTGGATAAAGACAGCCGGCCGGAGCATTTCGTATTTAACCGAACGCTTGGCTTGAAAGATAATTGGGCTAAAATACAAGAAAAGAAGTAAGTACTACAACCTTACAAATTTTGTAAGGCTCTCCTCCCTGGATTAATACTTAATGTTTTCTGGTTTGAAATTTTCCTGATATGACTTCCAAGGAGTATTCTTATGATGGTTACCGCCATAATAATTTGAAATCATTTCAAAAGCCGGTGCATCATGATAGCCAGGTATGGGTTGTATTGTTATGAGATTTTCATCCATAAAAACAAAGGTTGGATAGGAAAGTCTTCCTTGTGTTATTTCCGCGGCGAGTTCGTGATAGCCCCGGTTTCCTTGAGGTACAAATTTGAAGACTTTAGATTTGAAATTGATATCCTCCTTAGTTTCAGCATTAAATTTGATTGCGTAAAAATTATTATTTATATATTTTACTACTCTTGGATCCTGAAAAGTACTTGCATCCATCTTTTTACACCAACCACACCAGTCAGTATAGACATCAACTAACACTTTTCTTTTTTGTTTTTTCATGAGTTGCTGGGCTTGATCCCAACTCACCCAATTAATTTTTTGATTTTGAGCATAAAGCAAATTGCTCATTCCAAAAAAGAATATGATAAAAAAGCTTCCAATTAGAGAAATGTTTATTGTTGTGCGGTTCATTATATTTTATGGATTTTAAATTACTACAAAATAACAACGATAGAACCAACTTTTCAAGTGAAAGGGTACGAAAATGGGTGACTTTAAACAAAATTTAACTCTTTTAGTCAATTCCTACCTAAATAACATATAGTATCATCCCCTAATATTAATGTATCCTTTAGACGACCCGTTAGACTTGGGGCTTTTAGCCCATCATTTAGGAAAACAGTCGATGAGGTTATTATTTTGGCTTCATCCCATTCACCTTCATTATTGAGGCTATTTATAATTTCTGCTCCACCTTCAACCATCAAAATCGCTATGTTTTGTTTATACAAAGCTTGTAGGATTTCATGCCAAGTAGCGCTTTTATCAACATGTAGGTCAGAAAATGTAAGGGTCGGGGCTTCAGCGTTAAATATCCGTAAGTGCATTGGCAGTGTATCAGATCGGTCTAAAATTATTCTTAAAGGGTTTTTGCCAGGCATAAACCTGTTGGTTAATAGAGGATCATCCGTTAAGGCCGTATTTTTTCCTATTAGAATTCCATCACATTCACTTCTCCATTTATGGACCAATAAATCGGTAGTTTCTGAAGAAATTTTTACACGATGGCTTGTTTTTCCCATAAAAAAGTCGCCGCTCTGGGCAAATTTGACAATAACGAAAGGTTTTTGTGTTTTGACATTTTTTATATAGGCGGAGTTTAATTCTTGGGTTTTTTGCTCTAAAATAGGGCCTTCGACTTGAATTCCCCTTTCCTTCAATATTTGAATACTTTTTCCCGACATCTGAGGATTTGGGTCATAACAGCCGAATACGACCTTCGAGATGTTCTGGGATAAAATGGCATCTGTGCAGGGTGGTGTTTTACCAAAATGATTGCAAGGTTCCAGGTTTACGTATAGCGTGCTTTTAGGAATTAAATGTTTATATTTCGATGAAACATTTTGGATTGCTTCAATTTCAGCGTGAGGCCCTCCAAATTTTTTATGAAATCCTTGTCCTATAACATGATTGTTATAAACTATTAGTGAACCTACTAATGGATTGGGAGATACTGACCCCAGGCCATTCATAGCTAAATTCATACAATACTGCATATAATTTTCATCTTTTGTGAAATGATCCTTCATAAGTGTATCGTTTTTAATTGGTAACTTTATAGTTCATTTTCAAACAAAATTATAAGCTTATATGAAAAAATTACTGGCAGAATTCATTGGAAGCTTTTTTCTGGTGATTTGTATTACATTATGTGTTTTAGGAAAGGCTGGTGCAATGGCAGGAATTGGTATTGGAGCGGTGCTGATAGCTATGGTTTATGCAGGTGGACATATCTCAGGCGCACATTTTAATCCAGCCGTAACAATTGCTGTATTCTTAAGGGGGAAATGCGCATTAGCGGATGTCCCTGGATATATAATTGCCCAGCTTTTAGGAGCTGCATTAGCTGCGGTAGTTGGATCAAATTTTTTATTAGGAGTATCTGGTCAAGGAATGGAAATGACCACCAATGTAGCACAATGTTTAGTCGCTGAATTTTTGGGCACTTTTGCACTTTGTTATGTAGTATTAAATGTTGCTACTTCTAAAGATACAGCAGGAAATTCATTTTATGGGTTGGCAATTGGATTAACTGTCATGGCAGGAGTGTATGCCTTTGGTCCAATCTCTGGAGCCGCATTCAATCCAGCTGTGGCATTAAGTTTTGCTATCACTAATATTTCTGGGTTAAGCAATCTTTGGATTTATATAATTGCAGAAATATTAGCCGCTGTTCTGGCCGCATACACATTTTTATTTATAAACGGGAGCGAGTAAAAATAGAATAAAGAATCGTAATTCTTGGAATGGATACTCATTGTGAATGAGCATTTTTTATTCGTTATACCAAGTAAGCTGATTGGATAAGTTTTTCCAATACTTCCATTGTAAAATCAATCTCAGCTTCGGTGTTAAAATGGGAAAATGAAAATCGTATAGATTTTCCGGTATTGCCGGGTCTGGTTTGTTCCAACACATGTGAACTCTTTTCAGCTCCCGAAGAACAGGCGCTTCCACCGGATACAGCAATTCCATGAATATCTAAATTCACAATCAACAATTCAATTCCTTTGAAAAAGGGAAGGTTGATATTAAGTATTTTAGCACTACTCAACACTGGTTCCGGGGTATTAAATTCAAATGAAATTTTTGAGTTAAGCAATCTATTTCGCAGGTAACTATTTAATTCCTCCATTTTAGCAAATCGAAATACTTTTTCTTTTTGTAAGATTTCAATGCTTTTCGCAAGACCTGCAATACCTAGAATGTTTTCTGTTCCACTCCGTAAATTTCTTTCTTGACCACCACCCTCCAAAAGGGGATGAAATAACGTCGGATCCTTTAGATAAACAAAGCCGATGCCCTTTGGACCGTGAAACTTGTGCGCGGAACCGCTGATTGCATCAATTTCAAGAACTTGAACATTCCACTCAGAAGTGCCCATGCTTTGTACCGTATCCGAATGAAAGAAGGCCCCATGCGTTTTACATAATTGGCCAACTTTTATTAAATCAATTTTAGTTCCCAATTCATTGTTCACATGCATTAAAGAAACCAGACATGGCCCAGTTGATTTTAGTAAATAATTTTCCAATTGCGTCAAATCCACTATGCCTTGATTGGATACATCCAAATATTTTAGTTCACAAGAATTTATTTTTGTGTATTTAATAATTGTATTTAAAACAGATGGATGTTCAATTTTTGTACTAATTACGGTTTTTATATGTTGATTGTCGAGGAGATTTTTAAGAATCATATTATTGGATTCCGTACCACAAGAGGTAAAATAAACCTGACTAGGACTGCAGTTTAAAAAATGGCTGATGATGCGTCGGCTCTCTTCAATATAACTTTTCGAACGAATACCTTCTTTATGAATGCTGGAAGGGTTACCAAAAATTTCTTGAGAAACATTATACATTTCCTCAATGACCTCAGGGATTAATGGGGTAGTAGAAGCGTGGTCTAAATAAATCCGTGCGCGCGACATGCGGTGTTAATTTTTGAAATTAGTAATCAGCTCTTTAATGTGATCTACTAAATTTCTGGCTTTATCAAAGCTTGTAGCTTCGCTATAAATTCGAATTATCGGTTCAGTATTTGATTTTCTTAAGTGCACCCATTCATGTTCAAAATCAATTTTTAATCCATCTTCAATGTTTATTTGATGAATTTTATAATGCTCGATTAAATAGTTGATCAGTTCTAAATAGTTTATTGAGGAATTCAATTGAATTTTATCTTTGCACATTTCATAGGTAGGATAGCCCGCTCTCAACTCTGATAAACTTTTACCGGACTTAGTCAAATGGGAAAGTATGAGGGCTACACCAACCAATGCATCTCTTCCGTAATGAAGTTGAGGCAATATAATTCCACCATTACCTTCACCACCAATCACTGCATTTACTTCCTTCATTTTTTTAACGACATGAACTTCACCTACTGGGGAGGCATAATATTGACCCCCTTTTAAAAGGGTGAGATCTTTTAATGCCCGTGATGAGGAGAGATTGGAAACGCTATTTCCTTGTTTTTGTCCTAAAATATAATCAGCGGCAGCAACTAAAGAATATTCTTCACCAAAGTAGTTTCCTTTTTCATCAACCAATGCTAATCGATCAACATCAGGGTCGACGGCAATTCCCAAATTTACTCCTCGTCCGCACGCATAAATGAGATCTTCCAAATGTTCTGGAAGGGGTTCTGGATTATGTGAAAAATTTCCATGGATGTCTGCATTCAGTAATTCATAACTGCAATCTAAAGCTTCAAAAAGAATTGGCAAGGCCAAGGCTCCAGTTGAGTTGATGCAATCAGCAATAACATGAAATTTTTTTCTTCTTATTTCAGACCATGGAATAATTGGTAAAGCTAAAATTGCTTCAATATGTTTTGAAATGGCATTAGGATCCTTTATAATTTTACCAAGGACATCTATTTCTGCAAAGCTAATGTTGGATTGTTCGCTAAATAATACTATGCGACGGCCGTCTTCTTCCGAAAGAAATTCGCCACGATCATTTAGAAGTTTTAATGCATTCCACTCCTTTGGGTTGTGGCTTGCGGTTAGAATTATCCCTCCTTCTAACTGGTTTTGAATAACGAACATTTCAACCGTTGGTGTAGTGCTTAACCCCAAATCCACGATAGACACGCCGATTGCTTGTAAGGTGGAAATAACTAAATTGGAAACCATTTCCCCACTAATCCTGCCATCCCTGCCCAAAGCAATTTTAGGATTTATATACTTCTCTTTTAGTAAAGTTCCATATGCTGAGCTAAACTTTATAATTTCAACCGGAGTAAGGTTTTCACCTGGCCGGCCTCCAATAGTTCCGCGAATCCCTGAAATAGATACAATTAGACTCATTCATTGGCTCTTTTAAGTGCACAAATGTATTAATTTCGCTTTGGAAAGCATGCTTTATTTCTTCAATTGACGTGTATGAGTGTTTGGTATCAAGATTGGTTTGATTCTCCTTTTTATGAAATTTTATACCGTCGCAGAGACGAAGATGAAGCTATTGATTTAATTAAGAATTTGATTAACCTGCTAAAACCAGTCTTTCCTTGTATTTGCCTGGATGTAGGGTGCGGAATCGGTAGACATGCTAAGGTGCTGAATGATTTTGGGTTTGAAGTAAAAGCGGTTGATTTGTCCTTCAAAAATATCCGGAAAGCCAAAGAATTTGAAAAAGAAGGTTTGGAATTTTATCGTCATGATATGAGGGATATACTCTACATCAATTATGTGGATTATGTATTTAATTTTTTTACCAGCTTTGGTTATTTTGATACACTATATGATGAAAGAAATGCGGCAAGAAGTATGGCCTTAAACCTTAAACCAAATGGAATTTTAATCATGGATTATTTAAATGCGAATTATGTAATCGACCGATTGAAAGATGAAGAAAAATTTACACTGAATGATATAGATTTTGAGATAAGTCGTAAAATATCTAATGATTGGGTCATTAAAGATATCAAAGTTTGTGAGCAGGACTCTTGCCAAATGTTTCATGAAAAAGTAAAACTTTATAAGTTGGAAGATTTGATCCAGTTATTTAGTCCTTTTGGGTTAACGTTTTCTAGGGTATTTGGAAATTATGCTTTAGGTCCATACGATGAGAGCACTTCTCCAAGGATGATATTAGAATTTAAAAAGCAATCTTAATGGCTTATTTAAATTACCTCGATCATGTTTGGTTTGAATGGGTTCAGGTTCATGTAAGGTCATCTACATGGGACGATATATTGGTTCCAATGAGGGATCGTTTTTATTGGATGCCCATTTATGTCTTTGTTGCATTTTGGCTGATATTACATCATAGTTCCAGGGTCTTGCCTTGGAGTATAGCTATTATATTATGTGTGGTCCTTACTGATCAGATTAGTTCTAATGTCTTAAAAAAATCAATTGAACGCATAAGGCCATGCCGGGAAGATTATTTTAAAGACCATTTTCAACCTGCTATAAAATGTAGTAACGGGTACAGTTTTCCTTCAACCCACGCCTCCAATCATATGGGCATTGGGAGCTTGTTTTATTTTGGTTTTAAGAATGATTTTAAAAAATGGAGCTACCTTTTTTTAGTATGGGCTGTATTGGTTGGATTTGCGCAGGTATATGTAGGTGTTCATTTTCCATCGGATATTTTAGCGGGTTTTGGATTAGGTTTTCTAATAGGGTGGCTATTGTACATTGGTGTAATTCAGTTTTCAATAAAGAAAAAAATGCCCGCGGTTTAAATTGCGGGCATTATATTATTCAGTAATTTTTTAGGAATTATTATCCCCCAATAGGAAATCCGATGCCTATGTTGAAATTAATATTTTGATTTTTTGACTTGATTGAAGTATTAATTTTATCAATTTTGGTAAGTCCATGTGTATATGCCAAGTCCAATTTTAACCAAGTGGCTTCCTTTACTCTTACATTTACACCGGTTCCCACATTTAGCCCCAGATCAAATCCTTTTATAAAGTCTTTTGATTTAGATTCAATGTTTCCTTGTTTAAGGTTACCACCAATTAAAAACGCAGGGGAAATTCCTATAAATAATTTCGGTCGAAATTTATCACCCAACTCTCCAAAAAAGTAATAGGCTCTTACCGGTAATCGTAAATAATCTAATGAATTCGTTCCATCTGGATCAAATTTATTACCTTCCTTTGAGTAAATGGCATCTATTCCCACGCCATAATTTTCTTTGATACTGTATAAGAAAGCAATGCCGGCGTTAAAACCAATTTTAGATTTTCCATTGGTAGTTTCAGAAATCCAAGAATTATTAAGACCTACAGTAGGTCCAATAGTTTTGTGTTGAGCAGTCGCTTGCAGCATACAAAGCACACTTACAAAGCCAATTAAAATGTTTCGCATAATATTGTTTTTTTAATGATTAGATTATTCAAAGATCGTCTTTTTAGTTTATTGAAATTGTAATATTTTGTTAAATATGATAATGGGTTATCTGAATTTAACTTAATTAGTTGATTATTAAGATTTAAAGTATTATGATTTAATGTAATCTCCATACAATTCCATTCTTCCATTCGTAAACTTCTATAGGAGCTCCTATAGGTAAACCATGATCAGCGCTGAATGATAAATCTGTGGAAAATCGAATTTTTTTCCATAATGGGAATTCAAGATTCCATTCTGATGAAAAGCGATAATTTTTAATGAAGCCAATCACTGGTTGCCAATAAGTGGTGCTATGCAATACAATACCACTCTTTTTATTTCGCAGCGTTATGGAGATATAATTACTAATGCGATGCCAACTCTTTGGGGAGATTTCTAAAAGATAACTGTTGTACTCATATAAATAAGCGGATCCAAAATAGATACGGCTATTTTGAGTTTTATCGATGATGACTCGTTGCCTACCGCCAAGGCCAGCAAGTGATCGACTTTTGATCAATAATAACTTATTAGTTTGTTGCTGCACAAAAGCTTCTGCAGCAAATGTTTCACTTAATTTACGGCTATATCGCAAGTGCGCAAAGGCAGAATTGGAAAAATCTTTGTCTCCTGCCCGAATCAACTCCGAGTTTAATAAAAGTAAGAAAAGGTTATCTTCTTTTTTATATTGAACTCTGGATTCAACTTGAAACAAAATGGTTTGTTCCTGAATTTTAGCTAGTTGAAATGAAGCTCCTAAAGCCCCATACCATCGGAGTGAATCTATGGTTCCTGTGATCCTCATCTCCTCAATATTTACTATCTGTGCTTGGATATAATGTAAGTTAAGCGTTAAAATTGTCAATCCAGAAAATACACTCATGCAAATTTTCCTTACATACACAAATAATAATATAGTATTCATATTTTAATTTCAATGGGTGGGTTTAAACAAATTTTTGAATTCATCAGCTGCGTAACCAATATAATTTTCCGGACGCAATGCTGTTAGCTCGTTTTTGAGTTCCATTGGCAAATTCAATTGCTCTAAGAATTGGTGCAATTCATTTTGTGAAATTGTTGATTTACCACGTGTTAATTCTTTTAATACTTCATAGGGTTTAGGATAACCTTCTCTTCTTAATATAGTTTGAATTGCCTCAGCTAGAATAATCCAATTTGAATTTAGATCGGTGGTTAGTTTTTCAGGTTGAAGAATCAATTTGTCCAATCCTTTCATAATAGATTTCACACTTAGATAAGTATGCGCAATCGGGACGCCAATATTTCTAAGAACCGTACTATCCGTCAAATCTCTTTGAAGTCTTGAAACAGGTAACTTTTCTGCTAAATGATGTGCCACTGCATTTGATAATCCTAAATTACCTTCCGCATTTTCAAAATCAATTGGATTTACTTTATGTGGCATTGCAGATGATCCAACTTCCCCTTCCACAATTTTTTGTTTAAAATAATCCATTGAAATGTATGTCCACATATCCCTGCACAAGTCTATTAAAATGGTATTGATTCGACTGAGTAACTGCAGATACTCTGCTATTTCATCATAATGCGCAATTTGCGTCGTGTAATGCTGCCTGGTTAAACCTAAAGTATGTTGTAAAAATTCATCTGCCCAATCTATCCAGTTGATTTCGGGAAAACTTATTTTGTGCGCATTGAAATTGCCACTTGCTCCGCCAAATTTTCCGCAATATTCATATGATTTCAGTGTGTGTAATTGTTTATTCAATCTCTCCACAAAAACGAATACTTCTTTTCCCATAGTAGTTGGACTAGCTGCCTGGCCGTGGGTGTGTGAAAGCATTGGTATTGATTTCCATTGATGACCATTTTTATAAAGTTTATCAGTGCACTCTTCCAGAATTGGCATCAATATGTCTACTGTTGCATCGCGCAGCAGCATGGGAATGGCTGTATTATTTATGTCCTGAGATGTTAAACCAAAATGAACCCATTCTTCCAAGGCTGAAATTCCTAATACCTTTAGTTTATTCTTTATAAAATATTCAACAGCCTTTATATCATGTTTGGTCGTTTTTTCAATGTCCTTTATTTGTAAAGCATCCTCCGGGCTAAACTTTAAATAAATGTTTCGTAGGCTATCATGCATATCAGCACTCAAGGTAAAATTTTTTAATTTTAAAGAAGAAAGACTAATAAAATACTCTACTTCCACTTTGCAGCGATATTTGAATAAAGCATATTCGGAAAAGTATTCTTGCAGGGCACTGACTGTCTCTTCATACCGCCCATCTAAAGGTGAAATGGCTCTAACCATGGATATTAATTAAGGATGTAATTATATAAAAATTAACGATTATAATCATTTCAGGATAATTTTAAAGTATGATTCCCGGGTCGAAGAATAAATTTGAATAAACTGTACATAAGTATAATATGCAGCGTACCAAATAGTTCAAAACTAAGCAAGTGATATGGGAATGTACCCATTACCATAGGATTGTCTACTTTAGGTGGGTGACATAAATAAATATAATTTGATTGGATAAAATAATTAAGAATGCCAACAGTTCCTAAAACAATATGGGCAGCAATCCAAATTTTGAACCAACTGTAATCTCTTGGCAGCATACCAAGTACAAAAAAGGCGTAGAGTGGCGCAAAAATAATAGCGGAGTGGCTTAAATAATAGTCGATCAAAAAATAATATGAAAACCCATGAGTCATTTCAGGAGTATATAAACTTTGCACGGCTCCTCCTAAACTTAACATCAAAAGAAATTCATAAATAAAAAATTGGGGCTTATATAAAAATATCAGCAGGCCAATATAAGAAATATTACAAAGGTGGAAGGGTAGGGATTCTTTTATTGTAAAACGGTCTAAATAAATTATGTATCCGTATAAGAAAATTTCTCTGCATACTAATATCCAAAAAATAGTTCGCCTGAATTTTTCCTCTTTTCCTGTGGCAATTAAATATCGGCCAAATAATATTAATACTATACCCACAATTACAGAGAGAATAATTCCTGACCACCAAGTCATAGAGCCGATAGGAACTAAATAGTGCTCATGATTCATGAGTTGGTTTATAATTAATGTAATGCAGGTCTTATTTTAAGATTGCGAACAATTTCCGCTTCAATATCTAGCCACCAATCTAGCCTTTTGTAGACTATTTCATTAGGAAAATATTCCAACGCCATTTTAACATAACTGTGACCATGTTTTGCTTCTGATATCCAAAGCATTTTATAAAAGCGTTTTAAATCTTCTTCTCGTAACGTTTCTGCAATTATTCTGAAGCGCTCAGCACCTCTAGTTTCTGCCACAGAAGCTATAAGTAAGCGATCTAAAAAACGCTCTTTTATACCTGAGTGTACATTTTGGAGTAACGCCTTAATATAAGGGTCCTCATGAATCTGGTGACTCAATGAAATCCCTTTACTACACATGATTTCATAGACCAACTTGAAATGTTCTAATTCCTCCAGTGCAGTATCAATCAATTCGGGAATAATTTCAATCTTGTCAGGATATTTTGCTACAAAACTCATTGCCATTGCTGAAGCTTTTCGTTCACAATCAGCATGGTCTTTTAAAAATGAGTCAAAGTCTGAAATAACAGCTTTTATCCATTCAGGTGGACTGGGAAATTTTATATCTGCATTTAATTTCAAATAATAATCTGCTTAATTATTTGCATTATACATCAAATACATAAGGACCATGAGGACGAGGGCTATTATAATACTAATATATATGAATTTACGAGCCTCCTTACCCCTTTCTAATTTGGTATGCTTTAAAGGTTTAGACATAACATCTGTTCATTTGAAGGCTAAGATACACAGAGCGCAGTAATTAAACAACGAATAAGCTCAGCAGAATATAATTTTCATTGAGTAATAAAAAATAGGGTCACTTTTAACACGAGCATTTTACAACCAGACGTCTGTTGCCCCATTATCATTGGCTTCCTTAAAAATTTTAATCCTCGGGTCTGATCGTAGTAAAGAACGAACTTCATTTCGTAAGATTCCTTCCCCTTTTCCATGGATTATGGTGATGCTAAATTGTTTATTAGAAATAGATTTTTCTAAAAATATTTTAAACTCATTAAGTTGATATTTTAAAATTTCCGAAGCGTTGTTCAACGTTAACCCGGGATTTAATATCTCCATATGAAGATCTATGCTTTTGGATGGTTGGTTTTTCTCCTTGGGTTTTAAGATGGGTATTTTGTCCTTACTCAATGATTCCAATACATCTGGCAGGCTTTCTTCCACGATTTCAAATTCTCTTTCAAGGCTCACTATACGTTGATTTCCAATTAGAAATAATCCATTGTTATCGATATCAAAACCTTGAAAAATACCCCTTACATTTTCATGTTTTAAGTAAACGCAATCACCTATCCACAAATCATTTAAATTCACCATACAATGAAATAATTCATAGGACAAAAAACCTAAAACAAGCCCTTCACCAGAGCCTGCACGTTTTCAAATATTTTACCTAAGTCTTCCGCTTTATTCTTAAAATCAAGTTCATCCGCTTTTACTATAAGAACAGGGCTGTCCTTATAGTTAGAAACCCATTCATCATATCGCTGATTTAATTTTTTTAGATAATCCAGAGACATATTACCTTCATAATCTCTGCCACGTTGGTGGATGTGATTGACGAGAGTTGGGATGGACGCCTGAATATAAATAACCAGATCCGGAGGCTGAATTGTACTCATCATAATTTCAAACAGGCTGAAATAATTTTTGAAATCCCGTTGACTCATAAGACCCATGTCGTGGAGATTTGGAGCGAAAATAAATGCGTCCTCATAAATGGTCCGGTCTTGTACCACAGTTTTATTTCCTTTTTGGATCTTCACAATTTGCTGGAACCTGGAGTTAAGGAAATATACTTGTAGGTTAAATGACCAGCGGGGCATGTCATAATAGAAGTCGCTTAAATAAGGATTACTGGACGTGTCTTCATAATGGACATCCCATTGAAATTGTTTGGCTAGTGCTTCACATAACGTAGTTTTACCCGCGCCAATATTTCCCGCAATTCCAACATGTTTGATCATTTGGCTAATATATATTTATTAATCTTTGTTTTTAGGTGAATAAGCTATAAAAAACGTTCAAATATCTAAAATATATCACTACTTCTGCTGAATCGGCTATTTTTACCCATGACAAGTAATAAATTGGTGAAAAAAATCATTGAAATTAAAAACTTATCGAAGGTATATTTGATGGGTACGGAACAAATTGATGCCTTAAAAGGGGTTTCTATTGAAATATTTAAAAATGATTATGTGGCTCTGATGGGGCCATCTGGCAGCGGGAAATCAACGCTGATGAATTTAATAGGTTGTTTGGACAGCCCCAGTTCTGGAGAATACATGCTTAATGGAACTATGGTTAGCGCTATGTCAGATTCTGAATTGGCAGAAGTCCGGAATAAAGAAATTGGCTTTGTATTTCAAACATTCAACTTACTCCCTAGAATGTCAGCCCTTGAAAATGTCGCTTTACCACTTATTTATGCGGGCTACAATAAAGCGTTCCGAATAGAACGTGCTAAAAAAGTACTGGAAGATGTTGGTTTGGGGGATCGTATGAACCATAACCCCAATGAATTATCAGGCGGACAACGCCAAAGGGTGGCGATAGCTCGAGCGTTGGTCAATAATCCCGCCATTATTTTAGCAGATGAGCCAACGGGAAATTTGGATAGTAAAACTTCTGAAGAGATCATGAGTATCTTTAAACAAATTCACTCCAATGGAAATACGATCATTTTAGTCACTCATGAGCAAGACATCGCCGCAAACGCACAGCGGATTATAAAACTTAGGGATGGAATGGTAGAAAGTGATCTAAGTAAATAGGTGACACTTATTTTAAGGTTGAATTATACTATTTTTAAACAGGAAAATTTAAAGGATGAAGATTTATACTAAAACCGGTGACGAAGGCAACACGTCGCTTTTTGGAGGAAGAAGGATTTCAAAAGATGATTTGCGTATTGAAGCTTATGGAACGGTAGATGAATTGAATGCTAATATAGGCTTACTTTCTGCATATTTTATCGAAGAAAAACTTACATCAGAATTCTTAAATATCCAGAATGACTTATTTGTATTGGGCTCACATTTAGCAGCAGATCCTAACAAACAAAATCTTGCCATTCCTAAATTGGAAAATTCACATATTGAAAGTCTTGAACATTCAATTGATTTTATGGATGCTAGTATGAATCCGTTACGCAGTTTTATTTTACCAGGAGGAACTATGGCAATTTCGCAAGCGCATATTTGTCGGACAATTTGCAGGAGAGCGGAACGAAGAGTCGTAAGCCTTCATCAACAAGAATCCATTTATCCTTTATTGATTATTTATTTAAATAGACTCTCAGATTATTTTTTTACCGTGGCAAGGTATATAGCACATTTGGAAGGAGTGGAAGATATACCCTGGATTCCCAAAAAGTAAGCAGTTATAAAAAATACTACCTAATAACACTCACATCTCCTTTCAAAATTACCACTCCTTTTCCCGGTATGTCCATTTCTACAAAATATATGTAAACCCCAGGATTTACCGCCTGATTTTTGAAAAGGCCATTCCAACCTTTTTGATCCTTAATAATAGAACCTTCTTCCAGATACACCAATTCACCCCATCGATCAAATATCGAAAACTTGCGTAGAATAATTAATTCATTGTTACTTTGAATTTTGAAAACATCGTTGACATTATCACCATTGGGTGAAAATATATTCGGGGTATATACGTCTTGTTTCAAATCCAAATTTATCAATATTTCAGCAGTAAGGATACAGCCGAGGCTATCCGTTATGCTGACCATATATTGAGTTGTTTCTTTAGGGTTTGCTATTGGATTTAGACAATTGTGGCAACTTAATCCAATCGTAGTTGACCATTCAATTTTAAATGGTGTAAAATCAATATTGACATCTAATTGTATAGGCGTGCCGGGGATTAACGAGTACTCTCTGGTATAATTTAATTGGTGCGATGGAAATTTCAGATCAATAATAATAGTCGAATCACATCCATTTACTGCAGCAGATTTTAATAATTCTACGCCATTTGGATGGTGAATGTCAAAAGTTTTACCATTTATCCTGACAAATTCATCTGGACACAACTTTTCGGAATAAGTGTTTACACTATTTGGGATAAATTGAAGGGCAATATTAATAATAGAATCACAACCAGCAGCACTTCCTGATTTAATAGTATCTATTCCATTGCGGTTATTTTCATGATATAGTTTATTATTTATTATTATACTTTCGCCAGTACATAAGGTTGAAGTAACACTAGATTGTACTGAATTTTTGAAACTCAACTGGATGAATACTAAGCTATCGCATCCAGAATAGGATGCTCCCCTCAATACTTCTGTCCCATTAGGCTTGTTTTTATCATAACGGTTTCCTTGAATTAAAATAAATTGATTTTCACAAAAGCTGTCATTATAATTTGAAACAACTTCGGGTAAGAAATCAATTTTTATATCAATGATGCTGTCACAAGTATTAAGGGACCCGTTTTCAAGGGTATCTATTAATTGATTATTACTTCTTGAAAACGTATACCCGGCTAAATTGACCGTTTCATTATAACATAAGGTATCCCTATACCGGAAATGGCTGTTGGGTATTAAATTTATATTTATAGTAATGATACTATCACAGCCAACTTGTGAACCATTGCGCAAGGTGTCATTGCCACTTAAATTATTGGCATCATATAGCTTATTGTTAATTTGAATTTGATCACCTTCACACAAATCACTAGTTAACTTAAATAATGAGATGGGATAATAATTCAATTCAATTTGTATAAGACTATCGCATCCATTGATGCTTCCATTCTGTATAATTTCTGTTCCTATAGGATTTATTTGATCAAATCTTTTACCATTTATAAGCAAGAATTCATTAGGACAAAAATTTAATTTTAGGCTCCCAACGGCTTCTGGCAAAAAGTTCAAGAAAATATTTATAATGCTATCGCAACCATTAAATGCTGCTTGTGCTAACGTCTCTGTGCCTGAAGGTTTGTTTTTATTATAATTGTTTTGGCCAATAAAAAAGGTAGCATCCGGGCACAAATTGTTTTGAATAAAATCAGCAGTGACATGATCTTTGATGTCAATTTCCACGTTTATTTCATCAGAACAATAACCTGCTTCTTGTCCAAAAATATAAAGAATAATGCTAGAGAATATGGTATCTCCGGTATTGAATTTTATTCCCATTCCTGATGTACTAGTATAATAGGATGAATTGGCTCTAATATTCTTACCTTGAATGGCAGGTAGAATTACAAAACTGCAAGCTGATATTTTACCAGGTTGGATTATTTTTATTTCCGGTAGGATATGCAGTTGTAGTGTCGCAGCATCTTTTGGACAAACTATTCCATCACCTACTTCATACGTCAACTGAAAAATTCCAGGGCCCGATATTTGGCTATTCCAAGAATTACCACTTAAGGCTCCAGTATTCAAAGGATCTTTTAACGAACCACCACCATCAGCCTGACGCAACAAGTTGAACAAATTTATTACTTCGGATTCACAATAGGTATTCACTGTATCTATTCCGCCACTAACAGACTGAACAACCTGAATGGTCAACATACTTGTATCTGGAGGACAAACATCTAATGAAGGCGTGATGTAGGTGAAACGAAAGTTAGATCCATTTTTTCCAATAGAATTAAATAAACTACCAAATAAACTTCCTGAATTGTCAAGATCCACGAACGAACCGGTAGTGTCAGCGTTTTTTAAAATGGTTCTTAAATCAAGTACGCTTCCATCACAAATAGATACCGTTATATTTTCACCAGATGAAGACGGAGTAATTAAATTAATGTTGAAACTATCTAAGTCGATACATTGATTATTTTTGGAAATCAGAAATAATTTATTGGATGCGATTAATGTATCATTGATATTAAGCTTTTTTTGAAAACTGTTGCTATCAATAAAAAAATAACTTTCTGCACCTAAGTTAATACCCATCAAGGTCGGAATAACATATATTCCGCAGATGCTGGTGTCGTTAGGTCTCACAAGTTGAGGGCTGAGTAGTGATTTTAAATAGACTTTCACGGGATAAGAATAGCATGATCCATCTTTTGTAAAGGCGTAAAGCGAATCATCTAATGATTTAAATTTGCGATTAATAATAAGATTTTGCAATAAACTATCACGAGCAAAATCAACGATTAAATTGCGACCACCACTAATCTGAATTAACAGAATATTTAAATCAAACTCGGCAAACCCCAGACTATCGCTGCAGGCAATAATTGACGCAGTAAAAGCTTTCGGTTTTATAGTAAAATCTAAAACCAGCATGGAGAATTTTGAAACGCAATTTCCTTTTTTAATAAAGGCATAAAGCGTATCGATTCCAATTAATTTATAGGGTAGTTTTACAGAATCTATTTTTAGGCTATCATAGTACCAAGTTACTTTTATACTCGTGTCGCCACCGGTATATAAATTTTCTTGCAATTTCAAATCTAAAAATGCCTGGCCCGTTCCGTCATCGCAAATTTTATCGGAAATTATAGGTGGGGTGGTGAGTTGAATAACCTTAAGGTTAATTTCAACTATTCCAGATTTGCATTTATTGTTGGAGACGACTGCATATACAATCATGCTTTCAAAGCGATATTGCCCAATATTTAGAAAAATAGTTAACTGATCATCTAAATAAAACGACACATTATTTCCAGCGATATTACCTGTAACAGCCTTGTAAATGACCGAATTCTGTCTTAAATCAAAGGATGCTTTTCCATCTCCTTCATCGCATAGTTCGATTGAAAATGAATGCGCCTCGGGAACTGGATTTACGATTAGTTTAATTTCGACCACTTTAGATTCACAATCTGCATTGAAAACGGTTGCATAAATACTAATACTTCCACTTGTAAAAGGTGGTGTAATCGGAATCGTTTTGTTGATATCCTGGAAAAAGTTGACTGAAAGGCTGGGATTGCCACCTTTAATAGTATTTTCGATGCCAGTCAATAGGAATGTCGCGACACCTCCGCCCTCATCACATTGTTCCTCGGTGGCTGTTCTTGCAATGGGAAGTGGAATCACTTTCAACATTACAGGGACTAACATGGAAAAACAATTTCCATCTTTAACCCGAGCATAAACAGTAACTGGGGAGCTCACGTAAGGAGAATTAATAACTTGTGTTCCAGCCATATCGCGAAACCATTGGACGGTTCCCATCCCATTTCCAAGTATATCCGTCTCTGCATCTTCCAAAATGAATGTCGCTTGTCCATTTCCATTGTCACAAACTGACAACGAAGCAATATTCGCTTTCGGACATTTTACAGAAATTGTGAAGCGGTCTGTAAATTCATCCATACAGCAAACCGGATCAGGTCTCGGTTTAACTACACCTACAATCTCATAAGTCTGGTCACACCAGGTTGCCGGGATTATAAAATTAAAGGCAGGAACGCTGCTGCTAGCTGGTGTATAGGAAGGTGGCGAAATAGGTGGGGCTGAGCAGCCAAAATTGCCAAGACCATTTGCCCATGAATCACCATTACCACCCAAACCTGGATCATCTGTATCATAGATTACGGTAGTTGAGCAACCGCAGCCTGTGACTGAAAAGGTTTGTGTGCGCAATCCGGTGGATGTTCCATTTGAGAATGCACCAATTGAACGTCCGCATGAGCTAGATGCAACATACACTTTACAATAGTCCCCACAAACCGCACTGAAATCATACGGATTGTTGGCACCAGCACTTGTGAAGACAATTAAAATGGCGTTTGGCTCCAGGTTTACGCCACTTCCGACAGCCGTAGCATTACATCCAGTAACCAAGGCGGTATTGCCGCTCACCAAACTACATCCACCACTTCCAATATCGGCATTTCCACCACCAAAATTATTATTGGCATCGTAGTCAAAATTAAAATTAGAGGTATTAAAACCACTTCCAGTCCAAATAATGACAAATTCATTTAGATTCTCAGTGCCGCAGGCATCAATCATAAAGGCTGAAAGGGTCGGACAAATTCGGCAAGGTGGATTGGTGGTGGTGGTATTGACCATTCCAAACAGGTTGCCTTCTCCATTATAGGGATCAAAGCCGGGAATGTCGCTATAATAATATTCAATTTTTCCGTTAGTGGGTAAATCTCCCCCTGTAGCGTTAATAGTTAAGGTTGAACCCTGACATAATTCGCAAGATGGAATACAATTAGGATTGACTGAGGTAGTGGTGAGGTCCGGGCATTGGGCGGTTAAAATAAGGCATAAGCCTAAATAAAATAATGTAAAATAAAGCTTCTTCACACCTGGAATTGACTATCAAAGATATACTATCCAGATGAAGCTTGAATGAATAAAATGTGAATTTATAAGCTGAATAAGCGGTTTGTAGGGAAGGAATGTCAAAAATTGAAAGCAGATTGGACGATGCACGATCTCATAAACTAATCATAAGTTAGCGAAGGTTTATACAACTATTTTAATTTAAAATTCTTAGGGCGGCGTCTTCATTTTTATAAACCAATTCTTTACGGAGCCCAATAAATTCTGCAGTTTTAGGTGTTATATATTTAAGTATTTTTGCAACTTAAATTGAAATATGCGAGCTTTTAGTGAACTGGAAATCATCAGACGACAATCTTTAGCAGAATTGCGAAGCCTAAACATTGATCCATATCCTGCTGCGGCCTTTGATGTAAATGCATTAGCGCAAGATATCAAAGAAGGTTTTGATCTGGATCCTGAAAACTATAGCTCCATTCGAGTAGCGGGCCGTATTATGATGAAGCGCATTATGGGGAAGGCATCCTTTGCAGAATTACAGGATAGTTCCGGAAAAATTCAACTCTATATAAACCGGGATATCATTTCTCCGGGCGAGGATAAAGAATTGTATAACACCGTATTTAAACGGTTGATCGACATTGGAGACTTTGTGGGTGTAGAAGGATACGTTTTCAGAACCCAAACCGGAGAGATTTCAATCCATGTATCTAAATTCCAATTATTATCCAAATCTCTTCATCCTCTGCCTGTTGTAAAAGTAGACGCAGATGGTAAAATCCATGATGCGTTTACGGATCCAGAACAACGATATCGACATCGATATGTAGATTTAATTGTGAACCCAAAAGTGAAAGAAGTATTTATTAAAAGAAGCAAATTAATTAACGAAATGCGGAATTACTTCAACCAATTTAATTGGTTGGAAGTTGAAACACCTGTCCTACAATCCATCCATGGAGGAGCGGCGGCAAGGCCTTTCCTTACACATCACAATGCCTTAGATATTCCTTTGTATTTGCGTATTGCCAATGAGTTATATTTAAAGAGATTAATCGTCGGGGGATTTGATGGAGTGTATGAATTTGGTAAGATGTTTCGGAATGAAGGAATGGATCGAACCCACAATCCAGAATTCACATCCATGGAAATATATATTGCCTATAAAGATTATCTCTGGATGATGGAAATGGTAGAAGATATGTTGGATCAGGTTATTCAAAAAATAAACGGAAGTACCACCGCGATGATAGGTGGAAAACAAATTGATTTTAAAAAACCTTATAGACGATTGACCATGTATGAAGCCATACAGGAATATGCGGGAATTGAGGTAGCCACAAAATCAGAAGAAGAATTATTTGCATTCTGTAAAACAAAATATATTTCGGTAGATGCTTCCATGGGAAAGGGCAAATTAATTGATGAAATTTTCAGTGCTTTTGTGGAGGATAAGTTGATACAACCAACGTATATTATTGATTACCCATTAGAGATGACTCCCTTAGCAAAAAAACATCGTTCAAAAGATGGTTTGGTGGAGCGATTCGAATTATACGTTAATGGGAAAGAAATTGCCAACGCTTATTCTGAATTGAATGATCCCATTGATCAGCGGGAGCGATTGGAAGAACAACTTACACTATCTGCCAGAGGAGATGAGGAGGCAATGGCTATGGATGAAGATTTTCTCTTGTCGCTAGAATATGGAATGCCTCCTACTTCAGGATTAGGAATTGGCATTGACCGCTTGACTATGATAATAACTGGGCAAGAAGCTATCCAGGAAGTCCTATTTTTTCCGCAAATGAAACCGGTGTCCGCTAATAATTGATTGATCTGTGTAATTTATCACACCGAAAAAATTACAAGCGCTAAAAAATAATTCACAGTATACGTTTATTATTCAAATAGATTTTTATTTAGTGGGGTATTATTTATTCTGTAATGTGGCTATCACATCTACATTTCCAAGAACTTTCTGCTCCAGATCCACCGTTACTTGCGCATGCAAAGGTAAATAGATATCTACTCGAGATCCAAATTTTATAAATCCCATGTCTTCACCTTGAGTGACCAGATCATTTACATTTGCATAGCAACAAATTCTTTTCGCGACTGCTCCAGCTATTTGTCTTAGTAATATTTCCTGTCCATCATTTCTTTGTATAACTACTGTGGTGCGTTCGTTTTCTGTAGATGATTTTGGATGCCAAGCGACTAAATATTTGCCCGGATGATATTTTGAATATTGAACTTTTCCGGACACAGGATAGCGGTTCACATGTACATTCAAGGGATTCATAAAAATGGAAATCAATTTTCTTTGGTCTTTAAAATATTCGTCCTCTTGAATATTTTCAATGACGACAATTTTACCATCTGCGGGAGCATAAATTAAGGTATCATCTATTTTTTTAATTGTCCTTAACGGGTTCCTGAAAAAATTGATAATAAGTAATACGAATACGCCAAATAAAATGGCGACAGGCCAAAGTAAAAAATGATTCAAATAACTAAGCACGAAAATGAGCATGAAATAAAAAAGACTCACTCCAATCACCCAACTTATTCCTTCTTTATGTATTCTCATATGTAAATGTATTTCGGTTATTCGGTAAATTTATATTGCATGTGGTCATAATTATAATAGATTTAATATTACGTGGCAAAATAATAAATAATGGTTACACCAACTGGGATCACAAAATAATAACTATCAAATCGATCCATAAATCCTCCGTGTCCTGGCAATATTTGACCGCTGTCTTTTATGTGAATGCTACGTTTTAATTTAGATTCAAATAAGTCACCCAGAATCCCACTCATCCAGACAAGAAAAGAAAATATTACGACAAAGATAATCACTTGCTTGTGAGGAAATAGGTATTCGTTTAATACAAATCCTGCCATCATACAAGCCGATAATCCTCCCAAGGCTCCTTCCCAGGTTTTATTTGGAGAAATATCAGGGGCTAATTTATTTTTCCCAAAAAGCCTCCCGGTAAAATAAGCAAATACATCATTGGACCAATTCATAACAATCATGGCTAACAACCACTTTGAACCATCTTCGTAAATTGGTACGATCAAACACGCAGACAAAAACAAAGGAATTCCAATATAAAGTATGCCTGTATACCAATCAATATAAGGTGTACTCAGCTTTAGAGATTCAAACGTATAAAGGGTAAATATGAAAATCCAAATGATATAAAAAGGGCCAAGGATTTCAATGTGTTGGTGACTTAACTTTTCATCCTGAAAATAAAGTAAACTGCACGATAATAAAAAGAGCAGGGATATAAAAAACCAATAAATGGTTTTAATGAGGGCAGTATTTTTTTGTACAAAATGTTGATACCATTCAATGGCACTAAAAAGTAAAATGATTTCAATAAGGACAAATGCAGAATAAATATTCCACCATAAAGACCCAATCATGATAATTCCAAGAATTAAACCGGTCAGAGTGCGTTTAAGCATTTGAATAATTTTCGTGGTTTAAATTCCAAAGGTATTTTCCAATCCAAACTAAAAAAACAGCCGCAATTAAAGGCAAATACCATGGTAAAGTGGGCTGATCAAGTTCATTTGCAGCGGTAATGATTTCAGGACCATTTATGTAAACGGCTATTACCTGGATTCCATTATTTGCCAAATGCAAGAGTATAGAGTACCAGAGATTACCTGTACTCATATATATAAAAGCTAGCGAAAATCCCAGTATAAAACGCGGTAGAAATCCTTCAAATTGAAAGTGAATGGTAGAAAAAAGCAGCGAAGAAATTAGTATGGCGGTCCATTTGGATTTAAAAATGGTATGCAATTGGTTTTGAATAATTCCTCTGAAAACTAATTCTTCGCTAATAGCTGGAATAATGGCAATTGTCAAAAATGCAAGTATGAAATCTGAGAAAGTGTGAAAGAGGAGCATTTTATTTATTAACTCTGCGAGTTGTCCTTCTTTAGAACTCATCCATTGTGGTAACTCTATTTGTTGATTGAGCCAGGCTGTGTAAGCCACTATAGGCATCGAAAAAAGAAAGAATAAAATACTTAAATTTAAAGCTCTTGTATAGAATCTATTTTTTTGAATTGTCCATTCTTGAGATTTCCAGATGCGGAGATAAATGACAGAAGGCAATATTAAGACGAAGACATGGCTTAATAATTGAGTAATCAGAAGACCTTTATTCGTTAAATTTTTTGTTAGCATTTCCGGGTTTTCAATTATGGAACTTAGCGTATTTCCATATAAAGAAAAAACAAGGATTAGGATCCCCTGGAAAATAAACATTCCGGTCAACACTATAAAAAAGAAAATCAAAAGTCCAACTGCGCTATTTTTGGCGGGATTATTCATGTATGAAAACGAGATTAAGCGTAAATATCAACAAATTTGCTCTAATCAGAAATTCCAGAGAGTCCAATCTCCCGGATTTATCAAAAATTGCCGTGGATTGCGAGGCTTTTGGTGCTGAGGGGATAACTGTTCATCCAAGGCCAGACCAAAGACATATCCGTTATTCGGATATTCCTACCTTGAGTGCCCTAGTAAAATCTGAGTTTAATATCGAAGGCTATCCATCGGATTCATTTATAGAACTTGTATTGGCGGCAAAACCTCATCAGGTGACCTTAGTACCGGACCCTCCCGAGGTTTTAACCTCTAATACTGGATGGGATACTATCACTAATTTGAATTTACTTAAAGAGGTCATTCAAAGGTTTAAAGAGGCCGGTATTCGCGTTTCATTATTTTTAGATCCAGATCCTCGATTTATTGAAGGTGCTGCTAAAACAGGTACGGATAGAATAGAGCTGTATACTGGAAACTATGCGTTGGAATATACATTAAGCCGCGAAAAAGCTATAACGCCTCATATTCATGCATCTGAATTGGCTTTGAATTTAGGGTTAGGATTAAATGCCGGCCATGACTTAAATCTTCAGAATTTGGCCTTTTATCGAGAATCAGTTGTTGGCTTATTGGAAGTTTCTATTGGCCATGCGCTGGTTTGTGATGCTTTATACTTTGGACTTGAAAACACCATTCAAATGTATCTACACAAATTAAATTCTTAAATAATAATTGATTATATATTTTTATTAAAAGTTATATGTATTAATTATTAATTCAAAATTATTTTTTTGTTAAAAAATGTACGAAAATGAATGTACCAGTCTATATTTGTGGGTTAACAGCCATTTAACAAACGTAAATTAAAACAATTATGAAGAGAGTTTTATTCGTGCTTTTGGCATTATTTGCGGTGATCAGTTTTACTTCAGCGCAAAGAATGATCAAAGGAACCATTACCGACAAAAGCGGCACCCCTGTGATAGGTGCTAATGTCGTTGCTAAAGGAACAGCTATCGGAACCATTACCGACATTAATGGTAATTATTCACTCAATGTGCCCGAAGGTGTAACCACCGTTGTAGTTAGTTATACCGGGTATGACACGCGAGAAATCACACTCGGTGCAAGTAATATGATCGATGTATCGATGGAGGAGGGTATTTTACTCCAGGAAGCCGTCGTCACAGCATTAGGTATATCCAGGGAAAAAAAGACTTTGGGATATGCGACTCAAGACGTGGATAATGCAGTTTTAAGTCAAACTAAAAACACAAACGTTTTGGACGCATTATCGGCGAGAGTTCCCGGTTTATCCATACAAACAAATTCAGGTTCTCCCGGAGCATCCTCGTCAATCAATATTCGGGGTTTTGCCAGTGTAAATGGAAGAACGGAGCCCTTATTTGTAATTGATGGAGTTCCTGTAAATAACAGATCTTTCAATAGTATCACCAATCTTAATAACCCTTCAGATGTTTTTAATCGCTCTGCGGATTATGGAAATCAGTTCTCTGATTTGAATATCAATGACATAGAATCCATGAGTGTATTGCGAGGCAGTGCCGCCACTGCATTGTATGGAAGTAGAGGGGCAGCTGGGGTAATTTTAGTAACCACCAAGTCCGGGAAAAATACTAATAAATTAGGCATAGAGTATAGCGGTACTTTTAACCATTCCAGGGTATTAAGAACTCCCCATTTACAAAATACATACGGGCAAGGCTGGAGCGGTTTATTCGCATATGAAGAAAATGGTAGTTGGGGACCAAAAGCTGATGGTCAAGACAGACTGTGGGGAAATAGTGTGGATAATTCACAATTAATAAAACCATTTTCAGTCATTGAAAACAATCTAAGGGACTTTTTTGATATAGGAATTGAAACTGGTCATAGTATTGGCATAAGTGGTTCCAATGCGAATTCTCATTTTAGGTTTGGGTATTCATATTTAAATAGTGATGGAGTTATACCATTGGCAGGAGATAAATTAACACGAAATACCTTCTCTTTTAATGGAGGATCTAGTTTTGGAAAATTAAGCATAAGTACCGGTCTTATTTTCGGTCTCAAAGACTTGGATGCGGTGGCAACAGGTCAAGGTGATGATGCGGGTGCTGGATCAGTAGTATGGCAAGAAATTATACAGGTTCCAAGAGATCATTCTATTTTGGATTATGCAGATTATAAAAATAAGTTCTATAATGTGGACAACTTTCACACATTGTATGCTGAAAACCCCTATTTAATATTAAATGAATCTGGGAATAATTTAAATGAAACTAAGACCATCGGGAACATCACATTTGACTATGAACTAATGAAAAATTTCAAAGCTACCTGGAGAATTGGTGGTGATTTTTCTAACGGTCGGGTTTTTGAATATGGCAATGTATTTGTAAGGACAGCCGGATCTCCAAATGATGCAGCAAATGATGTAGTAGGAAAAGTTGGAGAAGCTACCTTGATTGGCAAACAATATAATTCAGATTTCATCCTAAGCTATAAACTTGATTTGGGTTCCAGCGTGGGATTAGAATTGATGGCAGGTCAAAATTTAAATGAATCCAGTTTCAGACTATTTTCAACAGAAGTTACCAATTTATCGATTCCGGGATATTATAACTTGAAAAACACAACTACCCAACCTGTAACCAATACCGCTTTTGCAAAAAGGAGGTTGGTTGGTGTGTATGGTCTGGCAAATTTATCATTTGCTAACTGGGTCTACCTTGGATTGCAGGCAAGGAATGACTGGTCCAGTACATTACCACAAGGAGCCAATTCATTCTTTTATCCAGGGGTAACTTTGGGATTGGTTTTATCTGATGCGTTTGAAATTACTGATTTTGTTGACTTCTTGAAATTGCGTGCAGGTTATGCGTTTACCGGTAATGATGCCCTACCTTATAGAACCAGTTCTATATATGGAGTGGCCCAATCAAGGTCAGGTGGGTTTGGTTTCATTGATTTTCCAATTGGAGGATATAATTCATTTGAAATTGGAGATCGCATTGGCAACTCAAACTTAAAACCTGAGAGAACCAATGAACTTGAGTTCGGGGTAGAAGCTAAATTATTCAAACAAAGAGTTGGATTTGATTTTTCTTGGTATGATAAGAAAACGGAAGACCAAATTATAGAGGTTGATATTGACCCAGCATCTGGGTATAGAGCTCAAACAGTGAATCTGGGAGAAATTCAGAATAGGGGTATCGAGTTTTTAGTTGATTTAGTTCCTGTTCGGACTCAGAATTTTGAATGGGGTCTAACATTTAACTATAGTAAGAATAAAAATAAGGTCGTTTCCTTAGGCCTAGATACTGCAACGTCACTTTTATTAAATGATGCTTACAACATTGAATTAAGGGCTGAAGTAGGTAAGGCAGTTGGCACTATTTATTCTCCGGATGTTTTAAGAGATCCGCAGGGCAGAACTGTAGTTAATCCTGCTACCGGATTACCTCTTCAATCTACTGCAAAAGTGTATAGAGGAACTATTAATCCCGATTTTGCTACCGGTTTTGGTTCATGGATAAGATTCAAAAATTGGGAGTTGGCGGCAAATGGTGATTATAGAGAAGGTGGACTATTCTATTCTTATACAGCCCGTTTAAATTACTTTGTAGGAAATGCTTATAACACACAATACAATGATCGTGAGCCATTTATCGTTCCTAATTCTGTGATTGATAACGGTGATGGTACATTCTCCGAAAATACTACTCCAATTAGTCGTTCTGATATATTCACATATTATGGTGCTACACCTTCCTATGAATACAACCACTTATTGGATAAAACATTCTTCAAATTGCGAAATCTTTCTTTAACATACAGTTTTGCCAAAGGATACTTCAAAGGCTTTCTAAATGAGACTTCGCTTTCTGTTTGGGGTCGAAATTTAGTTTTATGGACTCCATCAGAAAATCATTTTGTCGATCCTGAATCCAATACATTTGGTACTGCGTTAGATCGACAATTAGGCGAATTTTCAACTGGCCCTTCTACTTATAGTTATGGTATCACTCTAAATGTTAAATATTAAAAATCGAACCATGAAAAAAATCATATTATTAAATATATTTTTCCTCCTGTCACTGACTTCGTGCAATGATTGGTTGGATATCAATACG
>JALYPU010000095.1 GCA_030856215.1 Bacteroidota bacterium
TTAATATTCCCAGGATGGCTATACCTTCGTACTCAGTTGCCATATCTTGTGGATTAATCGTAAAAGATTGAATGTCAACCACAAATATGGCAATTTTTTCACTTTAGAAAATTGTCATATACTCAGAATTTATATTTAAAAAATCTATTATTTATTTGTTCTTTTCCAATCGATGAAAAGAACCAAAAATCTTGTCCAAAATAAGGCGCTTCTTCTATTCTCATGGCCTTCAGCTCTTAATTTTCTGCTTCGCTGATCTTCGACGATGCCTCTGTTGGTTTGGTTTTTTCAAACCCTTTAATGCTCCTCTTAAATAGTAGTCTCGTATTTCAGTGTCAAGGCTCAAAGCCGCTACGAAAATTACTCGCCACGCGCTGTATTTTGGACTGAATATGAACAAATCGAAAGACATACAAAATGTCTTTCGATGAAGTGAACCGAAATCGAAGCAGTAGCTTGCGAATGCTTCGATAATGCATGGTGAAAGATGTAAAGAAGTGCTTTCTGCCAATCCGCTTCTAGCGGAACGCTCGGTTATCCAAACAATTCATATTTTACTTGTTCCCTTTTAAGGCCCATTGTTTTTATTAAATGAATGACAGCCTCGTCGATCATTTGCGTCCACCCACACAACATAAATAGTGCATTGGATTTCGTTGTTTTATATTTCTCCAGATACACCTGGTGTACATAACCAGAGTAATAGTCCATATTTTTTATGGACTTGGGCAATTTAGTATCTCTCGACAAACAAATACTGCATGTAAAATTTTCAATGAAATGACTCCAATACGCCAACTCTTCCAAATATAATATGTCTTTTTGTTTTCTTGTTCCAAAAATTAAATGGACAGAATCATACGGGTGTCCATTTTTTTCAATGTGTTGCAACATGCTCCGAAAAGGTACAATTCCTGCTCCGGTTGCAACTAAAACTAAATTTATTCCAGTGGATGTTGGTAAAACAAAATTTCCATCGGGGCCTTTAAATTTTACTATATCGCCTTTGTTCAGCTCATCAAAAAAATACTGACTTGCAAGGCCACTTTTTTTATACGTGATTCCTAATTCCAAAATATTGGAACCATCAAAATCATTAGCCAGAGAATACGACCGCCATCGCTCCATCCTTTTTTCGCCCAATGGAAGATCGAAGGTTATAAATTGTCCTGCCTGATAATCAAATACCGATTCCGACTGAACTTTAAACCAAAAGCGGTTTGTGTCTGTCGCTTCTACTTTTTGACCAATAAATTCTGCGTTATACCAATTTGTCATACTACCACATTACTTATAATACAAAATAAGTTCACTTTAGATTAAAAATGAGTTACTAAAAAATTCTTATAATAATTGAAATGGAATTCAGGGATTGTAAATAACTATTCTCAAAAACTAAAAACGAAAACGATTGGAGAATATTATTAAAACTGCGGAAGTCTATAATATTAACTCCTTATAAGGAATTAATTTGCCATAACCTTTTTCGGAAAAATAAGCGGCTGTTTCGGATACTGTTTTTGTGCTACTGACCAATACCATATCACCACCCCAGGCTCCTAACGATTTTACTTTGCCCCAATAATCCGGAAACCTTTCTTCCTGTACCGGTTTAAGATTAACATAATGCGCTATAAATTTTTCATGATCGCTCATCCAGGATTCGAAAGCAGAAATTGTCTTGATCTCTAAAACCTTTTCTGTAAAATCTACGGCTTTTTGTAGGGTCTTTTTATCCGGTTTTTTATCCTTTACCTGCAACACAGCTTCGTTACTGGCTGTCTTATGATTTAGCGGTAAAAAAAATAAATTATCAGCAAACGGGGGTTTGAAATCAACTTCTTCTAAATTTAAAGACCCATCTCCCAAAGTATATAAAATAGGCCCTTCGGCGCTGGCACAAGCGATGTCGTAACCCGAACCAATTTCTACATCAAAATATAAATGGTATGGATTCACATCGGCCCACATCGCCATATTATAGATTAACGTAGACGACGAACCCAATCCCCACTCTCTGGGAAATTCCAGGTAATTTTCGATTTTATATTTTTTCCAATGAGAAAGAAATTCAGAATTGTTTTGGCAGCAAGCTTTGAATAAATTTCTTAAATAATTTCCAACTTTTTCATCAGAACTTTTAATGACCTCTAGTTTGATCAAATCAATTTCTGCGTCAAACCATTTTTTTCCATTTGAATCGACGCTGCACCAAAGTATTTCAGAACCGGAGAGTTCCTGTACTTTCATGCGCTGTCCCAGCTTGGTAGGAAGTGCCAATGCCATAGCGCCATGAATAACCAGATATTCTGAGCTGATTAATACTTTTCCCCGTGCAAAATATTCAGCTTTGATATATATAAATTTTTTTTATTCGAGCGAAGATAAGCGCATATTAAGAAATCTGTTCTCTTTTCTCTTCTAAAAATCTTCGCACTTCAGTAAAACTGACTCTATGATTTATAAAATAATTATTGGCTTCTTCGATTTCTTTAGTATTGGCCTTTAATTGACTTAAAATATTGGCCAGGTGCATTTTCATGTGACCATGCTGGATACCTGTTGTCACTAGTGATCTCACCGCAGCAAAATTTTGTGCCAGGCCTGTAGCAGCGGTTATTTGCATCAACTCTTCTGCATCTGGATTCTCTAATAATTCCAATGAACGCTTTGCAATGGGATGGATTGCCGTCAATCCCCCCACGGTACCCATAGCTAGTGGAATATCTAAATAAAATTTGAATAGTCCATTTTCAAGGGAGCAGTCACTCAGACTTTGATATTGACCCGTTCGCGCCGCGTAAGCATGTCCGCATGCTTCGATAGCTCTGAAATCATTTGCCGTAGCTATCACCACCGCGTCGATGCCATTAAAAATTCCTTTATTGTGCGTTACCGCACGGTACGGATCGTTTTTTGCAATCTTAACTGCCTCATAAAATCGATACGCAAATTCCTCCGCACCTAAATCACCTGCGAATTCTCCAAGTTCTGAAATTTTACACGAGACCTCTGCATGAACCAAACATTCTGGCGTGTAGTTCGATAGTATGGACATCAAAATATTGACATCGCGAAAAGTTTCATCTAAATTTATTTGTTCGGTAAGAAAATTTTCAAAACTCACACTAAATGATTCCAGACAAGAGTTAATGAAATTTGCGCCCATAGAATCACAGGTTTCAAATGAAATCAAAAACTGAAAATATTGACTTACCTGCTCTTGCTCTATAACTTGTATATCCAATACTCCCCCACCTCTTATCTCCATATTATTTAAAATGTCCCTCGCATCTGCTTTCATCCTGAGAAATAATTCTGGCAACAAATCCTCAAGTTGTTTCTTGGATCCACTCCACTTGAAATGTATCTGACCTAATTTCTTCGTTCCTAGAATCTTTGTTTTAATGCCCCCGCGATCCATCCAGAATTTAGCCGCCGAAGAAGCTGCCGCAACGACACTGCTCTCTTCGATTACCATGGGCACACAATACGTTTTTCCATTGATCAAAAAATTGGGCGCTACACTGAAGGGCATTGGAAAATTACTAATGGTGTTTTCTGAAAAGCCATCGAGTATCTTTTGTTGATCTTCATTGCGATGCCAGTAACTCATCAACTCATGCATGACCTGCTCTGGATCTTTGAAAAAATTCTCTACGATCCATTTGATCTTTCCTCTCTTATTCAGTTTGGAAAAACCAGTGATCGATTTCCTATTCACTGTTCTCGCGGTGTCGCTCATAGGATATGTGTTTTAATTTTCAAATAGGCATGAGCCAACTTGAGTCCTTCTGTTTGTTGATGTACAAAATCAAATAGGTTTCTGTAATCAGCTTTTGCGTATTTCAAAAACTGCGATGCTTGTCCATAAATAGAAGGAATATTACTTTTCTGCATCAAATAATACCCGTCTAAAAAATTTTTGATGCCACCGGATAAAATTAATTGTTTGCAGAGGATGTTTGGGTTTTCAGAAAAAATCAAGTTGGAGAGATCAACCATTTCTTCTGCGGAATGACCAATATAGGCCAGTGATTCCAGTGCTTCTTTGTTGACATTATCCTTGCGCATTAATTCAAGCAACGCAAAATTAGTACCACCGTAGGCGCCCAATTCGACGGCAGCTAACGGTAATTCCAACAAGGCTTTCAAAGAATGGTACCCAAATCCTTGGCCTACTTCTTTGACAATTACTGGAAAAGAAACTAAGTCTAATACTTTTTGTATCGTTTCAATGGGTGGAAATAAAATACGATCTCCTTCTTCCTGCATCCATTCCTGCATTGGATTGACATGAATGATCAATCCATCTGCTTGTAAGCGATCTACAATCGAAAGAATGTGACTTGACTTTTTTTCTTGCACCCATTGTTCGAGTTGGGCAATACCCAGATTTGCATACAAAGGTTGGTCACCTATATAATCTCTCACGTCAAAATCCTCAAATAATTCTGGCTGCTCGATCAACTTCCGGCAAGAACCTAAACCCATACCCAATCCAAATTCCTGGCAGATCATGGCCAATTGTTGATTGATCTTTCGGGCATGCTCGGTGCCACCTGTCATACTAGAGATCCAAATGGGAAATTTTAAGGATTTACCGGCAATACTACTAGGTAGTGTTCCATCAAGTTTGGGATGTATGGCGTGCAAGGGATCGTATTCAAAACGGCTATCATTCTCCTCTAGTCCACTATGAGCCTGAAAAGCCAGTTCAATGTGGTCTTTTTTGCGGTCGGAGGTTTTTAAAGAGGCCGGATCCATAGACAAGTTTAGCTGATTAAACAAAGAAAAGATATCTTGGTTTGGAGGCTGCAAGTTAGCCTATTTTGAAGGAAGCCCGATTAAATCCAGTGTATTTATAATAATTAAAGCCTACCTAAACTATGGTAACATTCATACGTTGAGATTTTGCAACCCATTAATAATTAGGGAGTCGTTTTCATTTTTCCAGCCACAATTCTCCTACTTTTGCCCATATTTAAACATAATGTACAAACTTCTTCTTTTGGGATCCGGCGGCAGAGAACATGCCATAGCATTAAGCTTGTCAAAAAGTAAGTTATTAGGTCAATTATATTGTTTGCCTGGAAATCCTGGAACAGCAGCCATTGCAATAAATTTAATAGGCAAACCAGAAGATTTATTTTTAGTGATTGACTATATTAAAAAATATGAGATCGATATGGTCATATGTGGTCCGGAACTTCCGCTATCGTTAGGTTTGATGGATCTCATCATAAAAGTGATGGAACCAAAATGTCCTATACTAATTGGTCCAATAAAAGATGGCGCTAAACTGGAGAGCAGTAAAACGTTTGCCAAACAGTTTATGCAGAAATATAAAATTCCCACTGCAGACTACAAGTCCTTTACAAAAATTCAAAAAAATGAAGCCCTTGATTTTATAAAAAAACAAATTCCTCCTATTGTACTTAAAGCGGATGGATTAGCCGCTGGTAAAGGTGTCATCATATCACCGACACATCAAGATGCTGGCGAAGCCCTGGAACTTTTGTTTAGTGATGCATTTGGTGAGGCGGGGAATCAGGTGGTCGTTGAAGAATTTTTAAGCGGACATGAATTTTCTGTTTTTGCTTTGACGAATGGCGAACAATATGTGTTACTGCCTGTAGCCAAAGATTACAAACGCATTGGAGAAGGTGATCAGGGAGCAAACACCGGAGGTATGGGAGCCGTCTCTCCGGTTCCATTTGTCGATGAAATTTTAATGGAAAAGGTTAAGACAAAAATTATTATACCTACCATTAAAGGTCTGCAATCAGAAAAAATAGACTACCAGGGATTCATTTTTTTTGGTTTGATAAATGTGGGTGGAGAACCTTATGTGATCGAATATAATTGCAGAATGGGCGATCCGGAAACAGAAGTGGTATTCCCAAGAATTCAATCCGATATTATAGAACTTTTCCTTGCTACGCAAAATGACAAACTGGACTCTTTTGATCTTACAATAAACTCAGATACAGCTGTCACTGTGGTACTCGTGAGCGGAGGTTATCCGGGACCTTATGAAAAGGACAAAGAAATAAGCACTTATGAGAATTTATCTGAAGGTATTTTATTTCATTCCGGAACGATGGTAAAGAATGAAAAACTGGTCACTTCGGGTGGAAGAGTTTTTGCCGTAACTTCCTTTGGAAAAAATATTCCCGAAGCCGTTGAAAAAAGCATGTCGGCAGCCAATCAAATTCAATTTGAAGGAAAGTATTTCCGCAGAGACATTGGAGCTGATTTATTATCATGAACTACAGCGTTTCAGCATTAGCATCCATATTTCAGTGTACCGTTGTGCAGGAATTCAGCCACCTGACCATTCAATATGTGGAGTTTGATAGCCGCTATATGTTACATCCTGAAAAAAGTGTTTTTTTTGCCCTGCAAGGAGACCATACAAATGGCCATCAGTTTATACCCAATCTCATCGACCGGGGTGTGAAGGTTTTTGTTTGTGGCCTTCATTTTCCTGACAAATCTTATCCAAATGCCGTTTTCTTAAAAGTGCCGGATCCTCTGATTGCATTGCAGCACTTAGCAGCTTTTCATCGCAGTCAATTTACGATTCCCATCATTGGTATCACCGGTAGCAATGGTAAAACCATCGTGAAAGAATGGCTCAGCCAAATCTTACAATCCAGTTTTACTATATGCAAAAATCCAAAAAGCTATAATTCACAATTAGGTGTAGCCCTTTCACTATTGGAATTGGATAGTACTGACCAGATGGGTATTTTTGAAGCGGGTATTTCTACTACGGGCGAAATGCAACAACTATTCCAAATGATGAAACCCGATATAGGTCTCATCACTAATATTGGAGACGCTCACAGCATAGGATTTCAATCGTTGGAAGAAAAAATTAATGAAAAACTTCTGCTATTTTCTACCTGTAAAAAAATAATATATTGTCGCGATTACACTCGCATACATGAAGTACTTGCTGATAAAAAAGAAGCCATTTCCTGGTCACTAAAGGAGAAAGGGACCTATTATTTTCAACATACTAGTACGCAACAAGGGAAACAGATCCTGAGTATGGTTTACCAAAATGAACCGGTCAACTTTGAAGTTCCATTCTATGATTTCGCTTCGATAGAAAACATCATTCATTGTATTGTATGCTCACTGGAACTCAACATTCCGATTCCTATCATACAAGAAAGTATAAAAGATTTGCAGGGATTGTCTATGCGCTTAGAGCAAAAAGAAGGTTGGAATGGATGTGTGTTGATCAATGACAGTTATAGCCTGGATTTTCAATCGTTGCAGTTGGCGTTACGATTTGTAGAACAACAAAATCAACAACTACCCAGAACGTTACTATTGACAGATTTCCAACAACAACATTCTTCCCACACACTTTATAGAAAAGTGGTTGACCTGATAAAAAAATATCAAATCCGAAGAGTGATTGCCATAGGTTCTGAAATAGGTATCTTAAAAAAACATTTACCGGAGTCTGTTTTGTTCCACCCATTTCAAACTACAGAAGCGCTGCTGGAACATATTTCTTCCTTGTCATTAAAAAATGAACTTATTCTGATCAAAGGCGCTCGAAAATTTCAATTGGAGCGCTTCTTCAATGAATATTCCAAATCCAAACATGATACTATTTTAGAAATTGATTTAAAAGCGCTGTTACATAATCTGCATGAATTTAAAAAACGTCTAGATCCACACACTAAAATCATGGCGGTAGTTAAAGCAGCTGCATATGGCACCGGTCATTATGAGATCGCTCGATTTATGGAGCATAAAGGAATCGACTATTTAAGCGTCGCCTATCCCGACGAAGGAATACTTTTGAGGGAGAAAGGTATTCAACTTCCCATTATGGTGATGAATACCGGTAGCTGCGATTTTAATTTATTGATGGAATATAAATTAGAACCTGAACTTTTTTCGCTACCGCAGTGTCAGCGATTTTCAAAAGAAATGGGGGCATTTACCGCGGCAGATATTCATATTAAATTGGATACAGGTATGCACCGGCTGGGATTTTTGCCTAGTGAAATGGAAGAACTGAAAATATGGTTGTCGGCACATCCCAGTTATACCGTTAAAAGCATTTTTTCTCATTTATCTGGAAGTGATTCTGCAGAACACGACACGTTTACAAACGCGCAGGCCGAAGTATTTATCACCATGTACCATTCCATTTGTGAAGTCCTGGGATATAAACCCGATCGCCATTTATTAAATAGTTCTGGAATCATTCGTCACAAAAATTTCCATTATGAAATGGTAAGAATAGGTATAGGATTATATGGGATTGATCCTGATCCGATTTTTTCTAAAAAACTAGAAAAAGTCCACACACTGAAAGCCAGAATTACACAAATAAAAACATTGGATCCTGGTGAAACAGTCAGTTATAACCGATCGGGTAAAATTAATCAGCTAAGCAAAATTGCCATACTGAGTATTGGCTATGCGGATGGATTACCTAGAAATGCTGGGTTGAAGGGATATGAGCTCCAATTACTAGGTAAAAAATATGCCCTGAAAGGTGTCGTGTGTATGGATATGTGTATGCTGGATATCAGTGGTTTGGATCATGTGCATGAAGGAATGGAAGTGGAAGTATTTGGAAAGAATATTCCCATCGAAACCCTGGCAGCAATGGAAGAAACAATATCCTATGAAATTCTTTGTGGAATTTCTCCAAGGGTGAAGCGTATATTTCTTCAGGATTAAAAATCTATTTTTTTTAAGGTGGGTTAATAGTTTATCTGCTTATCTTAGTAAGGTTTTTATTACAGCATTTTTAATTATTTTGTTTTCCCCAATCCTTCAGATGGAATATTTATTATTGATAACCTAAGTAAAGTCCGGGAAAACATTCATCTTAATGTGATAATAGTCATTAAGTGAATGAACTAAAAACAGAATTATGAAAAATAAACTACTAATATTTATTCTAACAATATGTTTTTCCACTGGCTATGCGCAGAGGAAAGCAGAATTCGAGATGTATTTTTATTTCGAGGATGCAGCTGGATATAGAGATACTATATTTTTTAGAGCAGACTCCAGTATCATTGATATTGATACAATATTTAATGATGGATTAAATCCAGAATGGGGAGAAACAATTGACAATAGTGCTTTTTGGTTTTGGATTTTCAGGTAATTTAAATGAAAACTCTTTACCAGATTTATTTATAGCAACCCATTCGTTCTGCCCATCTCCTTTCTTATAAGTTAATGTTTCCCCTGCAAAACCATTTGGAAGTTCCACCCCATTATTTTTTAATAAAGACCTATTAGCTTGATTTGAAAATCCTGATGCAGATCCAGAACTAACAGATGCCCACATTTTACCTTTTTCGCCACCATTTAATGGATAAAAAACACCGCCATCAAAACTTCCTACCTTTTCTCCATTATGGTGTATATCCCCAACAAATAAGTCATCAGGTCTTGTAACTGCGAATGTTAATCCTTCTAATGATTCTTTTGGAGATACTGTTTTAACCCTTCCGCTTTTTATAGCCTTGTCAGCACTCTTACTATCAAATGATGGGCTTTTAACTAATCCTGTATTCCCATAAATAGTCGGCTGAAACAAAGAACCTTTCTGCTCCACCCCTTTCCCAATACCAACCCATTCTCCTAAATTTTTAGCTGCTGTTAACCCTGCTTTTTTTAATGTATTAAACACTTGGCTTAATAAGTTATGTGTAGCATCTACATCTTTTTCTTGAACACCAAAGTCTGATAACTGATTCTTTATATCAACTTCCTTTTTGGGTATATAAATTTCTTTTTCAGCAGGATTCATTACTCTACTGCGAATAGTTTGTTCCAAATCAATTTCGGATGCGCTATTAATTACCCTTTCTTCTAATTTATCGCCAAACGATTCAGCAACTACTTTATCCGTTGACCAATGCCCCCCATCAAACCCCCTTTCTGTTCTATCAATTTTCGTATTTATTGCCCTATAAACAGTTAATGGATATACTAAGGACTGAATTTTATTTATTTCTTTTTGAATATCAGGTATCGCATTTTTTTCCTCATTAAAATCCATGTTCAAATAATCGTCAACATATCTATCAGGGTTTAAAACATCTTGTTTTTCAATCTCCACCTCACTTACAGGGATAGGTACATCACCTTCCTTTTGGGATTGTTTATCTAATTCTGAAATATACTTCTTAACAGCCTGATAGTCATTTTCAACAGATTGACTACCTCCTATAACTGATTTCCCTTGTTTTTCTGCATCTCTTGCGTTAATCGCTTTCTGCCTTAACTGTTTAGCTACATTTTTGAGTTCATCAAGAGTTAGTCCTTTCAAATCAACTTTAACTGTGGTCAGCTTAGGAATCTCCACCTCACTTACAAGGATAGGTACATCAACTTCCTTTTTGGTAGTTTCTGCTTTTAGGGTGTTGCCTGTGGGTTGGGGTTGGTTAGCTAATAGGGATTCTACTGCTTTGGCCTTCTCTGATTGCAGTTTTTTAGCCTCTTCCCATGTATCTACATAAGGAGTTTCATTTAATTTCCCCCCTACATCCCCAAATGTGTCAAACCTATCGTATAG
>JALYPU010000110.1 GCA_030856215.1 Bacteroidota bacterium
ATTAATCCTCTACCCCCCTCCGTATATCGTTTTTCTATTCAATCTGATAGGGCACTTTATTGGTAGAAATATCATAAAAAAATTAAAACATTAACATTTGGCGAGAATTCGCTGCAATGTGGGTTAAGGTGTTTAAAAAGAGGCCATTTTGATATTCAGTAAATTTAGACTATCTATTTTCGAATCATTTTAGTTAAATCAATTTTAAACAATTTTTTGAAGTCCTTAAAAATCTATAAAAAGAGGGCGAGCTGCTTAATTCGAATTCTTATTCGTCAGAATAATATGAATTGAATTTTACATCGGATGATTCTTTGAGGATTATCTTTACCAAATGAATTCCAGAAGAATTAAACAAGTAGCGGTTTTAGGTTCCGGGCTCATGGGGTCTGGAATAGCCTGTCATCTTGCAGGAGCTGGTTTCTCCGTGCTATTATTGGATTTAGCAGCTAAAGACAATCTTGATAAAAATGCTCATGTAAATTTGGCTCTCCAAAAAGCTTTAGCTACAAGGCCATCTAACATTTTTCATAAATCTTTTATATCGAGGATCCGAACGGGAAATTTTGAGGATGATTTAATAAAAGTAAGTAGCTGCGATTGGATTATTGAAGTTGTCATAGAGCGTCTAGATATCAAACAAAAACTTTACGAACAAATAGAACCGCTTCGCAAACCAGGTAGCTTAATAACGTCCAATACTTCAGGTATTCCTATGCATTTTTTAATTGAAGGTCGAAGTGAAGATTTTAAGAGAAATTTTTGTGGAACACATTTTTTTAATCCTCCTCGATATTTAAAATTATTAGAAATCATCCCTACACAAAAGACGGATCCTGAAGTGGTTTCATTTCTAATGGAGTTTGGTAAAAAATATTTGGGAAAACAAACTGTTTTATGTAAAGACACCCCGGCATTTATTGCAAATAGGGTAGGCGTAGTTTCTATGGCGAAAATATTTCAATTGACCGAAGAATTAGGTTTAAGCATTTCAGATGTTGATAAATTAACGGGTCCCGCTCTGGGAAGACCAAAATCTGGAACTTACCGTCTAACAGATCTTGTGGGTTTAGATACGGCATATTATGTTATCCAGGATTTGAAAAAAAATTGTCCGCATGATAGTATGCTCCAGGATTTGCGTTTACCTGAATTTCTCCAATTTCTAATTGATAATAAATGGTACGGAAATAAATCAGGAAAGGGATTCTATGTTAAAACAGATGAAAAAGATGAGAACGGTAAAAATATTATTCATGCTCTAAATCTTAAAACAAAGGAATATAGCTTGGACTCAAAACAATCATTAGAAAGTTTACGTATTTCCAAACAAATCGATGAAATCCCTCGTCGATTGAGGGCTATTATACAATGTAAAGATGCCGGTGCAGAATTAATTAAAAAGTCTCTTGGTTATCTTTTTGCATATAGCGCAGAACGAATTCCAGAGATTTCAGATCACATTTACAGTTTGGATAATGCACTGCGCAGTGGTTTTGGTTGGGAATATGGGCCTTTTGAGTATTGGGATGCCATCGGATTGGAGACAGGTATTCAACTAATCAATGAAGTTAAAGCAGATCTTTCAGGCTGGGTAACGGAAATGAAAGATGCCGGGTTTAAAAATTTTTATTCTCATGATCATGGCAAATTATTTTGCTATAACCCTCAAACGAAAAATTATCAAATTGTCAAAGGGCATGAAGATGTTATTCAATTAAACCTTTACGCAGAAGCTAAATCACCTGTTTTTTCTAATGATGAGGTACAGCTACATGATATTGGAGATGGTGTATTGTGCCTTGAATTTAAAAGTAAATACAATGCAATTGGTGAAGGTATATTAAGAGGTTTACAAGAATCTATCCAATTGGCTGAAGACCAAGGATGGAAAGGAATCGTCATTGGAAATAATGCAACTAATTTTGCTGTTGGAGCTAATCTTATGCTAATCGGTATGTTGGCTTTTCAGCAAGAATATGAACAATTGGATATGGCAGTACGCTTATTTCAACAAACATCCATGCGATTAAGATATTCAGGCATTCCTGTGGTCTGTGCGACGCAAGGTTATGTTTTCGGAGGCGGTGTAGAATTCTTAATGCATTGTGACGCGTCAATTTGTGCCGTGGAATCATACATCGGTTTGGTTGAGGCTGGTATTGGTGTAATACCTGGAGGTGGTGGAACTAAGGAGTTTGCACTTCGGCTTTCGGATGAAATGAAAGAAGGTGAAGTAATCATTCCACAACTCATTGAAAAATTTAAAACCATTGCAACCGCATCTGTTTCAACTTCCGCTTACGAAGCATTTGATTTGGGATACTTGTTAAAACATCGAGACGAGGTCAGTATAAATGGCAATACACACATACATCGAGCTAAACTAAAATTGTTAGAGCTTTCGGACCATTATGTGACACCTGTTTTACGCCAGGATATCACCGTACTTGGGCGTTCTGGCTTGGCCACTCTTTACGCAGCGGCTCATACTTTATACACCGGCGGCTATGCTTCTGAACATGATATCAAGATTGCAAAAAAAATGGCCTATGTTCTATGTGGTGGTGACTTATCCGGAGTTCAAAAAGTGAGCGAGACTTATTTATTGGATTTAGAACGAGAGGCCTTTTTAAGTTTATGCACGGAACCTAAAACTCTTGAGCGCATCCAGTATATGTTAGAAAATAATAAACCGCTTAGAAATTAGTCCTTTGTTACAGATACCATTCATCGATGATCTCAATCTTTCGTAAGCTTCAGATTTTATTTTCCAAAATTTCGTTGCAGCGAATTACCAATACCGGGAAATTCATACCGGAGATTGATGGATTAAGATTTATAGCTATTAGTTTAGTTGTTATCTACCATATTGACTATTTCATTTTTAGGGAAAATCTTAATCAATATAACTTCGCTAAAGAAAATTTTTCGTTCTTACACTCTCTTTGCCTTAGAGGACATTTTGGCGTTCAAATCTTTTTTATTATCAGTGCCTTTATCGTTAGTTTACCTTTTTGCAACTACTATCATGGTAACGGAAATCATCCTACTATTAAAGATTTTTTAATGCGAAGGCTCACCAGGTTGGAGCCTCCTTATATTATAAGTTTACTTCTATTTTATTGGATCTATGTGTATCTCCTTGATTTAAAAACGCATGAAGAATTGCGGTCAAGTTTTCTGGCCTCTTTATTCTATTCTCACGGATTCGTATTTGACCGCTATCATCATCCATTAGTCAATAATGTCATTTGGAGTTTAGAAATCGAGATCCAGTTTTATTTATTAGCTCCTTTTATTTTGGCTGGTATTTACAAATTGGGAAAATGGCGATATCAAGGTTTGATATTTTTGACGTTTTTTATTTCTATAATTTCTAAATTTTACAAACCTGAATATTATAGTTTATATGAATACTTTCATTTTTTTACACTTGGTATACTATTATGTGATCTTTACGTCATTCAAAAAGATAAAAAATGGTCCACTCCGACCCTTATTGTTGAAATACTGACAGCTGCTGCCCTAATAATTGGGATCTGGGTTACCGATATTACCTATATGGGAAAATTTAATGACCCACTAAAAGCAGCCTTAAGTAGCGCCCAACTCGTTTTTCTATTTTTATTTTTCTATTTGGTTTTGTTTCGTAAATTCTGGAAAAGTTTTTTTACCAATCCTTGGATTACAGTGATAGGCGGAATGTGTTATACTCTTTATTTATTTCATAATCAAATTATTTCAGGGACTGGATTCTATTTAATTCGCAAATTCTACTTTAGTAATTACTTCATTGCTGATTACCTTGCTTACAGTATTTTAATGATTTTTTTTATACTGGTTGCGTCAGTTATTTTTTTTATATTGATTGAGAGACCTTGTATGGATAGAAAATGGCCGCAGAAGTTGTGGTGGCTTATAAAAGAAAAACTTTATTTAAATGGAAAAACAAAAATCTAAAAATAATAATTGAAAATATTTTTTTGGATCATTCATTTTATTCAAAGTTTGTTGAAATTAAGTACAATAACAATTCATTTATCGTCCATTGGAGGAGGGGTATTATTTCCCCCATCCAAAACTACTCGCCAAGTTTTGTAGTCATTTCTTTTCCACACAGTAAAATAATTACCAAATAATGTGGTGTCCTGTTGATTTAGGATCCAGTTTCCCCAGGTATATCCCAGCTCTCCAGATTCTGCCACTTCTGCTTTTATTGGAGACAATTGGAGCGATTTAGTATCTTGTGCATCTCTATACTTTTCAATAAAAGCTTTCTTGCCAATTATTGGAAAATCACCATCATTTAATTTAACCATGTCATCATGAGCATATTCCTGGAGAGCCTTTAGAAATCCAATCTGACCGGCAAGTTCAGACATGGCTTTATCTGCTTGGATAATCTCTGACTGAAAACTTGAAATAGGTTTATAATTTATAGTGCATGATAGAAAAATGATAAAAAGACCACCTAAAATTAAATTTTTCATGAAATTATTCTTCTAACTTATTCGTTGATGTATTGCATTCCATTTGATGTTCACCATTTGATAATTAAATGTCAAAATTATTTTGGGTAAAAATATTATTTAAATCAATATAAAGTATTCGCTAATATTAATTCGAGGTAAAGAACTATCTATTTTAGGTTCCATTGATATTAATTCTTACTTTAGCTTAAATAAAATAAACATGCAAGAAGCTTATATAGTAGCCTATTCCAGAACGGCAGTTGCAAAAGCAAAAAGAGGAGGTTTCCGATTTATGCGATCTGATGACTTGGCAGTAAGTGTCATCCAAGCATTATTAAAACAAGTCCCTCAATTGGACAAAAGTCTCATTGATGATGTCATCGTGGGTTGTGCAAATCCCGAAGGAGAACAAGGATTGCAAATTGGCCGACAAATTTCATTAAGGGCGATTGGTAAAGAGACCGCCGGCATGACAGTAAATCGTTATTGTGCTTCCGGACTAGAGACTATTGCCATCGCCACAGCAAAGATTCGAGCTGGCATGGGTGAATGTTATATAGCTGGTGGTGTCGAAAGTATGAGTCAAATTCCTATTGAAGGATACAAACTCGCTCTCAATTATGAAGTTGCTAAGGAGCATCCGGATTATATCATTGGAATGGGCCTAACTGCAGAGGCGGTTTCTAAAAAATACCAGGTATCTAGAGAAGATCAGGATTTATTTTCATTTCAATCCCACCAAAAAGCAGCATCAGCCCAGGAGCGAGGTTTCTTTGAGAAGGAAATTACTCCCATCGGAATAAATGAGCGTTATGTGGAAGAAGATCAAAAGAAAGAACGAAATTTTACAGTCAACAAAGATGAAGGCATACGAAAAGAAACGACCACGGCCATTTTAAGCACTCTAAAACCAGCATTCGCTATAAACGGCAAGGTCACAGCTGGGAATGCTTCTCAAACTAGCGATGGAGCAGGTTTTGTAATTGTAATGAGCGCTTCTTTAGTAAAAAGTCTTGGGCTAAACCCTATTGGTCGATTAGTATCTTGCAGCGTTGCAGGTGTGGATCCATTATATATGGGAATTGGACCCTGCGCTGCCATACCAAAAGCATTGAAACAAGCAGGTAAATCTCTTAGTGATATTTCTTTAATTGAACTCAATGAAGCTTTTGCATCGCAATCTTTGGCCGTCATCCGAGAAGCTGGATTAAATCCAGATATAGTAAATATACATGGAGGCGCAATTGCCTTAGGCCATCCGTTAGGATTTAGCGGAGCGCGACTAACCATGACCTTATTAAATTCTTTGAGTGAACGAAAGCAACGTTATGGAATTGCCACAGCGTGTGTCGGGGGTGGTCAGGGGATTGCAGCCGTTATAGAAGCATTATAGATTTCATGTTTTATTAATGCTCAAATAAAAAGTAATAGGTTATTAGAAATATTTCGCTAATTATTGGAATCCATTCTTTGATATTAAGAACCCATTAGAATTTAGTTAAAGCCTTCGTTTAAGTTTTTCTTGAAGCAGTTTTCGTATTTTTACACATTATTTATTGATACAGAATGAATTATAAAATATTATTTAATTTTTCCCTTTTTCTATTGGGAATATTTTTCCTGGCAGGATTTAAAGGATCTTCACATACTAGCCTCCGCAATATAGATGGTTCAAGTTCGAATAGAAAACTCTTTTATATAGATACCGTGGCACCAACTGCTTCTTGCTTTGACAGCTATGACCCAATTAATATTAAAGATAATGGTTGTGTTACGCTGAATGCCAAAGACTTTGATCAAGGTAGTTTCGATGACATGACTTCTAAAGAAAATTTAAATTTTTATTTTGATGGAGATCCTACTAAAAAAACAATTCAAATTTGTTGTGATGATTTTGTGGCGGTAGGTGTTTGTGATGAATACAAGTTGATGTTCCAACTATGGGTGGAAGACGAAAGTGGTAATACGGATTTTTGTAGTCTGACTGTTTACATTCACGATAATCTTGCTATTTGTGCTTTCAACTGCATGTCTGCACAAATTCGAGGGAACATTATTACGCCTTTATTTGATCCATTGTCGGAAGGTTCTATTTCTTTAATAGATACTAGAGCCTCTATTAAAGAAAAGCATGTTAAAAATTATTTTTTTGGAGACCTTAGTAGCGGAAATTATTTGGTTTGCCCAAACCGAAAGGATGATGTAGTAAATGGGGTCACTACTGCGGATGTTGTTACTATTCGGAAACACATTCTGGGAAGTCAGAAATTGAACTCTCCTTATTTATTGCTAGCTGCAGATGTCAATCAAAACAAAATTATCACCGCCTCGGATATTTCAGAAATTCGTCGGACGATTTTAGGACTTCAGGATACTTTTTTAAAATCACCCAGCTGGGTTTTCATTCCCACTGATATTGTCTTAACAGACTTGAATAATCCTAGTCCCATAAATCTAGTGAATTACTGTGAATCAATTACGCTGACCGTTCCAAATAAAATAGTTAAGAACTTTTATGGAATTAAAATGGGAGATGTAAATAATTCTGCAAAGGCTTCGAAGCAAGATGCAATTTTAAAACAAAGGAATTCAGCACAAGCCATCTTAAATTATCAAAATGAATGGTTAGATAACAATTTGGTGGAAAGTAAATTTTATTTTAGTCCTCCATATTCTGTTCAAGCCTTACAATATAGCTTGCATTTCGATCCTGAATTATTTGAATTTCAAGGTATCTATTCTAAATCAATAACTATCAACGAAGAACATGCATCACTTCATGACTTGAAAAATGGAACCATTCATATTGCTTGGGATGGGGAATCTGTTAATAATATGAATGCAAAACCAAACGTTTTATTCTCAATAATCTGGAATAAAAAATTGAGTAAGGGAGGTGATCTCAATTTACAACTTGATCCGTCAGGTGTTGCGGCACTGGCATATGACGACAGCTTACATGAATATGAAATAATATTAAAATTCAGTGGATTAAAAATATCAGGATTTGGAAATGATGCATTAATACAAGCCAATATAAACACCCACACTAGAGGAATTCAAACGTTTACAAATTTACAAATGGATACAAAATTGGCATTCCATATTTATGACCTTATGGGAAAACTCATTTGTACAGATACTAAGCTTATCCAAAAAGGAAATCGAACGGATCATTTATTGGAGAATTGTTTTGGACAACATGGAATCTATATACTTAAAATAAGTTCTGCTGATTATTTCCAAAGTATTCAATTATGGTATTAATTAGAATATAGGCTTATTTAATAAAATACCATTAATTTGCATTAAATGTCTGCACTAAATCTCAGCTTGGTTCAATCTTCCACAATTTGGGAAAATCCTGAAGCCAATAGAAAACATTTAACTGAATTATTGAACCTTCAGCTTACTGATCAAACAGATATCATAATATTACCAGAAATGTTCACTACTGGATTTAGCATGAATACTAAAGTTCTGGCTGAAACAATGGATGGCCCAAGCGTTCAATGGATGAAACAAATATCACACAAATTTCAGTGCGCAGTTTGTGGAAGTTTGATCATTCTCGAAGCGGAAAAGTATTACAATCGATTTATCTGGGTGGATCATTTATCTACGGAAATAAGAATTTATGATAAAAGTCATTTATTCAGTTTAGCCGGCGAAGAAAATTATTACACTGCAGGTCAGGATAAACAGATTTTCACTTTTAAATCCTGGAAAATCATGCCATTGATATGTTATGACCTTCGGTTTCCAGTTTGGATGAGAAACACGCAGCTAGTAGACCTCATGATTTGTGTGGCTAATTTTGCTGCCAAACGTCGAAAAGCTTGGAACAGTTTATTGCCGGCTAGAGCGATTGAAAATGTATGCTTTCTAGCCGGTGTAAATATTATTGGAACGGATGGAAATGCAATTGAATATTCCGGCGATTCTTCCGTATACAATTATGAAGGAGATTGTATGGTCGAACTTAATAGTTCTATAGGAGTCAAATCTGTTTCTTTGGATTTATATCCTATGCAGGTTTTTAGAAGAGCTTACCCTTTTTTAAAAGACCAGGATGAATTTGTAATAAAACGTTAAATCCTCTACTATCGATCCTTCTATTATTTTCTCTTGACTGTTTTTGTGGTCTTAGTACGTTTCACTTTGGTAGTGCCGCCTTGCTTCTTCACGGTGGTAGTGGTTTTAGTAACTTTTACCTTATTGTGATGCCTTCTGTGATCCACATTTACTTTATATTTTGTTCTTACCACGGTTGAAGATTTTCGATGTGGAGTATACACGCTGTGAGCATGAAGGACACGATGTGTAGGAGCGGTATGAAATCCCACATAAACACGGGGGCGATGAACATGCATATAGGCTAATGGATGTGGTCTCCATGGTCGGAACCAAACAGGGTAAGCACGCCATCTCCAAGGAGAAACCCAGGGACGATAGGCAGGACCATATACAAATCGCACAGAAGGCCATCCCCAAACATTAACAATTATCCGTTCGGGAGCTAAATAAACAGATGGCCCTTTATCTTTCTTGTCCCCTTGGATTTCAGATTCCTCAAAAGGTTCTATTATTTTTGTCTCTCCATAAATTTCTTCATCACCTATTATTTGTAAAATAGCCGATTCCTTGCCATCTTTTTCTATTTCAATGACGCCAATGTCCTGTGATTCATCTTCACTTATTGCCACTTGTAATATCATCGCATGAACATCACCATCAGCTCTATCAATTACACGAACATAATCAATTTCACCATCCCCATTCAGATCTAGGTTATTGACAAGGTTACCTTCGGTGTTTAACATCTTTTCAAAATCTTCAGGAGAGTTTGCTTTTTTAAATAATTCCAAAGCCCCTTCAAGACTGAAATGATCCCCCGGAATTTCTTCCATGGAGTCTTGGGCGTTAACCTTTGGATATAGAGCTAGCGTGAAAAAGCTAAGAATGAGCAATAGTTTATTCATATCAATTTTTTTATTTGGACTATGAAGATATGAAAAGGTTTAAACTCATATCTTACCTTCATGGCTTTTAAATTAATGCAGCATAAAATACAACCACGGCTAATAAAAATGATTAAACCAAAAACCGAGGTGGCTATTTTTCCGTAAATACAGTTGAAACAAAGTCAGTAAAGGTAAAATAAGCTATCTTAAGGGCAAGGATGACATCCCTATTCCAATGAATTTAGAATTTAAAAAAAAATTATATTTTGTGAATATTAATCTTCAATTATTAAAAATAAAATAAAATGAAAACAAAACAAATTCTCTTTATCATCTTTTGTATAGGGATAAATATGTCTTTACTTCCGGCACAAGATAAAAAGGCAGGTAAAATTATTACCGATTATTTTACATGGTTGGATGCAGGAAAAGTAGATGTCTTAATGACTCTATTGACTGATGATTTTTCTGCAATAACCCCCATGGCTCCAACACCATTTAATAAGACAGCCTGGAAAGGAATGGGCCTAGGGTTTAATACAGCCTTTCCTGATATGAAACATGAAATTAATTATTGGTTCGCTGATGACAACAGAGTGGCTGTTCGAGGAAATGTAAAAGGAACGAACACGGGTTCCATGATGGGAAATCCTCCCACTGGTAATAAAATTAATCTTCCTTATATTTCCTTGTTTGAATTAAATGGTAAGGGAAAAATAAAAAGTATCACTTCCCAATTTGACTTAAAACTCATGGAGACACAATTATTGGCTGGGCTTCCAGACCCAAAAAAAATTGCTGAAAAAACTGTCCGAGATTTATTCGTAGCTATGGATGCAGGACAAACGGATCAATTTCAAAAATACACAACGAAAGATTTTAGCATTTCAAATCCATTTCTTCCTGAACCTTCTCCTATTCAAGCTTTTCAAGGAATATTGACGGCACAAAAAACTGGATTTCCGGATATCAGACATGAAATAGTTGAAATTATTTCTGATGGTAAGTATGTAACTACAAAAGGTATTTTTTACGGCACCAATACCGGATCAATGATGGGGAATCCTCCAACGGGAAATAAAGTAAAGCTGCCGTTTTTGGTCCTCGATGAAATGGATGGTCAAGGAAAAATTAAGAATCGCTTTGTACAGTTTGATTCCAAGTCTTTAGAAACACAGCTTATGGCGGGGATAAACACATCTCTACGAAATGAAAACGTTATTAGGGAACTTCTATCCGCCTCTGATCTTGGAGACGCAGAGAAATTTATGAGTCTATGGGCAAATAAATCAACTAGTTATTTTGCGGGTGTTGAAACGTCTAAGGCTGATATGATTAAAGGAATCTTGGGATTTAAAATTGCTTTTCCTGATATAAAAAGAAACATAGATGAAATTTCAGTTTCAGGAAATAATGTAACTGTACGCGGGCACGTCACCGGAACTAATAAAGGTAAGTTTATGGGTCAGCCTGCTACCAATGCAAAAATCAATGTGCCCTGGCTTGGATATTATCATTTAAATGATTCGGGTAAAATACTGAAAGGATGGGTGGAGTTTGATACCAATGCACTAAATACTCAATTGAAAGCCAATAAAAAAACGTATAAAAAGTAAATGGAAAAATACTTAATCCAAAATACAAATACTCTATAAATCATTTTTAAAACTAATTAAAAAATTAATATGCGCACATTACTAAAATTTTCATTGGACGTCGATCTTGCAAATGAAGCGATAAAATCCGGCAAACTTCCAGTTATACTTGATAAATTGATGGAATTAACTAAGCCAGAAGCTGCATACTTTTCAACTATTGAGGGAACAAGGACTGGGCTCATATTTTTTGATATGAAGGAGTCTTCAGAAATTCCTCCAATCGCTGAATTGCTTTTCGTTAATTTTGAGGCGGATGTGGAATTTTTCCCCGTAATGAATAAAGACGAGTTACAAAAAGGTCTAATGAATTTTATTAAGGGATAAATTATTGTTATAAATGAAATTGAGTATAAGTTACTATAATACTCAATTTCATTTTTTCAACAATACTATTTACAATAAACATGCATTCCTTAAAGTAGGGTTATTATTAATTTGAAATCCCTTTCCTGTTATAAATAGTATACGTTTTAATATTCTAGGAATTTCCAGTCTCGTCCCAGATTCTTAGGTCAGTATTTGTGCTAAGGACTCACTGACTAAATTTAGGTGCTTTTAAATATAAGATAGGAGCTCGCAGACATTTTTAAGTAGCCATAGTCATAACAAAAAAAATATTGTTTTCTATGTTTATCCTGATAACAACTAGTATAAAAGTTAAAATGAAATCCTAATCCAAGCAAACGGCTTTCGTTAACTTGAATTTTATCTTTTGGATTAAGAGCTGCTAATATTTGACGATTTCGCTTTAAGATCTGATCGATCTCTTTTACTAGGGAAGGCAACTTTTGCCGATGCCTTTGATGGAAAAGAGCCCGGCAGTTGTCCGTACAAAATCGCTTATCTCTTCGACCTACAAAGGCAGACTGGCAGATCTCGCAATGCTTGCGTTCGGCTTGAATCATAAATGTGCTATTAAGGTGTTCTAAAATATCTAGTAATTCTCATATGCAAGATAATAATTTTTAAGTTGTACCTTGCCCGACTTTTCAAAATATATAAATATTTTGTTAAAAGTGAGCAGTAACATATTAAATATATTTATAATATGTTATATTTACATTGAAAACTACGATTATGGTCCTCAATATTCTGTCGCAAAATTGCAGAAGCCTACTAGTGTTATTGCTTTGTATGCTGCTATATGGCTGTTCAGCAAGTCCAAAAAAAGTCCGCTATATAAGCAAAGTACCCACAGATACGCTCAGTGAAAATCAAAAAAGAAGCCTTATTATAGACTTGGCAAAAGAATTCATTGGTACTAAATACTCTCAGGCAGGTAAGACGCCATCAGGCTTCGATTGTTCAGGTTTTGTAATTTATGTTCTAGGCAAAATGACCTATTCAATGCCTGCTAGCGCAGCATGTCAGGCCACGTGTGGTAAGACCATTGACATAAATGAAGCCAAACAGGGAGACCTCGTTTTTTTCGGAAGCCCAAAACGAATTAACCATGTTGGCATTATTTCTAAAAAAACAGACAAAAAACTTCTTATGATCCATAGCTCGTCTTCCAGAGGAGTTATCGAAGAAAATGTTTGGGAATCCGATTATTGGTCAAAGAGAATCTGTTTTGTTAAAAGCCTTAACAGCTATAAAAAGGAAAATGACCTTTCTCAAAAATAAAAAATCCACATTCTATATATCTTAGCGGCTCAATAAATCAATTATGATTCATTTGATTCTTTTTGGACCACCCGGGAGTGGAAAAGGAACCCAGGCTGCTTTATTAGTGGAAAAATTTAAATTAGCCCATATTTCTACTGGAGATCTCTTTCGTTCTGAAATCAGTCAAAAAACAGAGCTCGGGCTTAAAGCCTTGGAATATATGAATGAGGGACATCTGGTCCCCGATGAAATAACCATTGGTATGCTCCGCAAAAAAGTGGAATCTTTGGTAGAAGTTGATGGTTTCATTTACGACGGTTTCCCTCGAACAATTGCTCAGGCAAAGGCATTAGATGAGATGTTGGCTGAAAAATCTGAATCCATCCAAGCTTTAATAGCCTTGGAGGTCACTGATGAAGAAATCGTCTGTAGGATATTGAACCGTGGATTGAATTCAGGTCGTCCAGACGATAGTAATGAAGAAATAATCCGCAAGAGAATGGACGAATATCGTTTAAAAACAAGTGATGTCTTCCATTATTATGAAATTAATGGAAAGTCTTTTCAAATAAATGGTTCGGGCACCATAATGGAAATTTTTGATCGACTTTGCGCAGTTATTGATAAAACTTTATTAGTGTAAGAGACGGGAAGCCTTATATTCGTTGATGTAAATCCATGCTGCTGCCAAATTTTTATATTCTCTTCCATATCTTTAATGTTTTAGCTACTCTATCATGTCGGACCAAAATTTTGTCGATTACGTAAAAATCATGTTTCGTTCTGGAAATGGTGGCCCAGGAAGCGTACATTTCTTCCGTAGTAAACACAATCCTAAAGGTGGGCCGGATGGTGGAAATGGTGGACGTGGTGCCCATATTATTCTTAAAGGAAACGCACAATTGTGGACTTTACTACATCTAAAATACCGTAAACATATTTTTGCAGAAAACGGGGTCGCAGGCAGTGAAAACACTTCGACCGGAGCCGATGGAAAGGATGTGATTGTTGAAGTGCCCCTAGGTACAGTAGCTGTGGATCCTGAAACAGGGGTAAAACTATTTGAAATAACAGAAGATAAGGAAGAGAAGATACTTCTTTCGGGAGGTAGGGGTGGCAAAGGAAATAGTTTTTTTACCTCAGCTACCAACCAAACACCAGATTATGCCCAGCCTGGCGAGGCAGGCGTCGAAGCTTGGAGAATTCTTGAGTTAAAAGTTTTGGCTGATGTGGGCCTAGTTGGATTTCCTAATGCTGGTAAATCAACCTTGCTTTCTGTTGTATCTGCCGCTAAACCCAAGATTGCAAATTATATCTTCACCACACTTACACCAAACCTCGGCATAGTAAAATATAGGGATAACGCCTCGTTTGTTATGGCAGATATTCCAGGAATCATTGAGGATGCGCATCTAGGCAAGGGTTTGGGAACGCGTTTTTTACGACATATCGAGCGAAATAGCGTGTTACTCTTTCTAATTCCTTGTGATAGCCAGGATATTAAAAAAGAATTCAAAATTCTTCTGAACGAACTCAGCCAGCACAATCCGGAATTATTGGACAAACCGAGACTCTTAGCGATAACCAAAACAGACATAGCTGAACCTGAGTGGCTAAAACTTATTGAACACGAGCTGCCAGACTCTATTCCTCATGTCTTCATCTCATCAGTTACAAACAAAGGTCTTGAAGAACTAAAAGATCATTTGTGGAAACTGCTTCACGAAAGTTATTGATTGCTAATAACTTGCATAAACGTGGGCTAGATATTTTTACCACCTATTGAGATGGGGTATCATTATTGTCTTCTTTATTCTCAACTTTATCCATTGCTTTTTGAGTTTTATCCCAGAACTCACTAAAAAATGGTTTGATTTTTGCAAATACTATCTTAGATTTTTCAGGAACTGATTCAAGGACAGGATAACTAAAAGAAGCCGATTTTGTTTCTGGAGAAATGACCTTGAGCTGATTTAAGAACCAAATAAAATAACTAAAAATTAAAAGGGCAATGAGAGCTGAAGAAAGCCCGCCAGCCAATTGATTTACAAAATTGATGTGTGCTGTTTCTAACAATTTTTCGAGAGCTTTTCCAATCATCCTAATACCGATAAGTACTAGAATAAAAGTCAATACAAACCCAATTATGATAATAAGTCTAGGATCAATGGTAAGAAAGCGCTCCAAAAAACCAATTACTAAGTACGAAAACTTCAGAGTTACCAAAAGCCCAATAATGATAGACAAAATACCAAAAACTGTTTTAATGATGCCCTTCGTATAACCCAAGTAAAATGAGGTCGCTAAGATTAATGCACAAACAATATCAATAAACATAGTTGAATTTTATTTAATATATCAAACATCGAAGCTAATCATAGATTTCCAAAAGATAAATAAAATTGATAATTTTAATTCTAAATTGCTGGTTATTATAAATATGGTCGCAAAATATTATTTACCTCAGTTCATTCGGATAGGCCATGATTTATTAAGTCCTTTTTACTTTTTAAGCCTTTTCGTGATGTTGAGCATTGGTCAAATTAATGCCCAAAGCGCCACTGAAAGACTTCAGATCCAGGATGAATTAAAACTTCCTAAATCATTTCTTCTGGGTGAGTACGAACAAGCCTATGAAAAACTGATTAATACCTATAGCAATTTATTGATTCAGGCATATGATAATGACTTAATCAAAGCCTTTGACCTTTGGTCTACTTTTTTATTAGACATGGAAGAGTATGCTAAAAAAAATAATTTTGAATTGAATGGTTTAAAACTTTGGTTAAATGTTTTTTTTAATCCAGATGGTACCATTCAACATATTGTGTATTTTCCTAAACCTAATTCGAGAAATATGCAATTTGAGCTTTTGAGTACTTTTTTTATAAGTTTCAGTAATAACTATCACATAAAAGACTATCTCAAATTTAAATGCGCCCAGTATGGCACAGTCAGCTTTCCTACATTTTACAAACGAGTGCAGTAGTGTTTCAATCACATAGATTATGCGTCTTATTAGTTAAAATTTTAGTCATATGCTGTTCCTGTCAACAATCGGAGTCTGTATTATACCAACTGTTGCCCACAGAAACTTCTAGTGAATTAACAGGTATTTATTTTAACAACAGTACGGGTGGAATATTAGTAGGAGGTGAAACTTGGAAGGCCGGGATTGTTTTAAAAACAAATACTCTTTCAAATCCCTGGGCTTCAAATAAAGTGTATGATAAAGAAATTTTTTGTTTATCATATAACGCACATTCAGATCTGTGGTGCGCCGGAATCGATAAAATTTATAATATTACTAAAGATACCGTAGTTTCTTTTTTTTCAGGGGATTATCGCTTTTACAGAGGAATTGATATTTCTGATGATCAGCATATTCTAATGGCTGGTGGTGAAGCCTTCAGGATTGGATATATAGAATCCTTCGATAGAGTATCTAATCAATTTTTAAAATACCTGGAGATCGATCATGAATTAGACGCGATCGCTGCTGTGAAAGATTCAAGTTGGATTGCTTGTGGCTTTGGTATTATTCTTCGATCAGAAGACCACGGATTTCATTGGGATACATTACCTTATAATGGAGACCACTTTCGGGACATTTTTACTCTGGATCAAAAGAATATATTTATAGTAGGTATTTCTGGCAACATTTTGCATTCAAATGATGGGGGTTACCATTTTACTTTTTTGCGCAAAAGTTCTGGCATATTTACAGCGTATGCACCCTTAAGGGCAGTTGCATTTAAAAACGTACAGGAGGGTTTGGTTTCAGGAGAGTCCGGATTAGTTTGGAAAACAGAAAATGGTGGAAAAGATTGGATTCGTTTGGAGGGATTGCCTGAGGTAAGTTATTTGGATATTTTTGTGTATGAAAATGTCTACTTTCTTTGTGGGTCAAATGGAACCTTGATTCAATTAAAAATATAAACTAACAAAAGAAATTTTTGGGAATTTACATTTGACGATAAATTTGAGACCTTAAAAATTAAATCCCTGTTTAAGATGCATTTGATTTAATAAAAGTCTCCACCCATAATTTTGTTTTTTCTATTCTGACTTGCAAATAATTGATAAAATTTTTCCTATCTTTTACGTTTCCTAAAGTCAATGCACTTGAATGTTTCTCCAATCTATGAAACCAACTTTCCGTGTAATCGCATAATTGGGTATTTAAGCTTCTCATAAAATTAGGATTGTCATACGTGCTATAAACTGCTCGTATACTTTCACTTTTGATGTATATGACATTGTTAGTATGCGCTATTTCGTTATTGAAAATGTTAATGAATCCTCCTCCTTCTTTATTCCTTTTCCAATGAGATTTATTTCCAGTCTCCAGTGTTTTTGAAATAATTTCCAACAGCTTGGACATTTCGTCACAGAGCGATAGACTCAATTCGGCTTCCTCATATAGTCCACTCTCTAAAAAATATCGAATTTGATTTAGCGTATTATCCAAAATATTAATATTCCAGATTTCATTGCTATCAAAATTCATATATAATTCTGAAATTTTACGGGTTTGGTTTATAAACTGCTGATCTAAAATATATTGATTCAGGCTAAACTTTATCCATGCATTTTTATCTTCTCGCCAAATAATATTATAAAATACATGAAATTTAAAGGCCGCCAAAGCTGGTGATGAAAAATAATAAAACAAGGGCAACTCTTTAGTCGCATAGTATATCTTAGGCTTAACCAACAACAATCTTTCAAGATCGAGTACTATAGGTTCTAAATAATCTTGGGAATTTTTTATTTTTTGATGCATCGCAGGAAAGTCGAAATAAATTCTACCTTTCGACAACCCCATTATTTCATCTAAACTTAATTTGAAGTGTTCAGCCAATAGGCATGCATCATCTATGTGTAAAGGGCTTTCTCCCCGTAATTTTTTGTAGACGGTAGATTTCTGTAGATTCAGAATTCCACATAAATCATCGACATATTCCTTATTACCATTATAAAATCGTTCGGAAATGTACTTGAAAATCTTCTCGGAAGAGGATTCAGGGTACAATTTATTTCAATTAATCAGTAAAAGTCTTACACAAAATAAGGATTTTTATTAGAAAATCTAAAATTTCAGGTATTCACAATCAATCATGCAAATAATTGGTTTGAAATCTAAATAAAACTTTGGTTAATTCGGTTCAAATAATACTCCAAACAAAAATGCAGCAAAACTAGATCGTTATGCTGCATTAGTTTGATTGCTTTTCTCCTAGGAGAATAAGCAACGGGTATACTTAGTGTTTATGGTTTTTTTAATTTATTCGCAAAATCTCCTCCTTTGAACATACTGAGTTTCTCCATTTTAATATGTTTTCTGACAGCTTGGTTTAATTGATCTACCGTTAACATACTAATTTTCTTTTCCAAATCTTCAGTGAATACCAGCGTTCGATTTAAAAATAAACTATAATTCAATAAACCCGCCAAACTATTGTCTTGCGATCGATTGACCTTCCGGGATTGCAGCATTCCAGTACGTGCATCCATCATTTCTTGTTCAGTGAAACCATCTTTGATCACTCGCTCAATTTCTTCTTTAAAAGCAATTTCCAATTTATCTCGATTTTCTGGTGCATAGATTGCAAAGGCAGTAAAACCTCCTGACTTATCCAATGCATCCGCATTAAATTGTGAACCCACACCATAGCTTAAGCCATCTTTTTGACGAATTCGTGTAGCCAGCCTGCTATTTAAAAATCCACCTCCAAGAATATAATTTGCCAATAACATAGCTGGATATTCTGGATCACTATCTTTTATTTCAAGATTACTGCCAGCTAAAAACATAGCGTTTGCTTTGTCCGGAGTTTCTATATTTTTATTAACCACCGCAACATCAAAATATTTGTCTTCCAATCTGCGATAGGCTTTTTTACTTTTCCACGGACCCAGTTCATTGGTCAATATTTCTTTCATTTTCATCTCATCAAAATCGCCAACCAATGCAATACTCGAATTTGAAGCACCATAAAATTCACTATGGAACATTTTTAAATCTTCCAATTTCAAATTCTTTATATCGTGTAAACTTTCATCCAGGTCATTTACATAACGCACATCATCCTTTGGATACGGATTAAGATGTTTACTAAAGGCAATACCAACTAAAGCTTGAGGATCTGATTTCTGTTCTTCAATACCTGCTAATTCCTCATTTTTTAATTCTTCAAATTCCTTTTCATTAAAAGCAGGATTTTTAAGCATATCAACAACCAAATTCATGACAGAGGGTAAATTCTCTCGGGTAGTTTGTATGGTTGCGCTCACAGTAGAACCCGATCCAAAAATATTAACTCTCGCCTTTAAACGATCCAATTCATCCTTGATAGCTTGTTCGCTTTTAGTCTTCGTACCTTTAGATAACATGGAGGCTGTGTATTGACTTATAATCGATTTTCCTTTTAAGCTCCCTTCATCTCCAATTCTAAGGGTCATGCTGGCGTTTACTAAGTTTCCTTTAGTTAATTTAGGAAGGAAAGCCCATTCAATTGAATTTGGTACCTTTCCTCTGGAAGTTCTCTTTTCAATATTTGCTGGAGAAGGATCAAAGTCTTCACCTTGTGAAATAGCGGCATCTCCTTTATAACCATTTACTAAAGCCGCAACATCCACAGCAGGAGGCATTTCTGCTCTTTCAGGCTTGCTATCGGGGATAAACATTCCTATAGTTCTATTCGAAGGTTTAAAATAACTAAGCGCTACCCGTTGCACGTCTTCTGGAGTGACCTTGCGTATATTATCCCGGTAAATAAACCCTAAACGCCAATCACCCATACCTATGTATTCGCTAATAACTCTTCCCACTTGCTCGGTATTCCTCATTAATAATTCAATATCCTTCAAGTTTTTATTTTTTGCGCGCTCTACTTCCTCTTTTGTAGGTGGATTTGTGGCAATATCATTTAGCGTTTGAAGCAAGGTATTTTTAGCATCCTCTAAATCATTATCTTTTCGGACTTGAACCCCAAAATAAACAAAGCCAGGTTCTTTTAAAGTAGAACACCAACCGAATTGACTGGAAGCTTTTTTGGTTTCAATCAGGGCTTTATATAATCTACCAGAAGGTTCATTTGTCATCAAATCCGTCAAAATATCTGCCGCTGCTGCATCCGGATGAGATCCTTGAGGAATATGGTACAAGCAGGATACAATTTGAACATCACCTACTCTTTTAAGGATAACATTTCGTTCTCCATCTTGAGTAGGCTCCTCCGTATAGGTTGGAATTAGTTTTCGACTTGGTTTTGGATTTTTACTAAAATATTCATGAACCATCCAGATGGTCTTTTGCTCATCAATTTTTCCTGCCACGGTTAAGACCGCATTATCGGGTTGATAATACTTTTTATAAAATGCTTGCAAATGTTCTATTGGAACTTTTTCGATATCGGAACGAGCACCAATAGTGGATTTTCCATAATTATGCCATAAATAGGCTGTGGAAAGTACTCGTTCCATCAAAATACTTCCAGGTTCATTTTCTCCACTCTCAAATTCATTCCGCACAACGCTCATTTCACTATCCAAATCTTTTTTTGCTATGTATGAATTTACCATTCTGTCGGCTTCCAGATCAAGGGCCCACCTCAGATTTTCTTCAGTGGCATTAAAGGTTTCAAAATAATTGGTTCGGTCATACCATGTGGAACCATTTGGCCTGGCACCATGCTTTGTCAATTCATTTGGTATGTCCGGATGTTTCGGAGTTCCTTTAAAAACAAGATGTTCCAATAGATGAGCCATTCCTGTTTCGCCATAGCCTTCATGTCTGGATCCTACCTTGTAAGTAACATTGACTGTAATGGTTTGCTTTGATGGGTCTGGAAACATAAGTATACTCAGTCCATTGTCCATGGTATATTCAGTTATACCTTCTACGGAACTTAGTTTTTTCATCCCAGGAGGTAGTCCCGACATATCTTTTATTGCTTTCATGGCTGGAACGGACTTTGTTTTCACTTTAGTTTTGGTTTTTTGAGCTGAAATGACCTGCATAGAAACCAGGCTTATCAGAAAAAATAACATATACAATTTGCGCATACCTAAAAATTTATTTTGTTTAAAATTGATCACAATTATAAGGAATTTGCTTTATACTACGAAATATTTCGTAGTATAACTTCGCTGTCGAAATCATCCTGTTTAAAACTATGGCTAATCCCGAAAAGCGCAAAATCAAAACGAACTGGGTCTGCAGGATCGTATTTTTTGCAACAATTTGTTATTTCTAAAACTGCTTTCCAGTCTAAATTTTTTTGCTTTATCAATCCCAAAAGACGAGAAGTTCGCTCAACATGGAGGTCTAGAGGCATTAATAACTGTGAAGGGTTGATTTTTTTCCAAATACCAAAATCCACACCACAGGTATCGTAACGGACCATCCATCGTAAAAACATATTAATTCTTTTACAACGCGAACTGCCTCCTGGTCTTGCAACGTGTTTTCTTGTCCTGTTTTCTAATCCTTCCACTGAAAAAAAATTCTGATAAAACGAAAATAAGGCTCTTTCTACATGTATTTCCGAATAAGATATCTCTGGAACAAAAGCATCCTCCAGGCTTTCATGGTCCTGATACCAGTGCTTAAAAAAAGAAATAAAATAATAGGTATCTATAGGATTGAACGTTCGATGTACAAATTGGGTAAATCGTTTTAATGAATTCTCAGAATGTGCCATTATAAATTCGTAAGGTTCATTCTCAAATAATTTACAAAGTTCCAGCCCTTTTTGAATAATAGATTTTCGATTTCCCCATGACAACATTGCTATCCAAAATCCCATGATTTCAACATCTTGTTTCTTAGTAAATCGATGCGGAATGGAAATAGGATCGTCAGGAATAAAAGAAGGATGGTTGTACTTATCTGCAAAGTAACATAGAATCTGATTTACGCTATTTACATCAGAAACCTTAGATCTATTCGCTAGTATTTTCAAATAGAATTCTTATAGACTATTATTTAATAAATTCCTCACACGCCCCCAAATCATTTCATGAATTTTATCAATACTGCTTGTTCCATCAATAATTAGTATCTGTTCAGAATTAGAAAGTTTATCAAACACTTCAAAATATTTCTCACGCACTTTTTTAAGGTTGGAAAGGCTCTCAAAGAATTCAGTTTCTTTTCGGTTTTTGTGAATACGGTTCATAGATTCTTCAGCAGGAACATCAATAAAAATATGTAAATCTGGTTTCATTAATTGTGCGCTCATAGAATTTGCAGCGATGATCCAATCCAAATCGACATGAACACCATGATATGCATAGGATGAAAAATAGTAACGATCAGTAATTACAACATTCCCAGATTGTATCTTTGAAAGCATTCCATCATTTGTATTTAGAATATGATCCAAGCGATCAGCTACAAATAAACTGGCAATGGTGAGATGGTCAAACGTTATATTCCCTTGAAGGATGTCGCGAATCAACTGTCCGATTATCCCCGCAGTGGGTTCGTGTGTGGCATAAACTGGAGATCCCAACTCTATTATTTTTTCAGCCAGCAACCTCAATTGGGTGCTTTTACCACTCCCGTCGATCCCTTCGATGGCAATAAATATATTTTTACTCATGAGCTTTTTGGTCCCTCAGATTATTTCATTTAAAAATCAATTTTAGAAAAAGTAAATGACTACAATCCTAAAAAATAAAAAAATTACTGCAATTTGTTATCTTTTTCAGCTAAATAATTCTTAACGCTCTTTATGGAATCCATTTCATAGATTGCTTCAAACTCTAGTTCTCCTGTTTCTGAATATCTCTTGAATGGTCCATTCTTTTTATTATTTTCAAACCATGATGTGAAATGTATCTTTCCTGAAGGATAAAAAACGGTATCGCCCATGATACGTAATCCTTTATTATAATATTGAATTTCCTCGATACCGCCGCTTTCAAAATAATTAATGCTCTTACCATTTTGTAATCCATTCTCAAATAGCCTTTCTTGTTTAATCTGCCCATTTATAAAATAATCAGTCATCAAACCCTCAATTGTTCCATTGATCTCTAGTTGCTTTCTAGAGGTTGCGCCGTTAGGATACTTTCTAACTTTTTCCTGTACATCTTTTTTGCCCGTACAGGAATTTACTATCATCAGTATTAGTAACGCGTTGAAGAGAATAGATTTGTTTGATAACATACTAAATAAATTGAAATTGTAAAAATGAACATATTCCCAAAGTAATCCAACACAAAATCTTTATGTTGTAAATGAGTATTTTTACTATTATTCATATGCACATAAAAAAAATGCCGGCTAATTTAACCGGCATTATGTATTATTTATTTGAATATGTCTATTTCTCCCAAGGCAAAGCGATGACCCTTCTGGCAACTTCACGACCAAGTCTTGTACCTTCAGTACAATCCATTAACCAATGTACACCAAGTGGTATTCTAGAATATGCATTTTCAAGTCCGCACTCAGAAAAGCTATCAAATGATCTTGGGGCACCATTGAATTCAGTTCTGTTTTTGTGACAATTATCTGTAAAGCTGTAACTATCTGTTCCTACAATATGAGCCAGCACCTCACCTCCGCCGCCGCCGAAAGTAGAATGTCCGGAAGGATAGGCAGGAAATGAAGGGGTTATTCCTTTTTCTCCTGTCAAAGGATCATATAAATGCGGTTCCCAATTTGGATCAATAACTCTTTTAATGTAGCTTTCTGGTCTTTCTAAATTATAATGATACTTAGAATTCCAACAAACCACGGCACAATCATTTAACGTTAAACCTATTTTAGCCACACTTACGGCAACTTCTTCCAGGTTATAATCCTCCAATTTCATAATTTGATTATAAATAGCCATTAATCTTGTAGGAGGTGAAAAGGTTAAACCAGCAAGGTCATCACTCCAAAATTCTGCTATCCATTCATCTTCGTAAGTAATAGCCGGTATAGTTTTAGAATACGCATCCATAGCTTGGTTATAATAACTCGATCTTGGGTCTTCACTGTATTTGATAGGAATTGGACGGCAAAGTTTTTGAGTTTCTTCTGTGGCAAAAGTTCTCACCTTACCCCAATAAGGAAACATGCTTCCATCAGGGTTGTCATTAGTAGGGTGCCATTTTCCCGGAATCACATTTCCATTGGCATCTAGTGCATTCTTTTTCCAATCATAATAGAATTTTTTGGATGGGTCATTGTTTAATGGATTTAAATAGGCTTCATGTCCATACTCATCTGTTGATGCCCAATCAAACATAGCCTTGGCAATATCTTGGCCCCAGGCCTTTGAATTGTTTAAAGCTGATTCACTGAGATTCTCTTTATACTTTGCTTCCAATCGCTCGCGAAGATGTTCAATTTTTGCATTTACTTCAGGAGCTGAAGTATGGCCTGGATACCAATTCACCTTTTCATGTAATCGATTCACCAAATAAGCATAGGATTCATTTACTGCAATCGCCCAGTTGATGTCTTTCCATCCACCAAATTCAGGTAATTTTAAACCTGGAAACTGATGCCTCATGGAATTATACCTAGGCATTCCGGGAATACATACTTCATAAGCAGCCAAACTCATATACGCTAAGGCTCTTGGACTAGGACCCGGGCGATATCCCAAAGCATCTTTGTTCAAATCCAAGAATAGATTATTCCAATCATAGATCACATCATAGCTTAGTTCTGAAACAAGGTTGGTATCATTATTACCTGCTGGTTCATCTTTTTTACATCCGACGACACCCAATAAGGCAACCATGGTTAGGATAAATAAGTAGTTTAAGTTAGTTTTCATATTTAAATACTTTAATTTGGATATTAGGATTATGGTTTTACTGCTTCATGCTGGGCTAAAAAATTAGATTCTCAAGCCTTAGCCCGACAAAGATAAATTTTTATTTCGGACTTATTTAAAAATTTGAGCTAAATTACTTAGAAAATACTTAGAATTAGCTTAGAAAATACTTAGAATTTACTTAGTGAGACATAGGAGGATAAAAATTAAATATATATCCTATTGAATCATAAAGAAATCAATCAAAACTGAGCTTAAAGATCCCCAAATAATTATTTGCCTCGTTCAGTAGCCAAAACCATTTTTACATGGAGATTGACCCCAATTTGAAGAACATCAACCATATCCTGAACCAATAAGCCTTGATCCAAACGTAATACAACGGTTAGATCCGGAACTTTTTCAAGGTATTCTCTTAACTTCGGTTCTAATTGTTCGAAGGGGGTTAGCTCTTTTTCAACGTAGTATAACTTATCTGCGGTTACAGAAATACTGATAGGCTTCTTACTAGTCTGCTCACTTTGTTTGGAAGAGGGCAACATCAGTTTGATTACGTTTGGATTCGCCAAGGTGGAAACAATCAGAAAAAATAATAATAAGAAAAACATGATGTCATTCAATGACTCCACATTTAGTTCTGCCCCTTCTCTTTTTCTACCTCGAATATTCATTTTGACGCGATTGACGGTTATTTAATAGGCGTGTGTAACATATCCATAAATTCTATACTGCTGCGCTCAAGTTTGTTAACTTCTTCATCCAGCATCATGGTCAAAAAGTAATAGCCTACATAAGCTAGAATACCCACCAACAATCCACCTGCTGATGTCAGCATCTTCTGGTACAATCCACCGGAGATTACACCTATCGATAAATTATCGGTTAGTGAAATATCATAGAATATCTTGATTACCCCCATAATGGTTCCTAGAAATCCAAACATGGGCGCTAAGCGAGCTATTAGTGATAAATAGTTGACCTTCTTTTCCAATCGAAACGTTTCTACGCGGCCGACATTTTCAATAGCGCTCTCAATTTCAGGCATTGGTCTTCCCAGCCTTGACAGGCCTTTCTCTACCATTCTGGCCAAAGGGGTATCGCTACTGGCACAAATGCTTTGAATGGTGTGGATATTCCCACTGCCAATATTCGCCCGTAGGTTTTGCATAACCCGCTCATCTTCTTTAACCACAGCATTAATAGTGAAGTATCGCTCTACAAAAATGTAAATTGCAATGAACACCAACACCACCTGGATGGATATAATACCTACGCCTAAAGGACCACTTTCCAATATTATATCAAAAATACTTTTCGAAACGACGCTAGAAGCTACAGCGGTAGTATCAACTTGAAGTGCAAATAATGAAAGCATGATTTTATAACTTTATTAATTAATCGTAAAAACTACTGATTTTCTTATTCAATGACTTGCTTTTCTGAGGATAAGTCCATCTTTTTCAAAAACCGGACAAAAATAATCAAGTTTTAGAGTAATGCAAAATATATAAATAAATCATTACTAATCAAATACTTATAAGTAAATTTTGCTATTTGATACTAGTTTATGAACGATTTATAATTAATTCGCCTGAAAATTTTTATTCTGGTTTAAACCAACTCTCTCAACAAACCCACATACTCTTTAGCCGTTTTCTACATATTATAGAAATAAATATATGTTTTTGTCTGAAATAGGTACAATCCTGTCTTAGCTGCGGGTCAATTTCAGGACAAGACAATTTTAGATCCTAAACAAAAAGGCAACTTTCATATTCCAAATAGAGTTCATTCATTAGAGATAATTATTGCTAACGCAAAAGCGTAAAATCGCCGAAAAGCGTGTAAACAAATCCATCAACTCTCTTTATCTGAGCCAAATAAACATATACTCCAGGCGCAAGTTTTTCACCGCGATGGGTTCCGTCCCAGCCTAATTCTTGCCTGTTGGGTTGAATGTTTTCGGCATTAAAAACTT
>JALYPU010000169.1 GCA_030856215.1 Bacteroidota bacterium
GCTGAGCTGGTTGTAATTTTTCGACATAGACAATCCAAAGATTGCACTACTTGGTCAAAAGGAAAAAAGCCCTCAAAAGCTTTTTTTCCTTTTTTTTAAAAATTGCACTTATTTGTTGATCTCAGCTAATACCTAAAACTTAAAAATAATATTAAGAATAAAATGCACATTAAATCTTAGTGCATATTTACCTATATGATAAAACAATTTTATTCTTATAAAATATTTAATAATAAAAATTAGTAACCCCTATAAATTAAAATAGCATGATACAAATCAAAAATTATTGTTTCTATTTAGCATTCATCAGCATTCTTTGTTCTTGTTCAATAAAAACAAAGCCTGAAAAACCTTTAAATGTTGATTGCATTACCACAACAACTACTACACAAAATTGTAAAGTATTGCGAACGTATACACTGGCCAATGTATATCAATTACTGCGAGATACCGCAGCAAGAAACTCTTATGAGAGGTATATTAGTCCGGACCAGCCTGGTGGCATGCCGATTGATGCATTTGGATTTTCAATCGATAGCGCTACCGTACAATTTTTGGCCAACGCAATGATAAACGACGCAACGGGTAGCATAAAAGGGTTTCGTTTTTATCCTGGAAAATCAACTCTAGGTGTGAAAGAAATTTTGATTATTGCATTAAATTCTGGCGGCAGAGAAATTTCTGGTTCAGCTTTTAAACCAAATATTCCATCACCCCCCTATACTCGCGGCCCATGTCCCAAATGGTGTGATAATGGTTCTAGAATAATTATAAACCGCTAAAATTTCTTTGACCCAATTCATTCCATTTTACTTCCAGAACATAAAGTCTTTTATACCAATTTTTAAAATTGGTATAAAAGACTTTAATATAAAATAATATGTTATAAACGTGATCAGGTATTTCCTTTCTGTATTCCTATTAATCTTCTCCATAGCCGTTTTATATGCGCAAAATGTTTGGACAAGGTGTTCCAATGGGTTACCTAAGGATACAGCCGTTTTATCGTTAGCAAGGATCGACAACACTCTTTTTGCTGGCACAGACAAAGCAGGCGTATATAAATCTTTAGACAACGGAAATAATTGGGTAGCCTTACCCTCAGATAGACTATTAAAAAATTCGCAGACATGGTCGATGACGACCATAGATACTTTTTTATTTTTAGGACAGCGGGGAGGCGGTATTCTAAAAAATTCTTTAAACGGAAATCAGTGGTCTGAAATGAATAATGGCATCGGAAGCGGTAAAAAAATAATTCAAGATGTAATTGCCATTGATAATACGTTATACGCTGCATCGTATGGAGGAGGAGTATTTGTTTCTACAGATAGCGCGAATTCCTGATCGGTCCTGTATAATCATCTGGGGATTGATGACAGAAAAGTATATTGAAATCATTCTGTTCAGATTGATGTACATGATTTGGTGAATGGTATGTACTTTTTCTAATTAATGGAACTTGTGAGATAATTAAAAACAAATTTATTATCATAAAGTGATGGTGAAATAAAAATACTATGAACCCCTTTTCTAAAAGTAAAAAAAAACCGGCGAAACACAATCATTTCGCCGGTAGCTTCATACCGTTTCAAAGGGATATAATGAACAAGATAAATTTAATAAACTATTCGAACCCACTCATTCAATAAACATTGTTGTAGATTCAAATTAATGTTGAATAGCAAATCGCACGATCAACTTTTCAGAATTCCTTCCCTGAATACTCACATGGTACACGCCATTTTTCCAGGAATGTACAGGAATTTCTACTTGTTTTTGATCTTTATCTATACTTGATTTCCATACCATTTTTCCGTTCGCATCATAAATGGTCATATATTCTGCGCCACCGTTGATAAGTTCCATACTCACCAATTCTTTTGCAGGATTTGGAAATAATCGGACATCCAGTTTTGAAGCACGAATCACTTCGCCTAAATTCAGATCTTCCAGTTCCTCAACCTTACCAACCTTATTTGATTGATCACAATCTTTGATACATTTTAATTCTATTGCAGGGCTGAATTTAATGTTACTTGGATCTTTGGTTTTAAAATTGGATCCTCCATTAATAGCTATACAATAATCTTCTACTTCACCATACAAAAACTGACTACAGGAATGAGCAGGATATCCGCCATAAGCCATGGATATACGCATACGCGTGGTACAAGAATGTAGGTTTGCTGGAATTTTGATGTCCGCACAAAGTGTCGTGTTACCAAAACCGTAAACCACTAACTCTGTAAAATCCTGGAATACGCCATCCGCATTGTAGTCCACCCAAATCTTCCAATAAACATTATATTTTAAATTCAAAAATTCCGGAGTCACACAAAGCGAATACGTATTACCGGAGAGTACTTGTATACATGGATTCTCAAATAATGCATAACCACCGTTGGAACCACTTTTGTTGTCCACATTAGACATCTGCACTCGATCGATCCACATCAATCGGCTATCCTGAGCTTTGGATTGACAATATTTTCCAATTGAATCACATTTCACATGTACAATAAAATTGCAGGTATCGCGATCTTCCGCTCGGCTGGCTATATATGTTATTGAATGCACGCCACACGGAATAACACTTCCACGCACCGGCCCTTCGAGTTGTGTTAGATTATAACACGGCACCTCGCATACAAACTCTCGATAGTGTGTGCCATTTTGATCATTCCAATTTCCATCGGGTAAGAGTTCAATGTAATCTTCATTTCCGCCGAAATTATTTGGTTGACCAGGATACCATTTTGAATAACTGAAATTACTTCCATCATTCCACAAAAATCTTCCTTCTGATAATTCATCGCTTCCTCCAATCCATGCTGTTTGACCATTTAGCTTAGCTGAAACGAAATTGTTTTCTTCTTCACTCGTTATGGAAGCTAAATTGCCGCCATTCTGTTTGCACAAAAATCTTGCTGTTGCCCAATCTTGTGGTCCATTAGAACAGAAATACCGATGACCGTTTAATTCACCCATGTACACGAATCCTGCCATGCTATCTGAACAAGGATTACAAAATGTTACTTTTGGCAAATTCCATAATACCGCTACTCCATTGAGATAGGGATCTGTTCTTGAAACTACTGTATCTGAAGGACATTCTATGCTGATATTAGAATAAGAAATTTCAATATAAAAGCTCGCGGTGGATATATTACCACATTTATCTTTGGCAGTAAAAATTACCCGGTGTACACCTTTTTCAAATCGATGGCCTGAATTAAAATTAGCGTTAACGAATTCTAGTCCACAATTGTCAGTAACAAACGGTTCTCCCCAACTAATTGTCGTGTCACAAATTCCCTGCAGATGAATAAACATATCAGAAGGAACATTCGTAAACTTCGGCGCTTCCTTATCTTTTAATTCTATCCTTTGTATACAGGAAGATCGTAAAGTAGAATTAATCGGATCGTTGGCAGCCCAGGTTCTCAAAATTTTAATTTCTCCGGTGCAAGGACCAACGCTAAGAATACTGTCACTATAACTTATTATGGGATTTGCACAATGCTGACTTCCCTGAATAACATTCGCAATTCCTGTATGTGTATGATTGGTTGGCTCACCAGGGCAGCCAATAAAAGTAGGTGGACAAACTAAAATCGGAGGTTGATCACAACACGTATCGGTGACAACCACATTGAATGAACAGGTGGATATGTTTCCACAAAGATCTGTGGCTGTATAGATTACTTGTGTAGTCCCTGCGTTGAATGGGGTATTAGGATTAAGATTTGAATTGACGGTGAGATAGTCACAATTATCTATGGCGAAAGGATCTTGCCAGTCTACGATGGCTTCACAATTATAGGATGGATTGATTGTGAAATCAATTGGGCATAAGGTGAAAACCGGAGCCTCGATATCTTGTAAACTAATTTTCTGAACACAACTAACTCTTAATTCAGGATTAACTGGATCTTCGGCAGTCCAAATTCTATTAATTAATACCGAGCATTGACTAAAGAATACTGTATCATCTGAATAGCTCAGGATTGGCGCTATGCAACTTATATTTCCTGCTTCCGCATGGGCTTGTCCACAAAGCGCAGGGTTAATATCTGAACCAGGGCATGCTGTATAATCTGGTGGGCATGAAATTACTGGAGGTTTATTACAACAATCATCTGTAACCGTAATAGTAAACGAACAAGTGTTCGTTCTGCCACAGGAATCCGTAACTATGTAAATAATAGTACTCGTTCCAATATCAAATGTATCACCCGGATTGAAATTAGAAATTATAGTTATTCCACCACAATTA
>JALYPU010000144.1 GCA_030856215.1 Bacteroidota bacterium
ATCCTGTGTCTTGGCGATTCCATTCCTTTAATAGCGTATTGTTGATCTTCATCCAATAGGGGGGTGTATTTTATTTTACTGTCCGCATTGGGTACGTTTAATTGAGCCGAAAACAACCATTCATAGAGGAACCAAATCTTCCGGCTGTACTGGCCTGTTGGTTCAAGTTGTATGAGGGTTATAATTTCGTCTTTCGTTAAAGCTGTGAATAATTTTTTAAAGAACAAGAGATTGACACCCTCATATTTTAAGGCGAATACCAGGTGCTTGTACAAGGTATCCTCAGGTTGATGCCGGGGTGTATACACCTTCCAGGTGCTCGTTTCATATTGCCGTTTTTTTGAACTAATCAGGGTAAGTTGCGAGGGCATGGGCATAGACAACTGAAATGCTTCCATCAAAGCACCATAGCCTACGAGTATGGCCTCTTCAGGTGTTTGTCTGCCATGGAAGACAACTATTTTCCGGGAAAAGTGGTTATTTATGGCCATTGGTGAAAAACGCTCGATACATGTGAAAAATGGTCGCCATCGCGCATATTTGGTGAAAAATAAGCGCTGTTAAAAATCAAATATAGGTGAAAATCAAACGTTCTTGGTGAAAAATGAACGCTTTTCATACAATTTAGTGAATAATAAATGGCAGTTCAATCTTATTATTGATCTTATTTTCAAAAGTTTCCAAATTGGAAACTTATTCATACTTTTACGGTTATAAACACGGGAGTTGAGGATCATCACCTATGCAGCATTAAGGCAATTTGGAACAAAGAATCCAACGACAATGCCTGCGATAGCTGCCTGGTATAAGATCGCCAGGAGTAAAGAAGTGGTTTGGAGAAAGCCCCAGGACGTTGTGCATACGTTTGGCCGGCGGGTTGACATACTGAAGAATGACCGGGTGTGTATTGATCTGGCGGGTACAAATGTGCGAATGGTGCTCAAAGTAGAGTATGCCTTGGGAATGGTCTTTGTCCGTTGGATAGGATGGCATAAGGATTATGATTTATTGGGTGAAAAAATTCATACACTTTAAATATTTGATGAAATGACCAGATGGAGTAGCCTGGCAACGAAAGCTGATTACAAAGCTGCTGTAGCCCGGATCAATGCGTTGATCGATGTTAAACGAACGGATGCTGTGCATAACGAGCTTAGCCTTCTGTCTTTTCTGGTGGAGGATTATGAAGAGAAATCTTTTCCCATGCCTGATGCCTCCCCTCTGGAAGTTATCAGGTTTGCAATGGCGATGAAAGACATAAAGCAACAGGACCTGATTCCTGTACTGGGTACAAAAGGAAATGTTTCTAAAATTCTGAGTGGTAAGGCAAATATTCAGCTGGCGGATATCCAACCCTTAAGTGTTTTGCTGGGAATCCCTATTGAGGCATTAATCCCAAAACAGGAAAATATTGATGTATCCGTCGGAGTATTATTTGGATATGCGCAGCCGTCAAATTCCGGACATGAAGCAATCCGAAGAGTACTGGAGCCCGGTAGAAACAAGTATGCAAAAAAGTCACAAATGCCCCTGCGCTCAGCTGCGAAAAAAGCAAGTAGTAAAAAGAAGCCCTGACTTTTTTCCGGTTTCTGTCTTAGCCCCCTGAAAGACTGGATGAATTGTATGAATTAGTTTACTGGCATTTCTGAAAGGATTAAGACATTCTACTTTTTGTAATCAATGTTTTCAGGATGATTTAAATTGTATACCCTTTTGAACTCAAGGCTTTTTGCACCAAAATTAATAAGTAATCCAACAGGGAGCTTATATGCCTGACAATAATTCATGGCTTGTGCCAGGTGGACATCTTCAAGCTTAATTAGTGCTTTTAATTCCACCATAATATAAGTTTCAACAAAGAAATCAACCCGTCGTGTTCCAATCTCAATCTCGTCAAAGTAAATACTCATCTCCATTTCGCGCTGAAAAATCAGGTCGTGCTTTCGCATTTCAATAGCCAACGCCCGCTGATAGATCACTTCCTGAAATCCGTTACCCAGTGTACTATGCACCTTCATCGCACATCCAATGATTTTTCCGGTAACTTCCTCGTATTTCAACTGGTGGGGAAAGATTGATTTTAATGAAAGATAAGGGAAATAGCTTAATAATGAAATGCCTCCCCTGTCTGAATTAGGATTTATAGGATTTTAAGATTATAGGATTAAGTTTAACCGTCGCTCTGCTCTCACATTTTAATTCAATCTCCCTTTTCTCCTATCATCCTTTTCTCCTATCATCCTAATCCTAACATCCTTTAATCCTACGAATCCTAATTCATACAATTTTTTACACGAACATTTGTTGTAAGAGGCCTTTTTTGAAAGTTTGGGTATGTTTGATTTGGTTGTTGATAGAATCAATTTTATAATCAATGTTAGTTAAAAAAGAAGCAATTTTCTTTTGCTCTGCAAGATGAGGAATTGACAATTTTAATAATCGAAGTTGGGAGGGGTATAAATGAACAACTGTAAAGCCTTGAGTAAGTCTGGCGATCTCTTGTTTCTTTTGACTATTTAAATAGTAAGATAGAAAAACACCATTATTCTTGGTTCTTATAATATTCAAGTCTCCACCCAGAGCAATCCCAGATTTCAATACACACGATGCAGTTGCAATATCAATTGGAGTTTCCCCTGATGCGGGTATTATTACATCATTTGCTACACTTAATACTAAATTCTCTCTTGAAACATTGGTCCTTGAAATTACATTCAAAATGGTTTCTTTATAATGGGTATAAAGTTGGCCATATCTGATACATTCTGTATCTCCCGATTCTTCAATATCTGATTTAGAAATTCCTTTTCCTTTTAAAAACTCAGCTAACTCACCTAAATTTTTCTCCTCCCATGTTGGATACGCTTTTCCCTTCTCATCCTTAAACCTCAACTTACCGGAGAAGAGCTGTTGCATCACACCTTATTTGTATTGCTCCAGCAATTCTTTTTTGCGGGTGAGGTGTTGGATCTTTTCGTCTATGGCGGAGAGGAAGGAGGCGATTTTTTGTTGTTCTTTAAAGGACGGTATAGCAAGTTCAAAGTTTAGCAAATCTACAACAGTAATATTTGCTTGATTTGCGTTACCCCTTGCAATTTTTTTTATATGAGCCCGGTATTTTATCGTACTTAAAAGACAAAAAATAAATCCATTGTCAATATTTTCTAAATTTTCAAATTTTAGTAAATTCTGATTAAGAAACCCTTCATTATTTCCTCTAACAAAAATCCCCCTACCAACCGCTGATTCAACCAAATCAGGCTTGGAACCAACTGTTGTGATAATAATATTGCCTGATCGAATTAAGTAATCCTTGTATTTTTCCGACACATTGTCAGAAATATAAATTATTTCATTATCGTGTTTAATTTTATCGAAGTTTAAATCAGATACTCGAACAATTCGTATTCCACGACCGCAGTAATCAATTGATTTGAAAGCAAACCCTTTAGTGTATTTTGAAACATCAATTAATTTACACAGTTTCCAGCTATCGATATAACTGCTAAATCTTAAATTTGGGACAATTGTTTTTTTTGTCTTCACAAACTAGAATGGAGTCGTAATTCCTAAATCTTTGCAGAATGAAGTAATGGTAATATCATTACGCTTTATTTGCACTTCTAATTTCTTCAAATCATTTGAGA
>JALYPU010000151.1 GCA_030856215.1 Bacteroidota bacterium
TTAAGGGTTGTTCCCATTAATTCGGTGCTATCATAACTATCCAAGGTATTTACTACTAAATCTAATATTACTGGATTGAAACTGACCTTATAAATATCAAAACAACAAGCCTTTAGGTTTTCATCAATATACTGTGACGAAGGTCGATTAGAAGCAAGATAGGAAACCCGCTCACTATCATTGTTTACAAAATATAAGTCATCATAACTTGTATTCACGGAAGCTCCTAAGTTTATAACTTTTAAAGAATCTTTGCCTGAATAGACATATTTAAAAACATCCTGACCACCTAATCCTGGATGGCCATTAGAACTAAAATAGAGCGTTTTACTTTTAGTATTATAAAATGGGGCGTATTCATTTTCGGCCGTATTTACAGCATCTATATTCTCCGCGCCTGTGCATTGGCCCGCTTCATCGATCAGTACGGTCCATATATCCGTTTCCCCTTTGGTTCCTTCGCGATTGCTCACAAAATAAAGTCGGTCAAATCCAGTTTCTTCATCTTTACTTACAAAGCCTTGTGTGGAAGATGAATTGGGCGCATTCACTTCTGACGGTAGCTTGATCTCCTTACTCCAACTATTAGCTAATTTTTTCTTGTAATAAATATTACAAAATAATTGTGTCGTGCCTTCTTTATAATTACATATCGAAAAGTACATCCGCATTCCATCCGCAGAAAAACTAGGGTGCGCGATATTTTTATCTTCCATTCCACTAAACTCCGTAGTATCTATCGGCTCGAAGGAAATCGCATCAAACTTTAGGATGCGTCCTACGGTCTTTTTAGGAAAAACGCGTTTCGTTTTTTCAGTCCATCGGGCAGCAGTTAAGTAAATATGTGAATTTCTAATGACCGGACTAAATTCATTTGCCTCCGTATTGATTGTTCCTTCTAGTCTCTTAGTTTTGATCAAAGGGTCCTTGGTTTTGTAATTTACTTTAGCCCATTTGGCATGTTCTATTCTTAAATTTGAAAGGCCAACAAGTTTTTCGTCGGTGCCAAATTGTACATATTTAGTGTAATAGTTGATTGCATCTGAATACTTCCCAGAGGAATACAGAATTTCAGCTATTTCAAAATTGATATCCGGATGATTGTTTTCAAATTCTGTTCCTAACAACAATTTGTAATATAATTCAGCCTGTTCGTAAGCATTCAGATTTTGAGCAGATTTAGCTGCCATATACCTGAGGGTATCAGTTTCTATTTCATATTCAAGGGCCTTTTTTATGAGTAACAGTGCAGCATAATAATTTTCCTGATCAAGTTCCTTTTTAATAGATTCTTGATATTGCTGAAAAGATTGTGCGACTAAACTTACAGTGAACAGAAATAAGCAGGGAATAATTACGAGAAATTTTTTTATCACTTTCAAAATTTTATGTCAATCAATAGATTGGGCATTTTTTATAAATGCCGATCGGTTTTACGCTACGATAGATATACCTAAGCGCTAATTCAGGTCCTCCCCTTTTATTAGTGGCCGTTTTGAAGGAAGAGGTGTTTAAATCATAACTTCCAGAAATCATCCAGTTATTCCATTCAAAACCTAAGCGCGGAATCATAGCATCATCCAGGCGAACACCAAATCCTGCGATCATATTTAATTTAGAGCCTGGCTTACGATTTAGATAGAAGTTTAAGAGCGCATTACCTACACTTTCACTATAGTCTAGTTGTTGTTGGTATTGTGCTAAAAGTATCAGGTCCATAAAATCACCCATTCCAATACTTATAGTTCCCTGCCCAACATATCTGTATGGTAGCTCTACAGCAGAAGCTCCTTGGCCATAAAAAGTTTGATCGGGTTTATTTAAATGAAAAATGGACCCACCTAGTGTTAAATATGTTCGACTGGTTTGCATGAAATGATAAGAAAGGCCGGCACCAAGATCCAGGAAAAACTTTCCTGTTGCATCATAATTTTCTTTTGATGAAAGACTTGGATCATAGCGATCTCCTGTCCATTGTTCATCCCATCTCAATTTCGAATTATTCAATCGTCTCTGAGCCACGCCTGGAGTAATACCCAGGCTTACCATATGTTTATTTGCAAAAACATGTCCATAGTTTATGGATCCAGCTAGTTTGGCCATACTCAAATGAGAATCTCCTACTTGATCATAGTCCATACCAATCCCCCAGCCTATCCTGCCTGGCCTTCCCTTAAGGGTTAAGCGGCTGTCAAAGTATAAGCCCACGGTCATATAAGGTACGGGCACAGAAAGCCATTGGTTCCGATAATTCATAGTCAGTCTATGATCACCATCAAAATAGCCGCTGAGTGCTGGATTAACACTTTGGTGGTGATGGTCAAATTGAGAAAAATGCACATCCTGAGCGTTTATTCCACTCAGACTCAATAAGATAACAACCACAATGTGTTTGACTTTCAACATATAAGATAAATTAAATGTAACTTTTGAACTCTTAAATAGCACGATAAGAATTATCCGGAGAGTAATGGGAGCGTCTAACGAAGATAGACAAAATTAATTCAGCTGCAAATATAATTACAATATTTAAAATATATGCAGATTATTTTTAATCTGTTTGAATTTACAGCTTGCCTTCAACGAATTATAACGTAACAAAACGTAAAACGATGCCTGTAACTTTTCAAAAAAACGTACTTTGTAATTTAATGTGTGTTTAGTTGTTGTTGATTTCTATTTTAAGGTGCTTCCATGCCAATGTGTTTGAAAGAGAAACTGCAACGTAATCCTGATTTTAACGTTAGAAATAGAAAGAATTAATAGACAATATTAAAATGAAATTACGAACCGCTCATAACTCTTTACGGTTGAGAATCAATCAATTGGAATTAGAAACGTTACGCCAGGCAAAAAAATTATTCGATTATGTCCAGTTTACCGAGCACGAAAATGATCGAATAGAATATGAAATTCGCTCTAGTTTGATCCCTGAAATCCTAGTGCAGTTTGCTAAAAACCGGATTACTGTGGAAATACCGGAATTTTTATTTAACCAATGGACAGAAACTGACCTCGTTGGCATTGACCATACAATCGTTCTTACAGATGGGCTGAGGTTATTTGTCTTAATAGAAAAAGATTTTAAATGTTTAACACCAAGGATGAACGAAGATGAAGCACTTAATTTTGAAAATCCATTAAGCGAATGTTGACCCGACAAATTCCCAGCGTAAGACAAATTGAGATACACTCTATTCAAAACCTGCAAGAAAAACTGATTGATTTTGTAGCACTAGAAGAGCCGTTAGAGATAATCGTCAGACAGGGAGGCACTGCAAGAAAAGTCCTAAAAACACTTTCTATAACTATGAGAACTCCAGGTGATGATGAAGCGCTCGTTTTAGGGTTTTTATTCTCTGAAGGAATCATAACAAACCTGCAAGATGTAGCCCAGATCCAGTTTAGAAGTCAAGCTCATGGGGATGAGACGTTTCAACAAACAGCTGTTGTTGACATGCATCTTGATTTTAAGTTCGATTTTGAATCGTTGGATCGACATTTTTATACAACGTCTAGTTGCGGGGTTTGTGGTAAAACTGCCATTGATTTAGCCGTATCGAATTGTTCTTTTGTTTTAAAAAAGAATTTACCTAAAGTAAGCATAGAAACTATCCTAAAATTACCGGCAGAATTAAGAAAACATCAGAACTTGTTTGACAAAACCGGCGGAAATCATGCATGTGGTTTATTTGATTCCAAAGGATTATTGCTGCACTATGCGGAAGATGTCGGTCGGCATAATGCAATGGACAAGTTGATTGGTAAAGTATTAAAGGACAAAATGATACCTTGTGACAATCATATAGTTTTAGTAAGTGGTCGGGCGAGTTTTGAATTGATCCAAAAAACGTTAATGATTGGAATTCCCATTTTTGTAGCGATTGGCGCACCATCTAGTTTAGCCGTTGAATTAGCTGAAAACTTCGGATTGAGTTTGATTGGATTTCTAAGGGAAAACAAAGGGAATGTATATGCTGGTGCCGGACGAATTATTTCCTCCTAAATAAAATGAAGAACTTGTATGGACTTATTTTATGTGGAGGTTTTAGCAGTCGCTTGAATCAACCCAAACATTTAGTTTTAAAAAATAATCTTCCACTTTGGTTTTGGTGGACTCAACTTTTAAATAAATACTGCCAACAAGTGTATGTCTCCTGTAGGAAGGAGCAATCTATGGATTTTGGTAGTGAGCGATTGATCGTTGATGAATATCAAAGTGAGGGACCTTTAAGTGGTATAGTTTCTGCAATTTCCGTTTCTAAAATAAACGCATGGTTTGTAGTAGCGTGCGATTTAGTTTATGTAACGGAACGAGATATCATTGATTTTGTAGCTAATCGTAATCCAGCTAAACAAGCCACTGCATTTTTTAATCCTGAAACAAACAGTCCATTTGCTTTACTTACCATTTATGAGCCAACTATTTTTTCCAATTTATTAAGTGAGTGGAGTACTGAAAGAAAGTCAGCCTACCGTGTAATCTCCGCAAGTGATACTCATTTGCTTACAACTAATAATCCTTTATTATTAAAGGGTATTAATTCAATAGAGGATCTAAGTAAGTGGAAGGACTTTGAACCCAATTTGTAAAAACACTTATTTCTAATTGCGGAAATTGCTTTTTAAAATCTACTATTAGTTGATCTCGAATAACCATTAACAAGTGCCTGGATGAACTAAAAGAAATTTCATCCAGATGCGGAATAAGGAACGGATAATATCCGCCTGAATTAATTTCAAGGGGCCCCCATTCATCTAAAATACTGATAGGGTTTTGTTTTATACTATTAGTAATTACATTCCCACCTAATTCAAAAGCAACTTTTAAAAAAAGATACTTTCCAATGGAAACCAAATCGGGAAGTTCAGACTCTTTTGATTCAAAAGGAATATACACTTTTTTATTAATATCAAACATAAATCGTGACTTTTGAATGTCTGGACATAAAATTCCACCCACATTGGGTTTATTAGCAGTCCAACGCAACAAACTGGATGTTTTTCCTGTTCTTTTTTGTCCAGCTAGTAAAATGAGACTCATATTTTAAAACACTAAAATATTATAAATGGACAATTTTATAAAATGAAATAATCGAAAGATTCCTTTATATATGTGGCTTTCAATCCATGAACGTTTGATAATTTCTTTCATTTTAGGAAACAATTGAACCACGTCTTCAATATCTGACTGGTGTTGAGGTAATTTAGATTTCAAAAATTTATTTATCCATTTAAGTGAATAAGGCATTACAATAAAATACCAGAAAAGTATGATCAGAAACGTTCGTAACAAGTATTGAATTGCACGGTAGTATACATAGTCTGTTTGTTGACTAAATAGAATATACGCCACTGCAATAGCTATGATCAAGAAAATAGACATCCACTTTGGAATTCTTTTTTTAATAGGTTTATCAGTTCCCATTTCTTGTGATAAGACAACTGTGCTGGATGGTTGATCTTTGTGAAGCAATAAATCTGTTGAGAATTGTTTTATTAATGCGTAACATAATGCTGCGAGCACCACAGCGGCAATCAAATAAATGCCAAAATACACGCCCATTAAATACCATTTTCCGGAATACTGAATTTGAGTATTAAAAATTGTAGCAATATATGTAACAAAGTCATCTACTGCATTCCAGAATGGCTTTCCTCCGAGGATAGTCAACATAATCAATTTTTGTGCAGCCGTTTCAAAATAACCCAGTACAAAAACTAAGGTAATGGACACTCGATTTATATGGAAATATTTGTAAATGATATAGGCTACTCCAGCTTGGAAACTCACCGCTAAATAGGCAGTTGGACTAGTGTGCGGACTTAAGCTTAATTTAACCAGGAGCACCAGCATGAGTGCTTTAAAAACAAGCGTACGTTTTTCTTTTGAAAAATAACTAATAAGTGTTATTAAAATCATCGACAGCCCACCTACAATCAGACCAGTGACCGGAATTTTCAATGCATGGAGAAAACCACCCAGACCTGCCTCACTCAAAGCCCAAAGAGCCGTCAAACGAAAGATAATTCGCTGTCTTATTTCAACCGGTCTATCAATATCCGACATTCTTTCATGGGGATCAGGAAAAGTTAATTAGTTTCCTGTTTAAATAGTTCGGTTTTTTCGCCGAAATGATGAGCGAAGTTTCTCAAATCATTCGCTAACCCAACATTATTGGTAGCATTTTTATAAGTGTCTGCTAGAGCATTAATAGTATGGTACATAAAGCGATCCATTTCTTGTACTTGCATTTCTTTAGTCCAAAGATCTAGTTTCATAGTATCCAGGGTTTCTTTTTCTAGAAAAGATATTAATATGGCTTTTGCTTCCTGGGCAGTTGATGTATCATTTTCGGCCGAGATCCAAGTGATTTTTTCTGGAATTTTGTTGGCATCTAATTGTACTTCTATAGTGAGTTTTGTCTTCTGTAACATGTCGCTTAGTTTATTTGGTCACTGTAAATGTATAATAATTACAGTTTTGCCCGCCAAAAATACCCAATCCATTTTCTACGTTTGAATTGATCCTTACGTATGTTGCAAACGGTCCTTGGCGCGTTCTACTTACTTCCAATGTAAGCCAAAAATCGAAATGTTCACGATCAATGGTACACCATTTTATTTGGATGGTATCGCCTTTTTTAAAAAAACCTGAATTTATGGAGAAGTCTTCTTCAGGTGACATCGCTTTCTGTAAAGCAAATTTAAACTTTTGTCCGTTAAAAAAAACATCGTCCGTTACAGAGGCAAAATTTGGAATCAGCGGTTCATTCTCCCCGGCTGTAAAATATCGATAATAATTACTAGTGGATGCTGGGTCATTTATTATGCAAAACATTTGAGCTAAAGAGTCAATGTCCCCCCCTGGCGTTTTTTCAAACCAAACCGAATCCAAAGGTACAAATTCAGGAATCGTTGTTTTTGCTGAAACGTCTGTGGTACCGCTTTTTATCCGGAGAATATATTCTTTGCCGGCTTCTCCTTTAATTTTATGGCCTAGATCCACATAAGCACAAAAATTAATTAAACTGGAGTCTAAGTTATAACCTAATGTCTGTGCAATAATCGCTTTCCATTCCTGTGGCAAATTATCTAAACAAATTTCTTGCATGATAACGCTGTCATTGCCGTTATGTAAAACAACTTCCGCATTGTGCACGAATGTTTCGTTGATTGCCGCTCTGTCCAATGTTGAATAAAAGCCTAATGATCTAGTTATTATTGCATAGGTAGGGATGCTTGCATTACTTTTTTCTATATAAGCCTCAACAACAATTTGTGGTGTTGCATTTTGATTAGATGGAATATATTCTTCTTCACAGGATGACCATAGAAAAATTCCGCACAATATTATTATTTCAAAACTTTTTTTCATGGATACTTTTTCTTATGATTTCCAATAAAAATTCCAGGTAACAGATGGTATAATAGTAAATAAAGACACCTTCACAGCTTTTGCACTGGCAGTGCCTGATAGTATATCGGTTTCAAAATCTGTGTACGTGAAGAAAGGATTTTTGCGATTATACACATTATATACGGAAAAAGCCCAGCTAGATTGAAAGGCTTTATTTTTCTTTTTAGCATTAGCATAGGTAAAGGATATATCCATTCGGTGATAATCTTCTAATCGGTCACTATTTCTAGGGCCATATTCCACATTTGGGCGATTATTAATTAAAAATAGGCTTTGGATGGGTGTAAATGCCCGTCCAGTTGCATAAATGAAATTAGCACTTACATCCCAAGATGGACTCAATCCATAGCTTCCTACCAAAACCAAATCATGCGGGCGGTCATATGTGGTTGGAAAGATTCTTCCTTTTTCAATTTCATCAAACCAACGCTCCGTTTTAGAAAGAGTATACCCAACCCATCCAGTAAATTTTCCTTTTGATTTGCGCACAAAAAATTCAATTCCATAAGCTCTTCCTGTTCCAGAAACAAATTCATTTTCAATATCAGAAGAAAATGATTCCACATAACTCTCCCGGTAATCCAACTGATCTTTTAAATCTTTATAATAAATTTCAACCGAACTTTCAATCAAATCGCTCAGCCAGTTTCTGTAATAACCTAAAGCATATTGTATTGAAAATTGAGGTTTTACTTTTTCGGAACTTGGTACCCAAATATCAGTTGGTAGCGTGCTACCAGAATTGCTTACCAGGTGAAGAAATTGTCGGGCAACTGTGATACCGCCTTTTATGGAAGAGTTGTTGGTTAGGGTTTTATTAAAGCTGATGCGTGGTTCAGGTAAAAAGTATGATTCAACTAATTCTCCTGAGCCAAATGTTTTTTGCCTTTCTTCTGATACATATGGTCCTACCTGCAAAAATAATGGAAACCGTACACCCGCATTGATTTTTAATGTTGAATTCACGGTCCAGTTATCCATGAAATACAATTCATTTTCATGACCATATTTTGGTTTGAAGTCAGATGAAAAATCCACCTCTCCATTGGTTGCATTAATTATATTTGGAGAAAGTTTGTGATAGGTATATCTGATTCCCGATTTTAAGTGGTGCTTTGGATTTGGATAATAATCAAGATCCGCTTTTATGCTCACATCTCGAACTCCAGAATTTAGATCAAAAGAAAAATCTTCCTGAGCGCCATGAAGTTCAAAATTGTAATCATTGTATATTAAAGCTACGTTCATAAAAATATTATCCGAAAAAGTATGATTCCATCGCATGGTGGCCGTTCCGTTCCCATAGGGTAATGAAATTGAAAAATCTCGTTCGCTATTTGCAAATTTAAATACATCTCTGCCAAAATAGGCGCTTGCATAAATTCTATCTTTCCGGCTTATTATATAATTCAACTTCAGATTTAGGTCGTAGAAATAATAGTTTGTCCCAGCTGCGCTTGTATTTTTAATAAATGGTTGTGCAAGATCTAAAGCGTATGTTCGCCGACCGGATATTATAAAAGAACTTTGTTTTTTTTGTATGGGACCCTGAACGGTTAACCTTGATGCAATCAATCCGATGCCACCTTCCAAAACATATCGTTCGTTATTGCCTTCCTTCATTTGAATATCAATAACCGATGAAATTCTTCCACCATAATCTGCAGGCATACTCCCTTTTATCAACGTGGTATTCTTAATAGCGTCTGAATTAAATACACTAAAAAAACCCAATAAATGTCCAGTATTATACACTACCGCTTCATCCAATAATACCAGGTTTTGATCAGGTCCGCCACCCCTAATATAAAGTCCTGCAGTTCCTTCAGTAGCTGACGAAACGCCTGGTAAAAGCTGCAGTGTCTTTAATAGGTCCACTTCACCCATTAAGGCAGGTAATTTTTTGATGACTTCCATATTAACCTCTACTGTACCCATTTCTGTACCTGTGACGTTTTTCTTCACATCCTCTGCAGTTATTACGACTTCCTCCATGGTGACACCCGGGAGCAAGGAAACATCTAATTCAGTAGCTTTAGTAAGGATTATTTTTTGTTCCATCGATTGATACCCCGTATAGGAAAACACTAACGTGTATTCTCCCTCGGCTAACGATAAAGAATAAAAACCATAATGATTACTTACGGTTCCTGTATAAACCTGATCTTTTAGAAATATATTAACACCAATCATGGTTTCCCCGCTGCCCGCTTCTACAATGTATCCACTGATTGTTTGTAGATTTTGGGTGAATCCTGGCGTACAATGTATTCCAATAAAAAATGCTAAAATTATAGGCTTCATGAAATAGAATTAATGATCAAACGGATAATTTAAACAATGGTTTAATACCGCACTGGTTTAACAAGATATTCCTGTTTCTTTAATAAATTAAGTAACCCAAACTTTCCGTCCAAATGGGCGGTGCCACAGCTAAAGAACGTAGTTTGTCTGCGGGTTTCTTCTATAATTTTTGTGGCCATAATTTCATTTCGATCATACAACATTTTACGTTTCAATTTTCCTAAGGCCTTTCGACCGAATTTATATATGAAACCAATATCGGATGCCAAATATTTTTTAATAAGTTGTTTATTTTGTCTTTTGAATTTTGATAAATTGGAAATTTGGTTCATCAACATCTTACATTGATATTGCACGGGAATTTCATTTAACACCTTGTAATGTTCCCAAATATCTTCTAAGCCGAAGCAACGTTTATTTTCTTCCTTAGCCATACGCCATATCACTTCATCCATTGACATTCCTTCTACCTGGCCTAACATCGCGAGATTAATTTCATGTGCTAAAACAAACGGTTTAAGTTGTTTTCGTTCTTCTAACGATATGGAAAATGACTTTCTTAAAATACTTACCAACTTATCGAAGGACTTTTTATTCATGACATCTATTAAAGTTTCTCCATCTGGCAATAATAAATATGGAAGTACTTTTTCATAACTGCTTTGATCGATATCAATCTCTGCTGCGAATGCATCGCATGCTTTTATGAACGGAAAAATAGACGTTGTTAGAGGGTGAATCTTTTCGTGATGAATATGGATAGTGCCAAAAAGGTATGAAAAATGATGGCTATCTTTTTCTAATGACCACAACAAACTTTTCTTATCCATGCTAATAATGAAGCGACGTTTGATGTGCCTTTATTAAAATTAATAGTTTGAGCTATTCAACATTGATTGGTAAGCCATTATTCTTTTTTACAGTGGACAAATTCATTAGTGTTTTCAGTCTTTCCACTTCTTCAATCTGAGAAAGTTTTTTAAACAAAAGCGCCTCGTAACTTTGGATATCCTTACAAACTATTTTCATCATTACATCTGCATCTCCAGTTATGATATAACACTCGACTACTTCATCTATTTGTTGAATTTTTTCAACAAAATTTTCTAAAGCTTTCTCTACAGCCCATTTTATATTTACTAGAACAAATGTGCTGATGCTTAAATCGACTTTCTGCGCATTGATTTTCGCGTGATAACTCTCAATAATGCCTGTTTGCTCCAATTTTTTAACACGTTCTAATGTTGGCGCGGGAGAAAGTCCTATTTTTTTTGATAATTCTAAATTCGTAATTTTGCTATTGGCTTGCAATAATTGCAAAATTTTCACATCGGTTTTATCTAGTTTGTCTATCATTTTATGCTAATTTAACAAATAATACATTGAAATTACTACTAATTAAATGCAATATTAGAATAAAATTCTGTAAAATATTAATATTTGAAATTTGTTAACACATGCTTTTTATACTGATAGCTAACCTTCTTTAAGCCTACCATTTTCGTTGTGTGTTATGGGAATATTCCTAAATTGGCATAATCGTTAGATATCTTTTCGAGAGCGACCACAAACGCAGCACTCCTCAAGCTATCAATCTTTTTTCTCCGCTTATATGTTTCCCAGATTTGTTGAAACGAGGATACCATGGTTTCTTCAAGTCCAGACCTCACTAAGTCAATTTCATCTGCTCCACGGGTAATAAATTCACGTTCTCTAGCTCCTATAGTTTTACTGGTCATTTTTTCAATCAATTCAACAAAACTTGAATAGGTATTGGAGTCAAACCTTTTTTCCATTCTGCCGAACCTCATATGGCTCAAATTTTTTAGCCATTCGAAATAGGATACCGTTACACCACCTGCATTTAAAAACATATCCGGAACGATGATAATGCCTTTTTTAATTAGAATTTCTTCAGCGTCTGAGGATATTGGCCCGTTGGCGGCTTCACCTATTATTTTAGCTTTAATTCGACCTGCATTTAGCTTAGTAATCTGATTTTCAAGTGCAGCTGGAATTAGAATATCACAGTCTAACTCTAGCGCTGCTTCCCGCGAGGCCAGCTTTTTGGTACCTGGAAAACCGATAATAGAGCCTGTTTCCTTTCTGAATTTAAGCAGTTTCTCCATATCGATCCCCTTTGGATCGTAAATGGAACCTTCAAATTCAGATACAGCAATGATTTTGATGTCACCTTCATCCCTCATAATGGTTCCGGTGAACGATCCTACATTTCCAAGTCCCTGGATTACAACCGTTTTACCGGCAAGGCCTTTCGTGAGACCCGCTTTTTTTACCGCATCATCTGTATTTAATAGCTCGCGTAAACCATAAAATACCCCGCGTCCTGTTGCTTCATTTCGACCTCGGATACCGTTTTGGTTGACGGGTTTGCCTGTTACACAGCCAGCTGCATCAATTTCTCCTCCCTTAAATGTCACATATGTATCCAAAATCCAGGCCATCTCACGCGGCCCTGTTCCATAATCCGGTGCCGGAACATCAATACCAGGGCCAATAAAATTTTTACGAATCAATTCACTGGTGTAGCGGCGGGTAATTCTCTCTAATTGCTCTTCATTGTACTGCCATGGGTTTATTTTTACTCCGCCTTTTGCTCCACCAAAAGGTACATCAACAATAGCACATTTGTACGTCATCAATGCTGCAAGAGCTTCTACTTCTTCTTTATTTACGTGTTGACTATATCGAATACCTCCTTTTGTGGGAAGGCGGTGATGGCTATGCTGTGCCCTATACGCTTGAATCACTTGAATTTGGTTACCTATTCTGACGGGAAAATGAATTTCATATACCGCATTGCATACTTTAATTTGGCTTAGAATGCCTTTAGGAATATCGGTATAGCTAGCGGCCTTATCAAAATTTCGATTGACACTTTCTAAAAAGGAAACTTCAGCAATCTTACTCATTAGTTATTCGGTTTTCAATTTTTTTAATTTTATTTTCTAATCTGAATAGAAAAAAAATAATTCCAATGAACACTATAAATATAACGGCAAAAACAACATTTATTTTTCCAGTACTGCGCATAAAATCTGACGTATCACATGTAGCTAACACAGGAATAAGTAAAAGAATAAATACAGGAATAAGAACTTTACGCATTTTCATTTGGAGGACCAAATTTGAGGGGAATTACAGATATAAACTAACTTTTTAAGAAATATTCTCTTTTTCATCTAGTATCACTTGGAGATTATCAATACGATACAATAAACTGGCCATCCAAAGACCGAGTAACATAAAGCCAAGAACTGCCGGATAGAACACGACTCGTAATGAATTATCCATATCTTCTGCCCCTATGGCGGGATTACCTCCATTTCCCGGGTGTAGACTATCGGTTAGTCTGGGAAGAATAAAAATGAGTGGAATGGTAGCCACCAGTGCGAAAATATTGTAGGCGGAAGAAATGCGTGCTCTTCGATCTGAATCCTCCACAGATGATCTCAGAATTATATATGCAAAATATATTAACATGGTGATTAGCGCCATATTAAGTTTTATATCACGAGTCCACCAGGTATCCCAGGTATATTTTGCCCACAGGGAACCAGTAATACATCCTAAAATTCCAAATAAAATCCCTACCCGAACCAAGGCATTTGTTTTTAGATCAAATTCCTGATGATTTGTTTTTAAATATTTAATGGAGTACCACACAGATAAACCAAACAATAAAAACATGGCAAACCATAAAGAGACATGAAAAAAAGTATTGCGAATAGTTTCATATAAAATATTCCGATAAGGAAATAAATAATTCGATTTATAATGAAATTTTACTTTTTCGGTGGGAGTCCACAGTTGTTTCCCCAATTCAAATTGGATGGAATCCTGCTTTAAAATAATTTTTCCCGGAATTATACTAGCCCCATCATTGGGATTGTCAACTATTAGAGAGGCGGATGCAATGGTTTGACGTACCGGTAAATATTCAGGCAATTTAAAAGTAACCTGCAAGTTTGTTTCTGTAGTAGCGGTTACTTTCGCAGATTGTATTAAAAAGCTATCTGAAATTTTAAGGTATACACGAGTTTGCTCTGTCGTCTGTAAATAATGGCTATTATAGCCTATGACATCCATTTGTGCGTCTTCACCTGATTTAAAACTTGATGGACGCACATCCCTTATTCCCGGTTTCAACGGTGTCAGAACACCTCTTACTAACGTATAGGAAAGTAAAATAATACACAGCCATTTCCACCAGTCAGTTTTTAGATTCATGCCATTAATTTTTCCACATCAAAGGTACTATGATAAAAATGAGCGCCAAAGCCAATAAATCTATAGAAATCAATGGATAAAACATACTGAAAAGGTTGGCGTTAGGTGTATGCTCTAATATCTTTAATGAAATGCTATAGGATATACCTAAGATTGGAAATACCAACGGAAGACTAATGACAATGAACAATATATGTTTACTATGTCCTTCACTTGATACCAATGAAGAAAATCCATTGATCAGACTGATTCCTAAACACGATGTAAGCATTAAGGGAAGCCATCGCCAATTTAAGGACTCAGCAGTTGGCACAAAAACGTGAAAAATGCCCATTAAAATAAAACTCAATATTAATAAAGAGCTAAAAAGGAAGACCACTTTAGATAAAAAGAAAATGACCGGATGGGCCATTTGATGCACATAATGTTTGTAGTTGGCAGCATCTTCTTCAAATGAGCGAGATGCAGAAAAAAAGGATAAAAACATAAAGACCATCCAAAAGAAAAGATTTCGGACTGGAAGGGTTGGCTGACCAATAAAAAAGTAAATCAGATAACTCACCCCAACTAAAAAGGCCAATAGTCCTCCCAGGATAAATAATTTCCGAATTTCAAAGAGGTATTCTTTGATTAAAATAGCTTTGATCTGCCTAAAATAAAACACTGGGACAAACATAAGGCCTCATAATCAGATATTTATATTATGATTTTTTAATAATTATAAAATATTGTATAACAATACTATATAAATTATAAAATTATTTAATATATTTGCCCTAAATCCATAGCATGAGGTATTGGTTTTTATTCAGCATCCTTATCGGGGCTCATCTTCTGGTGGCTAAGTCCCCTCCGACTAAAAATATGTATGTTCAGGTTAAAGCCAAGCCGGGTATGAGTGCGTACAGCCTATTGAAGGACTATGACCTCACGAAGGAATACGGAAATATCACCTATTTCTTTAAATTGAACAATTTGCCCAACAATGCAGCATTAAAATCAGGCAGAAGCTATTATTTACCTATTGAAATTGCCAAATACGATGGAAAAAGTATACGAACCAGCCTCAATATTAAGGACTTTGAAGCAGCCAAGACATTGCAAGTATATAATGAACGATTGACTAAATTAAAAATTAGAAAAGATTCTTATGTTACTAGTAAAGAACTTTGGATTCCCTATCATTTAAATGAATCTAAAGCTGCTGTGGTTACGAAAAAGACGTCTGTGCTTCCAAAAGAAGTTATTTCGAAACCCGTCAACACAGTGGTTAAAAAGGACATAGTTAAAGAACTGGTGGCTGAACGAAAGATAGATAATGTAATTCTGGATTCCCTTTTTGTGGTGCATAGAAATTTTATGAATAGGAATCCTACCCTATCGAATGATTCAGTTCTCACGGATGTTGTAAAGGTCTCTGTGGATGAAGATAAAGGATTTGCAAAAAATGTGTCGGGTACAAAAATAAATATGCCCCTTTTTGGTAAAAACTATTCTGAAGTATTTGTAACATCAGCTGCTCTAGCCAAAGAAGTCTTTTATATTATTCCAGGACATGGCGGTCCTGACCCCGGGGCAGTAGCAAAAAATGTTGATGGGAAATATACTTTATGTGAGGATGAATATGCTTACGATGTCTCTTTGCGGTTAGCTAAAAACTTAATGGAAGCAGGGGCCACGGTTTATGTAATTGTTCAAGATGATAATGACGGGATTCGCGACGAGGTATATCTAGATTGCGATAGAGATGAAACATGCATGGGTGAGGAAGAAATTCCTTTAAATCAAAAAAAGCGACTACGGCAAGGAATGTCTAAAATGAATTTACTCTACAAAAAGCACATGCTAAAAGGGGTTAAAAACCAATGGATGATTTCTATCCATGTAGATGCGAGGAGCGTGGACGACCGCCAGGATGTGTTTTTTTATTATCAAGCAGAAAGTGCTCAGAGTAAAAATAAAGCACTTGAGATACGAACTATTTTTGCAGATAAATATAGTAAATACAGAGATCGAGCTTATACGGGTACAGTTTCTGCCAGGCCGTTGTATGTATTAAGAGCATCTCTTGCTGAACCTATATTTATTGAATTGGCGAATATCCATAATGAAAATGATCGCAAGCGCATCCTATACCCTAGAAACAGACAATTGATTGCGGATTGGATTACACAGGGATTTATGCCGAAGGATGTTTTGGAATAACAGAAGAAAATTATGGATAAATCCACCAACGGGCTTAACGAATTACGGTAATTTGATTACTATTAAATACCCGATAAAAAATCTTTACTATGTGTTGCGTCTTCCGGTTTAAGTTTACCGCTAACCACTAATCTTAACTCCCGTCTTACAGCAGCCTCGTCGTACAATTTTATTTCTTCTTCTGTCTCCGGAACGATGGGTACTATATGTTTGGGTTTAAGTGTGTGTTCATCCAGTGCTACGAACGTAAAAAACGCCTGGTTAGATTTCCGAATGGCAGGTTTTAATATCCCTTTGGTATACACTTCTATAAAAATTTCAATCGATGTATTAAATGTGCGCGTAACGCTGGCTTTAATTGTGACGATATCACTTAATTTGATGGGTTCCTGGAAAGTCAAATGATCTACAGAAACAGTAACTACATATGCTTCACAATGCCTGCTGGCACAAATGGCTGAGGCAATATCCATCCAGCGCATTAAGTTACCGCCCATTAAATTTCCCAATGCATTCGTATCATTTGGCATAACCAATTCAGTCATCTCTGTTCTGGATTCACTCACCTTTTTTCCTATCTTTTCCATCTTTATTTTATTAACTCTAATTCAAAAACATTTAAAAAATGATTGACGTAAATTTCTTTTACAATTTTCATGTCCACTTTCTCACCCAATTCTTTTTCTAGTGAAGTAATCGATTTTTCTTTTGGATTGATTCCGCATGGAATGATGTAATCAAAATATACTAAATTAGTATTCACATTAAAAGCTATTCCGTGTAAACTTACCCAGCGACTTAAATGTACACCAATCGCGCAGATTTTTCGAGGGATCATCTTATCAACATCCAGCCAAACTCCGGTTAAGCCAGATATACGCTCACCTACTATTCCAACGCTATCCAGGGTTCTGATTACAGTTTCTTCCAAATACCGCACATACTTATGAACGTCTCTGAATAATGCCTCCAAATCCAGGATCGGGTAAACGACTAGTTGTCCAGGTCCGTGGTATGTAATATCTCCACCACGATTAATTTCCACATACTCTGCTCCTATCTGATCTAATAATTCAGGATTCGCTAATAAATGCTTTTTCTCTCCAGATTTACCCAGTGTAAACACATGAGGATGCTCACAAAGAATCAAGCTGTGCGCCAGGTTATTAACTTTCAATTCAGCCTTTTTATTTGCAATAAGTTCTTCCTGCAACTGTGTTTGATATTTCCAGGCATCCCTGTATGGAATAACTCCTAAATCATGTAATCGAATGGCTTGATTTACCAAGTGTTAATAATTTTGATTGTCGGGTAAATAGACCTACATTTGTTATTAAAATACTGGTTATGAAGCAAATTTTCTTTTTGCTCTTTTGGTTTCCGCTGATTTCTTGGGCTGCCAAAGCTCCCAATTTTACGGTCACAGATTATAATAATAATGTTCATAAACTATACGAAGATTATCTCGATAAAGACAAAGTAGTCGTCATAAAGTTTTTCTTTGTGGACTGCCCTCCTTGTAACGATATTGCCCCATATGTACAACAAGCTTATGTCCGTTGGGGAGCCGGTTCTGGCAGAGTCCAATTTATCGAGTTGAGCATAAGAAATTATGATCAAAATTCCAGGGTTAAAACCTATTCTCAAAGTCATGGTCTTACCTTTCCTGGGGTAGGAAATGATGGAGGGTCTGTGGCTGCTACAGGTCCCTATCAGAACGGCCAATTTGGCCCTTGGTTTGGTACCCCTTCTTATGCAGTAATTGCACCTGATGGAGAGGTTAATTATGGAGTACCCTTCACTAAAAATGATCAAAGTAAATTTGATACGGCCGTAGCGCGTGCATTGCGCACCGATACCGGAGGGCCTGATCCAGGATGTACCAAGGCGTTTAGTTTTGAAATTATTGGCTCTAAACAACCCAATTCCTACCTTATCAGTGATATTTCCCTAGGTAACCCTACGTATTCCATTCCAAAGGGAATCTATCAATGTGAATTTAACCTACCCCAAAACACGTCCGGGTACCAAATGAGTCTTGGCGTAAATGATGCAGATTTAGATCCTTTAAAGGGGGTCACTACACAAGATATTGTATTGATTCAAAAACATATTCTAGGTATAACTCTCTTCAATAATCTGCAATATGCAGTTTCCGATGTGAATGGGAATTTTAATGTAAGTTCCTCTGACATTGTGGAACTTAGAAAACTCATATTAGGTATTAATACGACACTATCAAAGGTTGATGATATTTTTCCTGTGGTACATAATCCGCTAGGGAAAGATTATATCATTAAGGACCGGGTTAAGATGGATGATGTAATCAATATGACTAAAACCAACCAGTTTGCTATTGGAAAGTATGGTGATGCTTCCGGCGCAAAGTTATCTTTATCGGGGGATGGACATAGTCGGAATAGTAGTTGTTCTGTTCACTTACAGATTGTAACTAAAAAAGAGTCAAATGGAGAATATAGTTATGTAATACTTAATAAGTTTCCTGTTTTACTGGTGACCTTACAATTTGCATTAAAAGGTTTTGACGTTGAAATTTATGATTTGGTTCCTTCTACAAAAATTAGCTCCTTCTCTAATAAAAACTATGCACTAGATCAACATAATAAGCAACTTCGGCTTTCATGGGATGAAGCACTATTACAAGGATATCAATTTACAAATGATGAAATCATTTTAAGTTTTAAATCAAAATATAAATTAAACCTTTCCAACAGCAAAACAAAATTGATCAATGAAGCTACAACTCATAAGGGTGAAGTTTGTAATTTTAAATTTACTATTCTTGATTTAAGTGGTAATCCTAAAATTAAAATAACCGGCGAATCTTCCGCTGGCGAAATTTACATCCAAAGCGAATCTATTATAAAAGATTTGTTGCTGTTTAATATTCAAGGAAAATTGGAACAATCTCAGCACAATATCTTTTCCAGCGAATGCACTATGGAGTTAACGAATATTCCTCATGGAATTTATTTTATCCAGGCTATTTATGAGAATGGTGATAAAGAGGTACTCAAAATAATGAACTAAAGAATTTATCCTGTAACATTCCGAAACGGTCAGTGATTCATTTCATTGACCGTTTCCAATTTTAATAAATTGAGCGCATTAATTTTTAAACCCTTTACATGGTTCTGAGCAAAACAACTCGTTTGATCATAATATAAAAAAACCACCGGTGCTTCCTTAATAATTATTGCATCCATTTTTCTGAATAAATCTTTGCGAACCGTCTCATCAGATTGAATTACAGACTGATCATACAGCACATCAAATTGACTACTTTTAAAACGCATATAATTTGGTGGTGCATCATTCTGACTGTAGAAAACGGCCATAAAACTTTCTTCATCCGGATAATCGGCTATCCAGGAAGCGCGAAAACATGCGAGACTCCCCTGGCGCATTTTTTCTCGCAGCGTAGCCGTTTCCAATAATTCAATAGTGACCTTAATCCCAATCTCTTGCCATTGGCGCGTTATAAAGGTTACCAATTCCAAATATTCTTTATTGGTGTTTACAATAACTTGCGCATCTTCCAACGGTAAATTATAGTATCCTGCTTCATCCAATAATTCTTTTGCCTTTATTGCATTATATGCATACCCTATCGTTGATTCTTCATAGGATTTCAGACCTTTTGGTATAAATCCAGCATGCGCGGGAGTCCCTACCCCATAGCGAAAATTTCGAATTAAACTTTTTTTATCAATAGCGTAGTTTAATGCTTGCCGAACTTTACTATTTTGTAATGCATGGGATTTTGGTAACACCTCTAAATTGAATCCTAGATATTCTGTATTGAGAAAGTCTTGTTTAAAGTATTGTAAGGAATTCAATTTATCAGTCTGCAAATTTCCAGTTTGATCCAATAATTGTAAAGCAAAACCAGATTGCAGACCACTAAAAAAATCGATTTTATTTTTTAGAAACTCAAGGTATGCGGTATTTCTATCTTCAATAAAACTGATCCTAACACCTTCTAATAAAGGAGCGCCCGGGATAAAGTACTCTTCATTTTTACTTAAAAACAAACCTTGCCTCCCTATCCATTTTTTTATACGAAATGGTCCGGTTCCTACAGGATGCAATGCAAATTTTTTACCATAATAGTCCACAGCCTCTTTTGGAACAATGCTGCAATACTGCATGGTTAAAATTTTCAACAATGGAGAAAATGGTTTTTTCAGTTGGATGATAAACGTGGAATCATTTTCAGCATAAAACGGTTTTAATGAATCTACTATGCCCGAAAACACCCAGGATCCTGGTGCTGCTAATTCAGGATCCAGTAAACGGCTAAAGGAAAAAACGACATCATGAGCATTTAACAGACGGGTCTTATGATTTACAAAACAACTATCTTCATGAAAATAAACATCGCGCCTTAACTGAAAAGTGTATTTAGTGCCTCCGTCTTCGATTTTCCATAAAGTAGCCAATTCAGGAACTAATTGTAAGGAATCATTTAGATCAATCAGCTGATTGTAAATATGGTCTACTGCCCAAATGTTGTTTTGGCTCTTCGCAAAGGCCGGGTCTAGAGACGTGATGAAATTAGGCTGATTATAATGAAGTACACTTGGAGCGGTTTGTCTCGTAGTATCCTTACATCCCACTACTAGATTGAAAAGAGACAGATACAGCCAACAAGAATATTTAAAGTGCATTGAAATCATTCAGAAACTTAGAAATTCTTTTTTTTATTTCACTGTCATTATTCCATTCACTTAATACTTTTTCAATGTGAGGAATAGTCACATATGATGGAAATATAATCATTTTGAGATATCTGGCAATGAGTATAAATTGGTCTAACCCTCTTAAATTTCCAGATCTACCGTCAGATAAACCAATGAGTCCTACATTTTTACTTTCAAAACTAGCTTTAGCCTTTCGCATGCAGAGTATATCTATCCATAATTTAAGAATTCCTGGAAAACTGCCATTATATTCTGGGATGATGAACACAATCTTTTTTGCTGGAATCAGGTAATTATCTTGGTGCTGAACAAGGGAAGCAGGAATAGAATGCTCCTCATACATTTCTTTATGAATAAAATCCGAGTTAAAATCGACTAATGAAATCAGCGTAACTTCCATATTTTTCTCTTTAGCTAATGCACACAGCTTTAGACTCAGGTTAAAGGTTTTACTATTTTCCCGATTTGTAGAGGAAATCATCAGAATTGACATGAGAGAGGAACAGGCAAGTTGAATCATGGTTCAAAGCACAAATTGAATCCGATTGGACTAAATTCATTAGGTTTGCAAAAAATATTTAATGGAAATTAAATACTTGGGGCACAGTTGTTTTCTTATTCATTTTAATGATAAAAGGTTGCTATTTGACCCATTTATTGGTGGAAATCCTTTAGCACAGCATATTGACATACATTCCATTAAAGCTGATTATGCTTTAATATCGCATGGTCATGGAGATCATATTGGTGATGCTGCAAGTATATACAAAAATCAAGCGTTTACTGCCATATCGAATTTTGAGGTCATTTCTTGGTTGGAGGGTAAAGCTATCCCTGGGTTAGCCATGAATCACGGTGGAAAGCGAACGTTACTTTTTGGAACGGTAAAATATGTTAACGCCATTCATTCATCCGTTTTACCTGACGGCACCAATGGTGGAAATCCTGGCGGATTCGTCATTTGGGATGACCATGAATGTTTCTATTTTGCTGGGGATACCGCGCTACATATGGACATGAAATTGATACCTTTGACGTGTCCACCAGTTAATTTTGCAATTTTACCTATAGGTGATGTCTTTACCATGGGATATGATGATGCACTAATTGCCGCAGAGTGGCTGGATTGTAAAACTATTATAGGTTGTCATTATGACTCGTTTGACATGATTAAAATAGATCATCAAAAAGCTGTTGAAGCGTTCTCTAATAAAGGAATCCAACTTATACTACCAAAAATTGGCGAAACTTTTTCAATATAATTATGGGAAAAATTGTTGCCATAGCAAATCAAAAAGGAGGTGTTGGGAAAACTACCACAGCCATTAATCTCTCCGCTTGTCTAGGTATATTGGAAAAGAAAGTATTATTGGTAGATGCCGATCCACAATCCAATTCCACTTCTGGCACTGGTGGAGACCGTAAAGAAATTATTTATAGCCTGTATGACTGTATGATCAATGAAGTTGATCCAAATTTGGCCATCAGAGAAACATCCACACCCAATTTATTTCTTCTTCCTTCGACAATTGACTTGGTCGGTGCTGATATAGATCTTGTCAACATGGAACGAAGAGAGTTTGTTCTAAAAAGAACTCTCGATAAGATTAAGAATGATTATGATTATATTTTTATTGATTGTCTTCCTTCGTTAGGTCTAATGACCATAAATGCACTTACCGCAGCCGATTCTGTGATTATACCCGTGCAGTGTGAATTATTTGCTTTGGAAGGACTTTCAAAAATCAAACGCACCATTCAAATCGTAAAACAGAATCTTAATCCAGATTTGCAAGTGGAGGGTGTTTTATTATCTATGTATGACAAAAGGTTGCGGATGGCTACTATGATTATTAATGATATCAAAGTAAATATTCATCTTCCGTTGTTTGAGACGGTGATTCATCGTAATTCAAAAATTACGGAGGCTCCTCTGGTTAAAAAGCCGGTGGTACTTTATGATGCTGCAAGTAAGGGCAGCTATAATTTTCTAAATCTTGCCAAAGAATTTCTTCGCAAAAATCACGACGACAAATCATGAGTCAGAAACACGAATTAGGCAAAGGCTTAAAAGCACTACTCGGAAACTTAAATAAAGATGAATTTCAAACATCTTCGGAACAAGCTGCCGTCGAAACTATTTTCATGGGAAGTGTAGATTTAATCCCTCTTGCTCAAATCTTTCCAAATCCTTTTCAACCCAGGCATACATTTGAAGCAGAGAGTCTGGATGAATTGGCTCAATCCATAAAAACGTTTGGATTAATACAACCACTCACCTTACGGAAAAAGTCTGATAATCAATTTGAAATTATTTCAGGCGAACGCCGGTTTAGAGCATCTCAGTTGGTGGGATTGACCGCTGTTCCTGCCTATATACGTACTGCAGATGATCAGGAAATTCTCGAAATGGCCCTTATAGAGAATATTCAACGTGAAGATCTTAATCCAATTGAAATTGGTATCTCCTATCAGAGGCTCATCGAAGAATGTAATCTTACTCAGGATGCCCTATCAGACCGTGTTGGAAAAAAAAGAAGTACGATTTCCAATTATACACGTTTGCTTAAGCTCCCACCAGAGGTACAAAATGCTTTAAAATCTAAAACAATTTCGATGGGTCATGCCAGGGTTTTAGCGGGTGTAGACGATCTCATAAAGCAGATTCAATTATATAAAGACATTGTACAAAATGAATTGTCTGTAAGGCAAACTGAACAGATTCTACAAAAATGGAATAAACCTACAGGCAGAAAAGTAATCACTCCAAAAAATGACCCAGTAGCTGAAATCAAAACTATTGAAAATAGATTGTCTGAAAAATTAGGAACCAAAGTAGTTATGCAACGCAATGAAAAGGGAGAAGGGCAAATTCAAATAAAATTTAAATCGGACCGAGAATTAAATGATATCCTTGATCGTTTAGAAGAATAATGAGACACATTTTTTTATTCCTTTTCATCGTCACCTACAGTTACCTGAGAGCTCAGGATACCACTGTAATTAAGGATTCCGTTGAAACCTTAGAAAAAAGGACTAGTGCACTAGGCGTTTTATTTAGAGGAAAACCAGGTCGGGCATTGGCTTATTCATTAATTCTTCCAGGTGCAGGACAGGTTTATAATAATCGAATCTGGAAAGTTCCTATCGTATATGCTGGATTAGGAACCATGGTTTATTTTATTTATACAAATAAAAAGGAATATCGACGTTTTGATAATATTTATAAATGTCGCATTGATTTAGAAGATAAATGTGAAGATGAATTTAAAAATCGGTTGACAACGCAGGGAATATATACTTATCGAAACTATTACGATCGAAATTTGCAGCTAAGTTATATAGGACTAGCTGCCGTGTATTTATTAAATGGCATAGAAGCTTTTGTAGACAGGCATTTGCAGGAGTTTGATATTTCCGAAGACCTAAGTCTTCATTTTGGCCCTTCAAACCATGAATCGGGTGTCCAATTTGGCTTGTCACTTAAATTAAAATAATCCTTGAAGAATAATAAATGGTTTTACCCATTTATACTTACATCCAACCCAAAAGTTTTGCAAATTTTATCATTTCTGATTGATTTGAAATTTTGAGTTTCCCGGTAAGGATAGCCATCATAGGATTTAATTCACCTTTCAATAGTTTTTTAAAATTTTCATCCTTAGCCCTAATGACACAAGTTGGTTCTCCGCTTAATCCTTCTAATACACTCAGATTGCCATTTTCCAATTTAATAGTTACATCTCCACCTCCTTCACCTTCCAATTTAAAATGGAATACAGAACTCAATCCTTCCAGTACTGAAGGTTTAATTTTTTCTTGAATGTTTAATAAATATTCTTTTGATGTCATATTTAATATGGATAAGATATTTTTTTCACAAATGCAGCTTGATTTCTTAATCTGATTAGTTGTTCCAATTCTAACGCTTCTTTTTCCATAGGAAATACAGCTACTACTACAGAATGAAATTCGGAATCGGGGAATATATGTTTTTGGCAATCTATAAATCCCAACTTTTTCATGATGGCAATTTGCCTACGTGCATTGGCAGGATTCAAAAAACTTCCTGCAATCACATAAAATGAATCTACGGTAGGAGATAAAGAATCTGAATTAAAATCGATGATAAATTTGTTAAAGGTAAATGTTTGGAATTCTATATTTTTAACGACTGCTGCAAGCACTGTATTTATAAATAAATTGCTACTAAATACGATTAGTATACAAGCCAATAAAGTTCTGCCGTATGTCTTACCTATCATTAATAAAATTTTATCAAAGTAACAGCTATATTTACAATTATTGAGTAAAATTGTTCTGAATGAGAATTGTTTTTATGGGAACGCCTGAATTCGCAATTCCGTCCCTTGAATTAATTAACAAAGAGTTCGGAGTGATCACCGTCATCACTTCACCTGATAAATCGGGAGGCCGTGGCCACAAGCTCATAGAATCTCCTGTAAAAAAGTGGGCCATAGAACATGATATTTCTATTTTACAACCTGAACGGTTGAAAAAGAAATCGTTTATATTCCAACTTCAATCTTTGAACGCAGATCTATTTGTCGTTGTAGCCTTTAGAATGTTGCCAGAAATCATCTGGAGTATGCCGTCCTTAGGAACTATAAATTTACACGCCTCTCTCTTACCAAAATATAGAGGAGCTGCACCCATTCAACGGGCCATAATGGCTGGAGAACCTGAAACCGGAATCAGTATTTTTAAGCTACGCCATGAAATAGACACCGGTGATATTATGATTCAGGAGCGACTGGAAATAGGTCCTAACGAAACGGGAGGATCACTTCATGATAGAATGAAAATTATCGGTGCGGAATTAATATTAAAAGGTTTAAAATTAATAGAGCATTCACAAGTAACCTATCTTACACAGGAAAATGAGTTAGCTTCAACAGCCCCTAAAATATTTCACGAGGATTGTAAAATTCAGTGGAATAGATCTGTGCATGATATATACAATCAAATTCGCGCATTATCTCCATACCCAGGCGCCTGGTTTATACATGAGGGTACCCTATATAAAATAATAGAATCAAAAAAACTGATTCATGATCATGAACATTCTCCTGAAAAATGGATCAGTGATCAAAAAACGTTTTTACACATTTCTTGCATGAACGGATATATTGATGTGATTGAAATTCAACAGCAGGGAAAAAGAAAAATGCTAATAAAAGAATTTTTGAATGGACACAAAATCCATTAGTAGCGAGGCATTGTTTTTATAATTTCTTCAAAATAGTAACTATATTCTTATAGATGGGCTTTAGGTTCAATGCTTCCTCCAAAGTCATCCATTCTATTTTTTCAATATCTTCCTCCGTTTGAGGAATTACCTTGTCCGTTCCAAGATTGGACATTGAAAACCATTTTGTTTTTTTAAAACATCGAATATTATTACGATCCCTAAAAATATGATGGGTTGATCCAATCTTTTTTTCCAAAACCAGATCAGTCAATCCAGTTTCTTCCATACATTCTCTAATTGCAGCCTCTTTGAAAGTTTCCTCCGGATCAATTTTTCCTTTTGGTAAATCCCAATGTTGACGCCTATACATTACTAGTATTTTTTGATGTTTATTTTTTATAACCCCTCCTGCAGCAGGGACCAACTTACATAAGGATTTCAATTCCTGGTACATTAGTTTTAAGTTTTGACTATAAATGATAATGTCCGTGAATCGTTCAGACTTTTCTAATGTATCCAAATACTGGAAAAATGTTTTTTTGTTTCCGTTATACGGCAAAGCTAACACCTGTTCTCTTTTTGTAAACTGCTGGTAAGCCTCAACCGTGGCCAAGATAAGTCTGCGATCATTACAATTGATTTCGTATGTTTGCCTTTCTATTTTCATTTGCTGAATGAGCTTACTATCTCAACATATTTCGGATCGCCTGTTGCAAATAAAAGCAATAAAACTTAATGCCCAAAACCCATTTACCTGGGCTTCCGGGCTGCGTTCCCCAATATATTGTGATAACCGAAAGATACTTTCTTTTCCTGACGTCCGTACGGAAGTTGTCAATGGCTTAGAGGAAATGGCGCGAATTAATCTTTTAGGAATTGATGCCATCGCGGGAGTTGCCACGGCTGGAATAGCCTGGGGAGCTTTGTTGGCAGATCGAATGAAACTTCCTTTTTGTTATGTCCGCTCCGCTCCTAAAGAGCATGGATTAAAAAATATGATCGAAGGGCAATTACCAAAAGGCAGTCAAGTTTTAGTGGTGGAAGATTTAATATCCACTGGAGGAAGCGCCCTATTGGCCTCTCAAGCACTTGAAAATGAAAGTTTTAAGGTTTTGGCTGTTTTATCCATTTTTCAATATAATTTTCCAGATGCTACTACTAAATTTGAACTTAAAAAATTAAAATTATTGAGCTTGACTAATTTTCATACACTTTTGGAACAAGCTTTGCAGAGTGGATTAGTTACCCATGAAGACCATGTAAGACTAAAATCATGGAATGCTAATCCGAAATTATGGTCAGATATGTTTCTTACCCATAATTAACGAAAAATCTATGCCGTCAATTATTACCAAAAAATCGGAGGAATTTTTATTCCAATACCTAAATACCCCATCCCCAACCGGTCATGAAGCCGAAGGTCAAAAGATATGGCTTAAATACATCAAAGAGTTCGTAGATGAATGGCATCTTGACCATTATGGAACCTTGTATACGGTTATTAATCCTAATAAAAGTTTTAAAGTAATTATTGAAGGACACTCGGATGAGATTTCCTGGATGGTTAATTATATCAGTGATGATGGCTACATATATGTCATTCGAAATGGAGGAACAGATCAGTCTATAGCACCGTCTAAACGAGTATTGATCCACACCCCCCAAGGAATTGTTCCCGGTATTTTTGGGTGGCCTGCAATACATACCAGAAAGGGAAACGATACCAATCTATTAGCGACCCTAGAAAATATATTTATTGACGTGGGGGCTGCTTCTAAAGCAGAAGTTGAAAAGATGGGTGTACATGTTGGATGCGTAATTACTTATGAAGACGGATTGATGAAACTGAACAAGAAGTTTTATGTGGGTCGTGCTCTTGATAATCGCATGGGAGGTTTTTGTATTGCGGAAGTAGCTCGACTTTTAAAGAAAAATAAAATCAAACTACCCTACACTTTGTACATAGTCAATTCTGTGCAAGAAGAAATCGGATTACGTGGTGCAGAAATGATTGCTCAAACGATCAAACCTAACATTGCTATAGTCACGGATGTCACCCATGATACTCATACACCTATGATCAAGACCAAAGAGCAAGGAAGCGTAAAATGCGGCAGTGGACCAGTTATTTGTTATGCTCCAGCCGTTCATAATAAACTACAGACGTTGGTAGCGAAAGTTGCTGAAGCAAAAAAGATTCCACTCCAACGACAAGCTGCATCTCGCAGCACAGGGACAGATACGGATGCCTTTGCTTATTCTAATGGAGGCGTACCATCCGTATTGATTTCACTACCGTTAAGATATATGCATACCACCGTTGAATCAGCTCATATTGATGATATAGAAAATGTAATCAAATTGATTTATGAAACGTTACTCGCGGTGCAACCAAAAGCTAATTTGAAATACTTTTGAGCAATAGTCAAGAGTCAATGGTTAATGGTGGCTATGTTCTAAACTATGCATGATTTAGGATGATTTCCAACGAATGATCTGATTTAACAGGCGCTGCTAGTATTGCCAATGCAAAAGCTTTTACTGGTGCTATATTGGTTTTAAGTTTTTCTAT
>JALYPU010000152.1 GCA_030856215.1 Bacteroidota bacterium
CCATGGACCGTAGTAGATCCTGGCTATGTTTCGGGTGGCGAAGATAATTCTCAAAGTATACCATGGACAGCAATAGATCCTGGGCATGTTCCGGGTGCCGGAGATATTTATTGGGACCCCGTTAATCAAGTTTATATAGATCCCGAAGGAGAAACCATCGAAATTCAGGTACCGATCCCACCTTTGGATGGCGGAGATAATTCTCAAAGTATACCATGGTCAGCAATAGATCCTGAATATGGTTTGGATGGCGGAGATAATTCTGATGAATATGTTTCATTTGAGAATGGTGATGGTTTGTCTCCCTTAGAAAAGGCAGAAAAGACTCTTGCCCAATCGAGCCAAGTTGTCAGGCAATTCACTATTCCTCAAATGTCAGTTAATACAAGAGAGATAGAGCAAATGCCAATTTCAGCGCTTTACGATTTTGCTAAGCTTTATGAAGTCATTACGTATTATGAAATTTTGGTTGCAAGAGGTGAATTTTATTCAAATGATGAAAATGTAAAATTGGAACATCCAGAATTTCTTCTAACATTTATTCCGATATTCTATGACATGTACATGTCAAACTTAACTAATTATTTAAATGGTAATTTTCACAATTGCACAAAAGAATGGCTATTGGCATTTGATTTGGCTCAAAATGCAACTAAAGATCGCACAATTGATAATTTTAACATTAGTCTCAAGGCCTCAGTGTCTGCGCATATCGAGGGAGATATGAAGTACGCACTTGTTAAAGCCTATAAAATATTTAACAAAAATCACCCAGATGTTTCATTCGATGAATTGCACAATGATTTTTTTCAATTAAACTGGCCAGTATTTAAACATGTTGAAGGTTCATTTTTTACTCAATTGGGGAGAATTTCTAGGCCATTTCAAATGCCATTTGGAATGGGGGCCCTAGGCTCAAATTCAACTATGTATCATCAGTTTGTAATGGGCGTCGGTTCCCAAAAAGGATTCGCTAATATGTCTCTTGCCGAGATTTTTGGATGGAGACAAACTGCATGGGACCAAGCAAAAGTAATGAATTTAAAGTGAAGATGCATAAAAGGTTTTTCTAGAATTCTAACCATCAAGGTCTCGCAATATTAAAGGAAGAAGTTTCATCATTCAGTGCAAAATACTTCATACCTTGGCCAAGCAATATTTTTCATTTCTTTCGAAGTAATGGAGAGATCCCTTTAATAATTGAAGATCCAATTTCAGAAATTGGAAGCTATTTGATGTGGAAACACTATCCCTGAATTGATGCATGAATGGTATACGTAGGAAAAATCATATCAGGATAACCTTGTTTTGCAGAATCAACTCGAATCGAATGAACGCTTGTCTGCAATGATGGATCCCAGTCAAGAAAGTAATAGAAAGAATGGCAGTTGTTGCTAAGGTAGAGTTGGGTCCCATAGCAATAATAGAGATATTTGGGATTGCAAGTACTCCCATTTACCTTTACTCAGGAGGATCAGCAGCTGCTGCTGGAGCAAAAGGAATTCAAACCGTTATTAATCTTCAAAAATCTGATCCAACCTCTATGTTAAGAGAAGGTTTAACATATTTAAATCAATTACCTGCTAATCAAAGAGTTCTTGCTTTTAATAATATTAAACAACAAATCATGAAAAATGCAACAAAACCTTGGTATCTACTGGCCCTATTCTCCTAAAGAATGGATCAACACTATTTGTTGGGCAGGTGCCAGAAAACTCAATTATTTTTGATGTTGCAGGAAATTTCCAAAAGATTTCCGTGAATGCCGAACAAGTTTTAAATGCCTGGACTAAGGGGATATTTTAAATTATGATACTGCAATCAGCAAAGATCGGCGGGCCATTGTTTCAATAAAAGTTTATGCCATATTAGGGAATAGATTGTAACGCTTATAAACGAATTCAAAAATGTTGGAAGTTATATAGAGTTCATAACAACCGCATTTCCTACAAGCCACCATGTGTTCTCATTTAAAAATGTAATCCATCAAGGATAGGTAAACCCTGGACGGCACCGGCCGAAAATGCAAAAATAGGAGCGAGTAGTTATCAGGTTGAATTCAATGGTAATAATTTTTCTTGTGGAATATATTACTAAAAACTTTCTGCACGGAATTACAGTGAAGTTTCACAATTATTAAACTTTAAAATGAATTTTATTGGCAATTCAATCATTTTCTGATGGAGTTAGATCTCTAATTGAAAAAAAGGAATTTAGGAGGGCTAGAGATCTTGCGGCAAATATTCTAAAGCAAGATCCAAATAATAATAATAAAAGATTTCTTTTAGCAGTATGTGAATTTCAAATAGGAAACTACAAGGGAGCCTTAAATATTTTTTTTAAAGTGCTCAGTACAGATCCAAGTAA
>JALYPU010000153.1 GCA_030856215.1 Bacteroidota bacterium
TTGCAATTCATTACAAACCGCGCAGCTTTATCGGCTGAGTCAGAATAAATCACACCACCCATTTGCATTTCTCCTTTACCATTTTTTATTACTTTGCGATCATTCGCCACTATGCCAACAGCCCAACCATTTATTCGGGCATAAGCACAAATAATTGTTTTCCCATAATGTTCTTTATAATAAATCAATTCCGAATCATCCACTAAAGCTTTAATAATTTGACTCATGTCATAAGGTTTTAGCCCGAGTTCGGGAAAAAAGCCCATTATGTTTTCGAAATCCGGATTCGGTAGTTTAGGTTCAATTCTATTAAAACCCGCTGTTGCTGAATAGCCAATTTTTTCAATAATTTGTCTGATCGTGTCCAGACAAGTTTTATCATCCTTAATTTTGTAATCGGTCACCCCCGATATTTCACAATGGGTACTAGCGCCACCTAAACTTTCACTATCCGTTTCTTCCCCGACTGCCGCTTTAACCAAATATGGCCCGGCTAAAAATATAGAGGAGCCCTCTACTATCATAGCTTCATCTGACATGATGGGTAAGTAAGCCCCGCCTGCCACGCAAGAACCCATCACCGCAGCAATCTGCACAATACCAAGACTTGACATAACTGCATTATTCCGAAAAATTCGACCAAAATGTTCTTTATCGGGAAAAATTTCGTCTTGCATGGGTAAATACACACCTGCAGAATCGACGAGATAAACAATTGGTATTCTATTTTCAATAGCTATTTCCTGGGCTCTAAGATTTTTCTTTGCAGTAATAGGAAACCATGCTCCAGCCTTGACGGATGCATCATTTGCCACAATAATACAAAGGCGCTTATGAATATATCCCAGCGTTACAATCACCCCGCCAGCAGGGCAGCCACCATGATCGTGATACATTTCAAATCCTGCAAAAGCTCCGAGCTCGCAGCGGTCAGATTCTTTGTCTAAAATATAGTCTACCCGTTCCCGGGCGGTTAATTTTCCTTGGGCTCGTTGTGCGTCTAATTTCTTTTTACCTCCGCCTAATTCAATTTTCTCCAGTTCAGAATTTAGTCGACTTAACGCCATCTTCATGGCATCCTCATTTTTCAAATAGTCTATATTCATCCGGCAAAAATATAAAGAAATTCGAGCCTTCTATTCATCCATAAAAAAGCTATAAGGAAACCTGCCGTCATAGTTTTCATATAAACCTTCCAAGAGTATTTTCCCTTTGGTGGTATTTAATAGTTCGATCAACTGATTGACGCTCTTAATTTTTTTACCATTGACAGACTGTATGATATACCCTGGGGCCATATTCGTGGATTCAATTTTGCTATCTCGCAAAATACTCAATACTCTCACCCCATCTAATTCAAGTTTTAATTTTTCTTTTTCGGTAAGATCTCTCAATTCAAATCCAAGATCCGTTAGAATTTTATCTTTTCTCGTAGAAATAAGTTCTGTGGAGTTCACTTGGTTTCTTAAAATTACCTCAGACGTTTTTAAGAAATTATTTCTGAAAAACGTAATGGAGACTTTATTGCCTGGCCTAAAGCGTCCAATAATTTCCTGTAATTGAGGTACTGTTTTAATTTTTTGATTATTGATTTCAACGATAATATCATCAGGAAGTAATCCTGCTTCCTGTGCGGCGCCTCCTTGTGTAAGCGAACTAATTAACACCCCGCTGACTTCTTTCAAGCCTTTCTGGCGGGCTATTTCATTATCTACATTCTGGATGACCACTCCCAACAGCCCTCGCTGTACTGCGCCAAACTCTTTTAAATCCATGATTACCTTCCTAGCTAGGTTCGCCGGTATTGAAAAGGAATAGCCTTCATATCGCCCGCTAAATGTCATTATAGCGGTATTAATTCCAACCAATTCCCCAGCCGTATTGACCAATGCCCCACCACTATTACCTGGGTTTACGGCTGCATCCGTTTGAATAAAGGCTTCAATACTATATTGTCTAGAGTTGAGAATATGAATATTTCTCGCTTTGGCTGAAATGATTCCAGCTGTCACAGTGGATTGTAATCGAAATGGATTTCCCACGGCCAAAACCCATTCTCCAATCATTAAGGAATCCGAATTTCCAAATAATAAATAAGGTAAGCCTGCGTCTTCAATTTTGATAAGTGCCAGATCGGTAGTTGGGTCCGTTCCAACTAGCTTGGCTGTATATTCTCGATTGTCGTTTAGCAGCACTTGTATTTTCTTTGCGTTTTCTATTACGTGGTAATTAGTAGCGATATACCCATCAGGCGAAATAAGCACTCCTGATCCTGTTGAATTTACTTTGGAAGGATCAAATACCGGAGAATTTTGATCAGCATTACTTTCGATATATACTACGGCGGGGGTACTAATGCGCGAAGCTTCAATAAAATCAGTTGGGTAGGCAGATTTTAGGCTAGAATGAAGACGGTCGGATTGTAAAATCTGGTCCAATTTCTTGTAATTGACCTTTTGCGCTGACCATTCTTGATAAACCTGTTTATTTTCCTGGTTTTCAAAATAGTGATCCAGGAAAATGGTTAAACCAGCGGTAAGTAGGGACGTAAGGACAATGAGCCAAATAACGCGTTGTTGCATAAGGAGTATAATATTAAATTAAAATATAATATGTAGTTTTTGATGCAAATACTGTGCCTTGTTTTGAGGATTGCTTAATCTTGTGTATGAAACGGTTGATACCATTTGAAAAATATGAAGGGGCAGGAAATGATTTTATTATTCTTGATTTTTTTGAATTTGAATTATTGGATGTAAACAATTCGGATTTAGTTCAGTTGATGTGCGATCGTCATTTTGGTATTGGAGCGGATGGATTAATTGCCGTAACGCGCGAAAAGGATGTTGATTTTAGAATGTTGTATCTCAATGCTGACGGACAGTTTTCGACTTTTTGTGGCAATGGAAGTCGTTGTGCTTCGAGCTATGTTAGTGGTAAGTTAAATAAAACAAATCTACATTTCATAGCAGCAGACGGCCTTCATGAAAGTCATATAGAACCAAATCAGGTAAGGGTTAAAATGTCGGATATTAAAAATTTTGAAACTAGCGAGCATGGCATTATTGTACAAAGTGGCTCTCCACATTTAATTGTGGAAACAGTGGAACCCTTTAATCACCCCATATATTCCGATGGGAAACGACTCAGGACCCATTTTGGAACGGAAGGAATTAATGTGAATTTCGTTGCGTATGAAAACGGCTTATTAAAAATTGCTACGTATGAGCGTGGTGTAGAAGCTGAAACATTAGCGTGCGGTACCGGAATAACGGCAGCAGCTTATTTTAATAATATTAAACAAAAATTTAGCGGTAACCTAACCACGCAAGTTCGATCTAAAGGCGGAGATTTAAGTGTGCAAATGAAATTGAACGGACAAAATGCTACGGATATATGGTTGATCGGGCCTGCCAAAAAGGTGTATTCAGGATTTTATGAAATTGATTAGGATTGTAAGGATACTTTGGTATGTTGTCCTGCAATCCACGCACTTGACCAGGCATGTTGAAAATTGAAACCGCCTGTGATTCCATCTACATTCATTACTTCCCCACAAAAAAATAACCCTGGAATTTTCTTACACTCCATTGTTTTCATGTTTATTTCTTTTAAGTCTACACCGCCGGCAGTGACGAATTCCTCCTTGTAGGTCGTTTTTCCTAAACAATTTATTTTGTGAACAGCTAAAATTTGTATGACTTGAAAAATTTGTTTTTTTGATATATCAGCCCATCTGGTTGTCGCAACAATATCGCAAATTTGCATAAGCCGTTCCCATAATCGGTTTGGGATAGTAAAACATTTTGCTTTATAAACTAAATTTTTGGACTGTTCAGTTTTGTAGTGTAGCATTAGATTTAGTGCCTCTTCCTGGGTTAGCTGTGGAATAAAATTTAGGTTGACTTCATATTCGTAATTCATTTCTTGCAATGTTCTTGCAGCCCAGGCCGAACATTTTAAAATCACTGGTCCGCTCAGGCCCCAATGCGTTATTAATAACGGACCTGTGTAACTTATTTGAGTGTTTATAATTTTTACTTGAGTATTTTCCAAACTGATTCCTTCCAAACCTTTAAATGGAGAGTTGGGAATATTGAAGGTAAATAATGAGGGTGCCGGCGGAATAATATTTAAACCCATATTCAAAAGATATTGATAGTGGCGCATTTCAGGATGACCTCCCATAGAGACAATGATATTTTTTGATATAAATTCATTATTTTCTGTACGAATAACAAAGTGATCAGCTAGTTTTTCAATGTTCACCACTTTAGTTTGAAGTTTAATTTCAATTTGAAATTTTTCAAGTTCACCTAACAAGCTATCTATAATGCTTTGAGAGGAATTCGTTTTTGGAAAGATGCGACCATCCTCTTCAGCATGGGTTGGAACACCATGTGATTTGAACCAATGTAAGGTATCTACCACAGAAAATTGCGAAAAGGTGCTGTTCAGTTCTTTTTGTCCTCTTGGGTAATTTAAAATTAGTTGACTTGCATCAAAGCATGCGTGTGTTACATTACAGCGTCCTCCTCCTGAAATTTTTACCTTAGCAAGGCTTTTAGTTGTTTTTTCCAAAATTAGAATACGCGCAGTTGGGTTTTTCTGGTGTGCTGAAATGGCTGAAAATATTCCTGATGCACCGGCTCCAATTATAATTATATCAACCAAGAGATAAATTTATTTGAACAACAACTAAACGAAAATTCTTTTTACTAAAGAATTAAATGCAAACATAATTTAACATAAGCTGAGATCAACAAATAAGTGCAATTTTTAAAAAAAAGGAAAAAAAGCTTTTGAGGGCTTTTTTCCTTTTGACCAAGTAGTGCAATCTTTGGATTGTCTATGTCGAAAAATTACAACCAGCTCAG
>JALYPU010000168.1 GCA_030856215.1 Bacteroidota bacterium
GTACAACTGCACAAATGGCTATGGGAGATGCATTGGCGGTTGCGCTTTTATCGCTCAGAGGCTTTACCGAAAAAGAATTTGCACAATTTCATCCTGGGGGATCTCTAGGGAAACAACTTTACCTCAAAGTGTCAGATATTTATCCTTCCCACCAACGGCCAGAAGTAAACGAATCTGCAAATTTAAAAGATATCATTCTTGAAATGACATCCAAACGATTAGGAATGACGGCCGTCACTGATTCACACAATAACTTGGTCGGTATAATTACGGATGGTGATTTGAGAAGAATGTTACAAAGTGATCAGGATTTTGCAAAGATTCTGGCGAAAGATATCCTTTCCAGTAATCCAAAAACTGTAGCAAGCCATGAGATGGCGGTCTATGCAATGGGTTTGATGCAGGAATTTAATATAACTCAATTACTAGTAGTGGATGAAGGACAATATCTTGGAGTCATCCATTTGCATGATCTGATTAAAGAAGGCATATTATAAAATACTACAAAGAATATTACGCTTCACGATGTTCATTCCGATTCAATTTATTTTTCATAAACTGCAAAATCTCGGCAACAGGAACTAAACGAAAAACTAATAATAATATGACACCACAAAAAATGCTCAGTGCTATGTTGATCATATAGTGGAATGAAACAAAATATTTGAATATTCCAAAAACTAACACAAAGATTACAGTGATGAGCAACCAATTTATTAACTGAACGGAACTCAATCGTAAATCACGATGAACCAGAATTAATTGTGTACTTAATAGAAAAAACTGAGTGATTAAATTCGCCAAAGCAGCACCCAGGATTTGAAACATAGGAATTAAGATTAAATTTATTCCAATATTAATAATTGCTGCAAATCCATATAATTTTAGTAAGAATACTTCCTTATTTATACCTTGAAAATAGGCTCCAAATATATAATTAATGCTAGCGGGTAAAAATGCAATCATGGTAAACATCAGAATATTATTCCAGTATGGATCATTTTTATAGTATAACAGCTGATTCACTTCATCACTATAAAAACTAACTGATGCACTTAGCATTAAGGATATAATGAGTAGAATAGTTACCGATAATTCAAATAATGCTTTGAGTTCCGATTTTTTAATAGTTAAGTAAGCAAACATACCCAAAAGCAAACTACCAAATGAAAGTGACACCATGCTGCCTGCTTCAAATAGTCTCATAGACGCTGCGTAAACTCCGTTTTCATAGTGACCGTTTGTCAATAATTTTTCGATTAATATATTATCTATTTTTTGATACAGAATATTGAATAAATATATGAGTGTAAAAGGAAAACAAAATAGCAGAATAGGGCGAATTTCTGCCCAGGAATAAACGTGAAAAGAAAAATGGATGTTTTTTATTTTTAGAATCGCGTAAGCAATTCCAAAACTTATTAATAAGCTTATTGTTTGGAAGCCAATAAACATTGAAATACTTAGGGACGATCGCCATTCTGGATTCAGCAAAACCGCGCCTAACATAATAATGAGTAGGCTACGATCAAGACCTGAAAGGATGCTATCACTTTTATAATCACCAATTCCCGCCAACGTGGATCTAAAATATGAAATACCACTGATGATAATTTGATTAAACGTTAAATGAAGCGTGAAAATAAATAAATTTGAGTCGTAACTGGCAAGGTTAAAAATCAGGATAACTGCAAGGATATAGATGAAACTAAAAATCAGTTTAATAAATCCAATTTTTTGAAAATACTCGCCGAACACAGCACGGTTTTGGCTCAAATGGCGCACCGTAAAATTTTGTAAACCGAAATCATTTATTACTTGTAGGATCAATGTAAAATTCAACAAATGGAAATATATGCCATAATTTTCCGTCCCTAATTGTAATTGAACATTTCGATCGATTCCAAATAAATAAATGGGTTTAATGACTAAATTGACAATAAGTAAGATGCTTAAATTTAAAATTAAAGTACGTTTCATCAAAAAGTCAGCATTTATGTAAATTTATGCGGAAAGTTAAGTCAGCTTGATCGTAGATTAGCATTTTATATTTATTTACTTATTTAAATCAGCCATATATTTAGATTTCATGATTAGAATTTTTGTAATATCAGTTTATTGTATTTTATGTGTCCAAGACATAAGTAGCCAAAGCATTCGATTCCAGAAACAATATTTCAACCACGGTGCTGGAAATGTGGAACAGGGTATTAATTTCTATGAGATGGCAGCGCTTCGTGATGGAGGGTTTGCGACATTGGGTTTTAGTACAGAAGCAGCAAATCGAACCGCTGGATTACTCAGCCGGTTTGATTGTTTGGGAAATGTCGTTTGGAGTTTGCATCTAGGAATTTCCGGAAGTCCTACCAATACTCGGTTTGGTATTATTGAGGCCGAAAACGGAGACATTGTGTATTCTTTCAACCAGGCTACAGGATTCTTTCAAGGCACTAATATAACGGGAAGGGTTACTCAAGATGGTGTGATAATTTGGACAAAACGAATAGGAGTCCGGGCTGAGTTCGGTCATGATCTTGTTGAAACCAAAGATGGCGGGGTTGTTATTGCCGGTGGCACCATTCAATATGGTTCAGATGCTGGAGCGTTTGATGTTTATTTAGTAAAGTTGGATGCTAGTGGGAATATTGTTTGGACCAAGACCTTTGGTAATCCCGGCACGACCTATGATGAAGGTTTTGCCATTGAAGAAGATTCTAGAGGAAATCTGGTAGTCACAGGGCGATGCATTAACCGGGGAACCTTTATGGCTTTTATTATAAAAACGGATGCTTCAGGAAAAGTTTTACATTCAAAAGTCTTTGGCGCGGAGAATCAGGGAACACAAGCCTACGATCTGGCATTAACCAAAGAAGATGAAATTGTGATCACCGGTTTTACTACTATAATAGAATTCAATTTTCAAGAACGGGCAGATATGTTTTTAATTAAAACGGATACCGCATTGAATCCACTAATTACGAATGTTTACGATCCTATCGTAGGCACTGATTGGGGTTCACTCGGTGAAGGAATTGTGGCTTTGGATGATGGATCTTATGCCATTATTACCGAGACAGGATCCTTTACCACACACAACCTTCCAGGGGCCCAGGCAGCTGGAAAATGGGCATTATTTCACTTGCTTCCCAATGGAGATATAAGCAAGGTATTGTTGTACAATCTCAAAGGCTCTCAATATCCCCGCATCCGAAAATCCTTTGATGAGGGTTTTATTATGAGTGGTTTTAGTACACAATTTTTACAGATCAATGGCTTTCCGGGACTTATTGTAAAAACCGATGATAATTTTAATTCAAATTGTGGAGAAATTGATGTTAGTGACGAAGTCGCTGTGCTTAAACCTAATTGGATCATTGAGGATTTTAAGTTTGTTGAAAAAAGTGGAGGGTCCGCTTTGAATTATACCAATGTCAGATTGGACACCAGCATGAAAACGCATATCATCTGCGAAGAATATCCAAAATTTCAAGCAAACTTTGAAGGGCCAGACTCCATTTGTGTTGGGCAGGAGATAATATTAAAGAATACGAGTACGGGCGCAGTTGGAAATATTGAAGTGGTTTGGGATATCGATGGAGAAATGATCATGGGTAATATCAAAGAATTAAAATATCGATTTCTTTCACCTGGAATAAAAATTATTCGACAAACTGTGTCTTTCAAATGCATTACTTCCACATATTCCGATACCATAGTCGTCGGAGATTTTACTAGAGGAATTCTAGAAGTGATCAGATGTCCTGGAGACGTTTTTGTTTACAAGGGAACTACGTATGTTGAATCACAAATTATTCAGGATACCACCATCGGTTCGGATAGTTGTAATACACTTCTTACGATCAATTTACTTATTAAAAAAGCCGAGAAGGTTGAATCAGTTACCGATACATTTTGCGGAAATCAAGTGATCTTATTTGATTCAATTTTTACAAGTGGAGGTATCTTTCCTATATCCATCAAGGATCAATCAGGTTGTGATTCGGTGATATTTGACTTAATACTTACCAAACAGGAATGCGATTGCATCAAGTTTCCAAATAGCTTTACTCCCGACAATGGCGATGATATCAATAATGATTTCAAACCGTTCTTAGATACCTATTGTGAGGAAAATGTGTTGAATTACCAGCTTATTATTTTTAATAGATGGGGACAAAAAGTATTTGAAAGTGATGATCCTAAAAAAAGTTGGGATGGAAAATTTAAAGGACAGGCAGCGCCCATGGAAACTTATTTGTATTATTCTGAATACGGTATTCGATTAGATGCACAGTCTGTTAAAAATTTTACAAAAAAAGGGGATGTAAGTTTAATCCGCTAATTTTTTTCATGTCATTGATATCATTTACCGAAAAAGGCATGTATTGTTCAGCCGGGGATTTTTACATTGACCCAAAGCGAAAAGTAAAAAAGGCCATTATAACGCACGGACATTCAGATCATGCGTATGCCGGAATGAATGCCTACCTCTGTACGCCCATCACAAAATATATACTCAAACTTCGACTTGGCTCTCACATCCAGGTTCAATCGTTGGACTATGAAGAGGAAATTGTTATTAATGGTGTCAAGCTCAGTTTTTTTCCTGCCGGACACATACCAGGATCTGCGCAGGTGCGGATGGAATATCAAGGAAGAGTCACCGTGGTGTCCGGTGATTACAAATTAGAAAACGATGGATTAGCTGCCCAGTTTCAATCGGTACGATGTCATGAATTTGTAACAGAATCCACCTTTGGGCTTCCGATTTACCAGTGGGAAAAACAAGAAACTATTTATGATGAAATAGCTCTATGGTGGAGTAAAAACAGAGATCAAAATAAATTATCTATAATTTATGCGTATCCATTGGGTAAGGCTCAGCGAATAATTCATGCCATGTCCAAATATTATTCAGAGATTATAGTGCATGGATCTGTAGCTAATACCAATGAGGCGCTGAAATCCGCTGGGGTGCAACTTCCTACGATAAAAAAAATGGATGATTATCCAGTCAAAAGTTATCCAGGCTATCTTTTAATCACGCCGCCTTCTTATGGAGAAAACAACTGGTTGAATAAAAAAAATGAGGTGGAAATTGCAGAAGCATCTGGATGGATGATGTCAAAATCCCGGCGTAAAAATATGTTAGGCCATGAGGGTTTTGTATTATCGGATCATGCCGATTGGTCAGCATTAAATGCGGCAATCAGGGAATCTGGAGCTGAAAAAATTTATGTCATGCATGGTTTCACGGAGTCTTTTGCAAAATGGTTACAGCACATCGGATATGATGCAGTAGCGGTTCATTCAAAAGTTTACAATTCGGGAGATCCAGAAATTAATTCATAATATTTTATGGACCTTTTGGCGCAATTAATCCGAAAAATTTCATTTACAACAAATGAAGATGAAAAAATAAAACAACTCGTTTATTATTTTACCTATGCTGGTGATCAGGATACCATTTGTTTTTTGAATCTTTTTCTATTTCAAAATGTCAAAAGAATTATATCCATCCAGGAACTAAAAAACCTGGTTTTAGAATTGACGCAATTACCCGAATGGATTTTTTTTGACAGTTATATGATTACTAAAGAGCTAAGCGAAACCATTCATTTAATTTTACCAAACCCTTCGCAAATAAAAAAGGTTTCATTGCATGAATGCATTCACGAAATGGCGAATCTAGCCAATAGAAAGGAGGCATTCATTTTTCACTATTTTGATATTTTAGAAAAATCAGCGCGCTACATTTTTATCAAATTGATCACAGGACAAATACGCATTCCTGTTTCAAGCCAAATTATCATCCGCGCATTGGCGCTGCATACCGGCCTTCCTCATCTCGAAGTCAGTCTTATACTGGACAAGCAACAACGTCCCTTTAAAGATTCGTTTTATACTATTTTCAATGCGGCATCTGCTGAAATAAAAAGTGCTGACCTTCCGGTTTATTCTATTCCAAACTTAAGGTCTTATGATTCACCGCAAGACGACCACGGAGAAAGTCAACATTGGATAGCTGTTTATAAACCGCATGGAATTCATTGTCAGCTGGTGTATTCTGGAAGCAAGTTTTTTCTCCTCTCCGAAGATCAGGATTCATTGATTTCTTTATTTCCAGAGTTTGCGGAGCTTACCTTAGACACAGATGGTGAATTTGTTTTACTGGGTTTTATTTTGTTGCTGAATGAAGATGGAATTCCGGATAATGAAATCATTTTTCATTGGAAAGATCCAACGAAAGCCGGCAAAAGAAATAGAAAAGATTTTAAGTCTGTGTTTATCGCGTACGATATACCCATTCTTAACGGAAAAAAGTTGGATCATGAGAATTATGCGAAGCGTTATTCGCGCATATTGGATTTGATCATGGAGCTGCAGGCTGCTTCATTGTTATCGGTGGAAGATTATTTTCATTTTCAGTCTTGGGAAGAATTGAAGGAAATGGGTTTTACTAATTTTAAAAGTTGGCATGAAGGCATTTTATTAATTCCCAATATATTGTCCACGCCATTAAATTCGCATTGGGTGCTGAATAAAGAACCCCGAATGTTTTATGGAATTTTAATTTATGTGGAGCGTTTATTTATTGCGCCCAATAGCTTAGAAGATCAGTTCACTTTCGCGGTTTGGAAAAACGAACTGCTTGTTCCTGTAGCGAGAACGAGTGTCTGTTTAGAATTAAAAGAACGAGAAGAGCTATTTGAGTTCATCAAACAAAACACTGTAGAGCGTTTTGGTCCTGTAAGATCTGTCAAGCCCGAATTGGTTTTTCAAATTTCCTATACGCATGTTTTAAAAAGTTCCCGACATAAATCCGGAATACTACTACAGTCTCCAACCGTCATTCAATGGTGTAGAGATGTAACGGTTTCTGTTGCAAATCATCTCGCCGATTTTCATCCATGAATATTTTACATTTCTATACGCTAATATCGTTCATCTCTGACATAGGGGATTTTTCGCATTTCCCTGACTTCTAAGGATGGAAAACCAAAATCCTCGACGAGGATTCCCTTGATTTCATAACAAGCTCTGCCCTGAAAAGGAAAGTGTTCCAGGGAGGGTGGAAAATGGGTCGTGTCAAAAAATTTCCCTTCCCGATCGATCCAGGTACCGAAGGCCATCAGTTTACCATTGCTGGTGGTGACTGGCTTGCGCGTGACATAATAGCCGAGCATCTTGACTTGTTTTTTAAGCAAAGATGTCATGTCGCGTGCCAGAATCGTGTGGGTGATTTGTTCAGAGAGCAGATCAAAGGGAGAGCAAATGGGGAATCCCAATAGTTCCATTTCATCAAAAGCCTGATCATATTTACCATCTTCCAGTAGGGGCAGTTCAAATTTTTCAACCTGCTGCGGAAAAAATGGATGTGCGGCGATGTATTGATTTCGACCCTCGTGTGCGGCATTTTTCTCCCACATCAATTCGCATTTATTCCGGCCGGTAAATCGAAAAGCGCCGATCCTGACCAGAATATTTAATTGTTCCCGCCCCAGGCGAATTCGTTGCGTAAAGTCCTCAAGACTTACGTATTCACCGCGGAGTTGTCGCTCCTGCACCACCTGATGAGCCAGTCCGGATTCCAGGTTTTGCAGGTGTACAAACCCCATATAAATGGTGTCCCCGGCAATATCTGTGAGATGCTTGCTATGATTCACGCAGGGCGCCTCGATCCTAGCGCCGTTCATCCGCGCTTCGTGTACATAGAGTTCGGTATTATAAAAGCCGCCAAAATTATTGATCACCGCCACCATAAATTCCAGCGGGTGGTAGGTTTTTAGGAATAAGCTTTGGAACGATTCTACCGCAAAAGAGGCGGAATGTGCTTTGCAAAAAGAGTATCCGCTAAAACTTTCTATCTGCCGCCATACTTCGTGGGTGAGTGATTCGGAATATCCTCGCTCTTTACAGTTTCTGAAATACTTTTCCATAAGATTCCGAAAGGTGTCCGAGGATTTCTTTTTACCCGTCATGATCCTGCGCAAGACATCACTTTCATCCAGGTCCAATCCGGCAAAATGGTGTACGATTTTCATCACGTCTTCCTGGTACACCATCACGCCAAACGTTTCTCTCAGGTTTTGTTCGAATACAGGATGTAGGTATTTAACGGTTTCTGGTTTGTGAAAGCGTTCAATATACTCGCGCATCATGCCGCTCTTGGCGACACCCGGCCTGATGATAGAGCTGGCAGCGACCAGGTGAACGTAGTCTTCACAATGCAGTTTGCTGAGCAACCCGCGCATGGCCGGCGATTCGATATAAAAGCATCCGATGCATTCACCGGCTTTCAGTTTGGCACGAACCCTGGCATCGGCTTTTATATGGTTAATGTCATGGATATTGATGGACTGTCCGCGGTTCTTTCGGATTAAATCCACCGCATCCTTGATGTGCCCCAGGCCGCGTTGACTCAGAATATCGTATTTATGAAAACCCAGGTCTTCCGCACCATACATATCGAAATGGGTGACGGGAAACCCCTTGGGCATTTGCTGTAAGGCGGTGTGTTCGTTCAGGGGTTTTTCCGATACCAGCACGCCGCCGGCATGGATGGAAAGATAATTGGGAAATCCCTCCATCATTTTTCCATATTTAAATATATGCTTTGCGAAAGGATGATGCTTAGCAGCGGCCAAAGGCTCCTCCACGATCGTATCGATATCAGGTTTAGGAAGGCCAAAGACTTTGCCCAATTCTCGGATGATGGATTTTCCCTTGAAGGTATTGTAGGTGGCGAGTAAGGCCGTGTGCTCACGGCCGTAGCGATCAAACACATACTCGGTGACGTCATCCCGATCACTCCAGGAGAAGTCGATATCAAAATCGGGTGGCGATGACCTGTGTGGGTTGATAAACCGTTCAAAATATAGATCCAGCTCCAGTGGATCCACGTCGGTTATGTATAGGCAGAAGGCAACAATGCTGTTGGCTCCGCTACCCCTCCCGATATGATAATAGCCCGCACTCTGGCCGTAGCGCACGATGTCCCAGGTTATCAAGAAATAGGAAGAAAAACCCAGTCGGTGAATCACCTGGAGTTCTTTTTTCACGCGCTCTGTAGCTCGCTCATTGGAATCTCCGTATCGGCGTCGGCAGCCCTGGATGGCGAGTTTGGAGAGTAATTTATAGTCACCCTCCTTAGAAGAAGTAAAATGTTGCCGGTTGTTGTCAGACCCTGAATGGAGGTCTATTTCACAGGAGTCCAGGATACGGTGGGTGTTCTCGAGAATTTGGGGGTAGGCTTCAAAAGCTGTTTGAATTTCCTGGGGGGTTAGGAGTTTTTCATCTTTAGCAGCAAAATCCGCGCGTTCGAGTTTACCCAGAATGATGTTTCTATCTATGCAGCGAAGCAACTTATGGAGTTTCCACCCATCCTCATCCAGGAAATTGACCGGAGCATAGGCCACCATTTTGTGGAGGTACGCACGAAGTTCCGGAGTAAAGATCTTGTGGACCTCGCTGGGTTTTATGCCGATCCATTCGTTGGGTGCCAGATCCTCCGGCGCTTTGGGCAAATTCCGGTAGATCACCTGGCAATGCTCCCAGGCCGGGGCTCTATCGGGCAAAGGATCTCCATAAGCGGAGTGTTTGGTGAGATGCTGGCAGAGCTCTTTCCAGCCCAGATTGTTTTGGGCAATGCCGATATAACTAAGTTTTTGGTGCTTGTTGTTAGGGTCCATGGCCCGGAAATCAATCCCGCATACGGCTTTGATGTTCCATTTTTTACAAGCCTGGATAAAGCTATAGGTTTCGGAGGTATTGTTGATATCCGTAAGGCACAGGCTTGATATGCCCCGTTTGGCCGCTTCTTCCACCAGTGCTGTCGGTGACAGGGTGCCGTATCGAAGGCTATAATAACTGTGGCAGGAGAGATACATTAGTCGGAATAATAGACAAATGTATAAAAATATGTCTGATTATCCGACATTCAGTTAACAAAACCTACGTCCGTTCTGTATTTATTCCGGGTATTTAGATTTTAATAAACTTCCGGGTCGATACACTGCCTTGTTTATTTTTTATTTGAAGTAAATAAAAACCTTCTGTAAGTAGACTGACATCAATAGTAAAGGAAGATCCCTGGAAGAACTTGTTTGGAACAAAATCCCATTGATATCAAATATCAAATAGGATTTTAAATCATCCGGGGAAGTAGAAATATGAATTTCATCTCTTACTACGCTCGGAAATATTTGGAAATCTAAACCTCACATAAATGTCCTTTGAGGAATATGTCGGCAGATTCAAAGAGTAGTTCCACTTCGCGGTTTCCCGATTCGCTTCGCTCTCGGGACAGGCTCCTCACTTGAATGTCCTTTGAGGACATTCACCCTGACGGGCTCGTTCGGTCATTTACTCGATTACCAGATGTGAATTTTAAAATAACTTGGTTCTAAATTGTCCACATCGAAATCGAATAATTTCCTGGTATTGATATTTCGGATCAGTACTTTGCTTTGTCATCTTAAAATTTAAATCATATTTTCCTGTAATAATTATGTCGTTTGAAGGCAAGGTATCTATTTTATCAATTGAAAGATAGCTTTGTTTCCTAGTATCAATATCCCATTTAGCCTCGCCAAAAAAATCATCAAAATTTTTATTATAAATTCCGTAGTTCAAATTTGAATCAATTCTGAATTCATACTCGCTATAAATTATATATTTTTTGCACTCTAAATCACTAATTTTTATAGCCAATCCTTCACGAAGGAATGCCCATAACTCCAAATCCACATAAGAAGTATCTGCATAATTTGTCATTCCTAAATAATAATTTAATCCAAATTTGAAAAATCTATTATTAGCTATCCAATCAATTTCTCCTTTTCCAGGAATGGACTTAATGCAATTGCTATAGCCAAATTGGTAAGATGTATCATGCCTAATAGTATATTTATAAAGGTCAATACAGTTAGGGTCAATAATTTTCAAATTTTGCACATCGCAATCCTCTGCTATGTTGCTCTCGCAATCTTTATCGCATGCAATAATAAAGAACAATATCGCAATACTCCAAATATGATTTTTCATATGATTATTTTTAATAGCAGAGCATACAATGTCTATTTATGCTCTGCTACATTTATAGGTAATTAATTAATCAACAGTTTTAAGTTTTTGGTACCTTTATTTGTTTCTATCTTAATAATATATAAACCTCCCCTTAGATCAATAGTTTTTAGTTGAATTCTACTTTCTGAAACGAAGTAATTTAAAGAATGAATTTTGCCATTAATATCTATGCAAGATAAGGACTGAAATATTTCGTCTTTCTTTATAGTTGCAATTGCAATATCCTTTGCGGGATTAGGGTATAACTCAACATCATTTCTCATTCCATCCCCAATTCATATGTAACAAAGATTCTATTGTATAACAACTATTCCAAGTTTTCCAATAGCCATCACAGACCCAAGCATGACAATTAGAATAAGTGTATATCCAACCTAAAAATCTATTGGTTCTTGTTCTGCATCCATCTAAAATTGCTGGCCTATGAGCATTTAAGTCCTGTTCCAGCCAAATCGAGTTGAACCCATCATATAAAGAAGTAGAAAAATCAAATGCATCAATGAATGCTTCGTCAGCTTCATACATACTAGCGCCGGATCCTGAACATGAATAATCCATATCTACTTCTTCTCCAATATCTTTCATCAATCTTTGAACTTCAGAATTGCCTTCATTATTTGGCATAATACCATAAGGATAAGTCATAACGATTAGTATCTAGGAGGTATCTGCCTACTTCAATTGCCAAAAGTGAAAATGAAAAGCGAATTTTACTTTTTACTTTCGACTTGAAACTTTCAACTACATTGGCTGCAATCTCCTAGATATATTGTTATCAGATGTGAACTATTACTTGTAAAATATTACTCTGCCACCTGATATATTCCAAGGATAATTGGTCAGATACAAGCTATCATTATAATAACACTCAAAAGATTTGTATTCATATAAATCACAGTTATTGCTTTTTGCAATTTCAAATCTAAATCTAATTGTGTCAATATCCCTTTCAACACCGTTAAAATCCACTAAATGCAAGTAGAATTTTTTGTTAATGTCGCTATTTAGGCTCTCTATTCCTTGTTGAACCAATAAAAAACGCATAGCCCCACCACTTGTTATAGTTCCATCATATTTTATTGTATCTCCATTTTCATTTCGTAAGGTAGATAATTCATTAGAATAAGGACAGTTAATGCAACGTCCAACTATTGTTTCCTTAGTATTCTTATCGTATACATAGCAAAAAAATGGAGTATAATATGGATTATTGTCACACGCCTCTTCACCTCCTGGAGTGCAACTTAATATTGAAAGGATGGCAGTTAATAAGGCCTGAATCAGATATCTCATAACTTACTATTTATAAATTGTTAATATTGAAGAATTGTTAAAAGTAAATCCTGACCAATTCAAATAATAAATTCCATTATTTAATGAACTCACATCAATTGAATTCTGATCTAAATTTGTACTTAGTATTAACCTAACGTTTGATAAGCCATCGATTATGGTTATAATGCTTCCATTACTAATGTCCTCAACACCTGATAATCGTACATTGATGTATCCATTAGTTGGATTTGGACTTATAGTTATTTTAGGGCCATCATCGCAATTTTCTATCAAAACATTTTTTTGCACAGTTCTTGGAATTGAACAACCATCATTATAAGTTGCTGTAATAGTTATCCATCCTAATTCATCAGGTCTTATACTTGTATAGAAGCCATAATCAGGATTTAAATTTCCATCAGTTACAGTCCAATCAACCTCAACTGGTGGATCAGTTTCATAATAACCTACATTAAATACTATACCGTGCACTCTACAAGGTTTTTCAGTTTCCTTAATTATGAAATAAGGTGCATTTACTCCTATTAAAGATTTAAATTCCTTTGAGACTTGTTCATAGCAACCATTGCTTTGAGTTATTGTAGCATTAATGAATATTGGTGGGGTATTACCATTCATATTTAATATTGTAACTGAATTTCCTTGCCCATTATTTGAAAAAGTAATATTTTTTGTACTTAACCAACTTACTGTATTACCTTCCGGTAAATTTTCGACGTTCAATACATCCCCAGCTGAAAGACATTCTTTATCATCATTATTAATAAATAAATTATTACTCTTTGTCAATTTTGCAACATAAATGCCTTGCTCCCTATTATTTCTTTTTATCTCAATATTCATTCCAAATATAGAAGTAATTTCAGTACAAGCTATTGCAAATCTTCTTGCCCCATTTTGTGTTGATCTAGTACTTGTTATTTCAATACCATTACCACCATTCGAATTTCTATTGAAAAATTTTACATCATCTACCGGATTGAGGCTCCCAATTACATCTTCAATTTCAAAATAATAATCTCCAATGAATTGATTTTTTTGGACCCAAATGTTATCAATTTCGTCTCTACACCATTCCTGCATAGAATGACATTGTGATTCTCCAACTTTGATTAATGTGGCAATCTCTGATGAATGATCAGGTTCATATTTATCAGGATTTAAATTGTCTTCATCAATTTCTAATAACTCACTATGTTTTGTTAGTAAATTATGCCAGATCACTCCTATTTGCCCCTCTGATAATAGGGTTCTGCAACTCTTTGGCCTCGTATTGGACATTATATTTCTAGCGTTAGGGACGAATTGACTTCCCCAAATATCTAACTGAGTTCTATTAAAGACACAGTTAGAATTATCCCAGAAGATAGAAGGATCAGCAGGTGTGTCACAAAGACCATCGCCAGTGGATGCACACATTTTGCCCCATTTTGTCCCTCCACAATAAAAGAAATTGTAATTTCTTGTTCGGCTTACTGGTTCACGATAGCATAATGGATCTGGATGATCGTGGTTCCTAAATGTATGTACCAAACCAAAAAAATGACCTAATTCATGACTGAGCGTACTCGTTTCTCCCTGACTAATAAATATATCTTTCGTTACATAAATAAAATCACCTAATGGATTATATACACCATTAGCACCAACAATATCATCTACAACATAAACATTTATGACTTTATTATGGTGCAAGCCTAAATACATAAAGTATGCTTCAGTATAATTATTAATTACCAAGTGATCTTCATCCCTAAGTTCCAAAGGACAGCCAGAATAAAATCGCAATGGTAGGCCATTATTTTGGTAAAAAGTATTAATCCAATTTATTACATTCTTCACATCTTCGGGAGTAGGAGGAGGTTCATTATCTCCTAATATCCAGAAGAATTGAATCGGAATAAAAATAAGTTCATTAATTTCTAGACAGGAATTTCCACTACTCCTAACACTAAATGGTAAATTATCTTTAACTCGTTTCAGTCCAGCAGCAATAAAAGAGTCAAGAACTTCATTGTTACCATACCAAGGAAGTGTTTCCATAATTGAGTCAGAAATTGGAATTGTACCACATCCATCTTCTGATTGAGCTTTTAGATTTAGGTTTAAGAAAAGCAACACAAATAATGTGATTGCGAATTTACTAAATGTTTTCATTTTAAAAAGGTATTACATAGTGTCCTACTTTGTTTTCAGGTGTTTTCGGATCAAATTTTTCACCCGTTATCTGATTGATATTAAAAGAAGACTTCCATAGAATCACATCTACCATATTTTGAAGACTATCTGCTACCGGTTAGTATACACGACGGAGCGGCCTGAGCCGCTCTGTTCGTTGTATGCATTGTTAGTAGATGTGATCTTTTTCCACTTTATGTTAAGGAACCACTTTAAAGCAAAATCCTCCTTTGTCGTAAAAAAATATCTTAGCGTTATTATATGTATGACCAAAATAGAATGAATCTTTGCTTAATTTTAATAATTCTATATTGCCATCTTTCCCTGGATTCATATCTACAATTGCGTCTACACCACTACCCCTGCATTTGCCAGGAAAGTCAGGATCATTAAAGTTTGGCCCAAATCCACATTTTTGGGATAAAAAGTAATTTCCAATTCTTTTTGGAATTAATGAAAAAGTCAAGGAGAATGTATCTTGAGAATATTTATAATTGCAATCTATTACACTGCTGTTCCTACTTGTGATATATTCAATACAATTAGAATCGAGGACTAAATTAAAATAGCTGGAAATTTTCGTATTCCAACCACCTACTGTATCTAAATACTGAATTATGCCATTTGGAAACCAATTCGTATTTATCATATCATATTTTCTATCAGTTCGAAGTTCATGGACATGTCGTTCAAACTTAGAAATGAATTTTATTGTGTCACCAATATGGTATTCTATTTTATACGGTATAATCTCCGCTGGTACATGAAATCGTTCTGGACAATTTTCCGGATCAACACAACCTATTGTATTGAAAAGGGAAACCAAAATCAAGTTAAAGAATATTATTTTCATATTAATTTATTTTAAGATAAAAGAAGAGTACTATCTCCTCTCTTATAAGTATGGAGGTTAGTATGAATTAAATAAAGTATTAATTTGGTTTATCAAAGTCTGATTTCCATTAGCAAAGGTCTGAATAAATCTATCTTTGAATATACTTGGTGAAGTCGAAGAAGAAGTTAATAAACTAAACATTTGTCCATTATTAAAACCTTGTACCCAATCAATTACTGTTCCACATCCACCGGAATGATAATTGCATGACCATTCTTCGTTAAGACCATCAATGAAGTCATTATAAAGTCCAATTGGAATATGATTTGTTTCTTCATTTCTCACTCTTTCTCTTGTTCCAGCCCAACTTCCATCCCAATATGCGGTATTTTGCAATCCATAAGTATTGTGGGTAAAAGAAAGTCCAATATGTTCAGCCCAAGATTCAGCAATAGCAATTACTCCAGCATGAGTGCTTCCAGAATTCCCATGACCATTGGCACCAGCTTCTGCGGAAATTAAAATTTCCCAAAAGTAAGGTCCTGCCTGGGTAAAGTGCGAGGAATGAGTATATTCATGATATGCTAAGAGTTTTTGCCTATCAGAGCTCTGATAATCAATACCCAAATATACATCTGGAAATAAAGCTCCTAATCCACCAGGAGCACCAAGGAAAGGCATTCCGAAAATACTGCCGCTGGCTAGATTCGCTATAACATTTGAATTTCCTAAATATGAATTCATTATTGCGTAACCATATCTATGGTTTCTTCCAATAAAAATATCAATCCAAGGCGGAACATTTATTCCTTCAATGGTTGAATAATCATGATGCTCATGTAACGCATTGTTGACTGTGGCAGCACCCCAATGTATTTGTGCAGCAGATCCACGGTTAGACCACAAATCATATTTAACTTCAATATTATTATAAGGTGGACCCCGTCTAATTCTTCCTACATAATCTTTCACTGGCCATATCCAATCATAAATAGAATTGAACCCCGATCTCGCTCCGCGAATCTGGCATCTTCCATTAGCGAATTTAATCCACATCCATGCATTGCCATGGTAGCGCTCATCGATTTTCCAACATCCCAGATCGTCAGTCCAGGTTTCATCTTCACTAAACCATGTGTCTTTCATGATTATTTTAACTTGACGAACTCCTTCAAATTTATTCTTCTCAACATCTTTTACTTTAACACAACCTCCTGGTTTTCGATTATCACTAAACACGGCACATCCACATGAATTAGTAGTAAGATAATCACCTCCACCGTTTACTTGATAACATGGATCTCCATCACCAGATTGCCCATCACCATATCTTTTATTCAAGGCATTCAGGCAATTTGGATAATCTACACTGCCTGGAGTACAATTATTAAGTTCAGGTGTAGAAATTGGGTCATCAGCGGTTGACCAAATGTTTCCGGTTAAATCAAATGCAGTCTTAGTCAATATTGATTCATAAGGTGGAATCACTAATTGGGCTAAAACTTGATAGGCTGCTATGGGAGATTGAAATCCCGGACAAACAACAGCCCACATTTCAGGAATGTCTCTGCCTGACTGAGGGTAATAATCCCCGAGCTGAATCATTTCATTTTCCAACGGAAAATCATAAAACATTTCTCCAGTTTGCTCCAATAATTTGGCATCTTCTACCGTCGCTGGAGTAAATTTTACATATAAATGCGTTGGAGTTAAACTTGAAACTTGATTGCTTGGGTATAAAGAATTCCAAGCTTGTGTCATCACTTGAACAGTGTAAGGATTGGTTCTAACATTTCCTAAGATCGTAGGAGCAAAAACAGTATCCTCGTCATACAAGCCATTGCCAGAAACAATTGCAGGGTAATCTCCTTCGAGAGTAAAAACGCTACTTTTTTGGTCAGTAAGTTCTTCTTTTTTACACGAATGAAATAATAGTATTGACAACATTGTCAAAAATACGGATTTCATAAATGTTTTCATAAATCATTATATTAAATTAAATTAAGATTAGCCTTCTTAACTCTTCAGGCATTGAGCCGTATTCTCAATTTAAGGTGTTGATTTACGGTTTAGAACACCATTAGTTTGATAGTTTCTCTAAGCATGACTTGATGAAATTCTTTGTTTTAGCTCCATAAGGCGGATTCAATTTTCATCTTGTTTGACTTTTAATTATATCTGCTACCATTTGTATTTCCGAATGTTTACTAGCCTATTTCGTAGATATCACTTATGTATTTTAGCTTTTCTAAGTATACTGATTTTAGGATAGTCTTCATGAATAGATACCACACCATTGCAATCGTCATTTACAAAAAAATGAAAATTTACTCGTACATAAATGAGATTACAGTTATCAAAAATGTATTTCACATTAAAACAAGGATCTGAATTTATTGTGGTGGTGACTCGGGCAATAAATTGCAACTAAAACTTTGGGCAATCAACCAAAAGTGTGTAATTGTTAAAAAGTAAATGAATATAAAAGATAATTTACCTTTTTGAAAAGTAGAATAATAAAATTGTTTCATAGTGTATAGTGTTTAAAAAATTTTAAGTGGACATTTTATTCGATCTTGAAAGATCGCTTATACAGCTAGTTACCCATTCGTTTCAACAGAATTGGATTTGAGTATTCAATAAAAAAGCCAGGATAAGCGTCAGCTTAGCCTGGCTGGGTGTCGGCAAGTGCAAAATTCAATTTAGGGTGGTGCCTAAGCTTATTATTCTCAACGGTTACTAGTAAGGCGGCCAGAAAATCCTGTTTGTTATCGTACCCATCATCTGGAACAAAGATATACTCCATTGAAAACGTATGAAGAGCGAACCGAGGATTGACCTTACTTATCCGATTAACGGTCGGATTTGAGACAGAAATGGTTTAATCTGGTATCATCGCGATTTCAACAATAACTCTGTAAGCTGAGATTTTTGTCTGCGTGCGATAGGAATCAAAGAGCCGTCTTTCATTTTAATTTCGTCTTGCTTCCGGTCATAAAATTCTATAGCTCTCAGGTTTACAAGGTGGGACTTGTGGACATCAAAAAAATAGTAATTTATTAAAAGGCTTTTGTATTCGCCAATATTCTGGGAGCTTATTAAAACCTTGCCATCAGCACAAATTATTTTTGTGTAACCATCCCAGCCTTCACAGCGTATAATTTCATGAACGCTTAAAAAATGAATACCGTCTTTTCCCGATATTCCGATCCGGTGATTTTGATGGACTGGAGTACTGAGATTTTCAATGAGTTGCTTTATTCGATTGTGTTCTACTTTTTGATGGATTCGATCCAGTGCAATTTGCGTTGCTTTAATCAGGTCCTCACTTAATATGGGTTTCATAACATAACCTACAGCGCACAACTTTATAGCATCGAGTGCAAACTGATTCATGCCGGTTACAAAAATGAGTTCAAATTCGTGCTTCGGCATCCGTTTGAGCATTTCTATACTATTCTCACCCGGAAGTGCAATATCCAGGTATACAAGTTCCGGTTTCAGGCGGGTAATTAACTCGAAGGCTTCTTCAGAAGTGTTGGCGATACCAATTATTTCAATTTCAGTAAAATAGCTTTTCAATTTATCTTCTAAAACGGATATGGCTTTAAACTCATCATCTACAAGGATCGTTCGGACTAATTTCATTTCATTTAAGTTCTTTTATGGATAGGGTAACTCTGGTGCCAGAGGCTTCGGCATTTTCGTACAAATCTTCGATGTCAATTTTAATGGTGCTTTGCTTTTGTTGTTCCAAAATATCAATTCGATCTTTGACGATTTCCATACCTCTGGATTTAAAGTGCCCGAGATTCTTTGATTGCAGTTCTTTCGCTCTTATACGGCCTATACCGTCATCTTCGATAATAATTTTCAACTCATTTTTAGAATCATAAATATCAATTTTTATATGACCTTTTCCTTCTTTATGGAACAAGCCATGGTTTAAAGAGTTTTCTACAAAAGGTTGAATCAACAAGGAAGGCAAATATATAGCGGCGGTATCTAAATTTTGGGGATGTAATTGTATATGATATTTAATTCGATCGGAAAAACGCAACATTTCAATCTCCAGGTAATTGTTAATTAGATTGAGTTCGTTTTCCAGTGATATAAATTCGGATTTTGAGGATTCTAAGAATAACCGCATAAGTTTAGAAAACCTTACCAGGTAGCTTTCGGCCAGGGAATTAATATTGTTTTGGATGAGGTATTGAATCGAGGATAAGGCATTGGATACAAAATGCGGATTCATCTGAGATTTTAGCGCAAATAGTTTTAATTCAGCAAATTTAGCCTCGACCTCCATTTTTAGCAACTCTTGTTTCCTTTTATATCGCAAGATAATGAATGCGATCAGCCAGACGGCAGCTATCACCAATAATGCCATGGCTATTTTAAACAAAATGGTTTCATACCAAAAGGGCAATACCTGAAATGTGAGGATGTCTTCTTTGAAGGATTGTTGTTTTTTATAATCTTCAGACCGGACTCGAAATGTGTAAGTTCCTGGTTCAAAGAAGGTATAATTTAAAGAGGTATTTTGGGTGCTTTGCCATTTATTATTGTAGCCTTCCATTAC
>JALYPU010000028.1 GCA_030856215.1 Bacteroidota bacterium
CATTTCGTCGGGCGAACTTATCCCTGACAGGTTGCTCCTCAGCAGAGCCTGCTTCCGTTTCAGTTCACAACAAAATTCACATCAATAAACTATATTTACAACCTGTCGAAAAATGCAGCCACGTTCAAGGGGGGTAAAACCAGCGGGAAGGCTAATGATGAATTGCCTGTGAGTGCCGAGGCTCAAATGGCCTGAAAATTATAAAGGAATGAAAAGGGGAAGAAAATTTCGCATCTCTTATGGAAACAGTATCCATAATTTTGGGTATAATTACATAAGCACTTTACTTGAACCTAAGCAGTCTTTTAGAATGAAAATAACAAAACAAGTCCAATGAATGATATTCATGAAATAACAGATGCGCTTGTCAGGTTCAGAAATGAACGGGAATGGGAGCAATTCCATAATTCCAAAAATCTTGCTGTTGCTATTTCAATAGAGGCTGCTGAATTGAATGAGTTATTTTTGTGGAAAGACGTGAAGGAAAGTGAGCATATAGATAAGGAGAGAATTAAAGACGAACTGGCTGATGTCTTTGCTTATGCTTTTTTACTTGCCGAAAAACATAAGCTGGATGTAAAAGAAATAGTTCTCGGTAAGATCAAAAAAAATGCGGAGAAATATCCGGTAGACAAAGCAAAGGGGACCTCTAAAAAATACAATGAGCTATGATCATCTACCAAAATACATCCGGAGGGTTTTTGCAGGATGTTGATAGTAACAGAATATCGGACAGAATAAAAGAAGCGTATTTTGAAAAAACAGGAAAAACGAACTTTGCTGATAAAGAAGATAGTTCCTGGATAAACTCTATGGAGTTTATGGGCAAAATGATTCGCAGGTCTGAGATCAAAAATGATTGTGGTGTAATGATCGAGTTTGCACTTCCTTCCACATCATTAAGAATCGATTTTATTCTGGCCGGTCAGGATGCTTCAGGGAATAAGAATTTTATCATTATTGAATTAAAGCAATGGAAGGAAGCTGAAAGTACTACTGTTAGTGATCTTGTGCTGACGAAATATTATAAAGGGCATCATTCTACGCATCCTTCATACCAGGCCTCTTCTTACAAATTGTATTTATCTGATTACAACGAGAACGTATATAACAGCACTATTACTCCATTCTCGTGCGCGTATTTGCATAATTACACGGAAAAAAATCCGGAGCCTTTAAAAGCTGATGTCTACGAAAGCATAGTTAAGGACTCGCCGCTTTATTTTAAAGACGATTTTCAAAAACTTGAAGACTTCATTAAAAAATATGTCGGGCAAGGCAACGGCACTGAAATTTTATATAAAATTGAATCCGGTAATATCAGGCCCGGTAAAAAGCTTATCGAACATGTTACCGGACTATATAAAGGAAATAAAGAGTTCGTCATGCTTGATGAACAAAAGATCGCGTATGAAATTGCGTTTAATGCAGCCATGCATGCTACTACAAAAACGACGATCATAATTAATGGTGGACCAGGAACCGGCAAGTCGGTTATTTCGATGAGTTTGCTGGGAGGACTTTTGAAGAAAGCGAAGAATGTAATCTTTGCCGCTCCGAATGCTTCGTTCAGGGAAGTAATGATTAATAAGTTAGGCGCAGGAGGTGATATACAACGGATAAAATATTTATTGAAAGGCTCAGGATCTTTTTACAATACAAGGCAAGACACCTTTGAGGTTATTGTTGTAGATGAAGCCCACCGGTTGAAAAATGAAAAAGCTTTCATGTATAAAGGCAAAAACCAGGTTGATGATGTTATTAAAGCATCAAAGGTTAATATCTTCTTTATTGATGAAGACCAGATTATCCGGCCAGAAGATATTGGCACCACGAATGAAATTAAACGAGTGGCTGCTTTGTACCAGTCCGAAATAATTGAGTTGAATTTAACAGCACAGTTCAGATGTGCAGGTACGGATGGGTATGTGAATTGGATTAATGATGTACTCCAGATAAGAGATACTGCCAATTTTGACGGTTGGGAAGAAAAGGATTATGAATTTAAAATCTTATCATCCCCCAATGAGCTAAAAGAAATAATTAATTCAAAAGCGGAAAAGGGTTTTAATGCACGCATTCTTGCTGGTTATGCATGGCAATGGACTGCAGAGAAAGACGGAAACTCAAATGCACAGGCGCACGATGTAAGGATTTCAGCGTTTGACTTTTCTATGCCATGGAATTCCCGTAAAATCGGAACAACATGGGCCATCAATAAAGAGGGGATAGAACAGGTGGGTTGCGTACATACTTCTCAAGGATTGGAGTTTGACTATGTTGGCGTTATTGTGGGAAATGATCTTAAAATAAATCCTGTTGGTAATAAATTCTATACGGAGTGGGATGCTTATAAGGATAGCAAGGGAAAGCAGGGACTCAAGCATAATCCTGAGGAGCTTTGCAGGCTTGTTCGAAATGTTTATCGGATTCTAATGACGAGAGGGATGAAGGGGTGTTTTGTTTATTTTCAGGATAAGGGTGTGGAGGATTATTTTAGGATGAGGATGGGGAAGAATAAACCATTTTAAGAATTTAAAAATCAAACAAATGTCAAAATTCATAACCGGAAAGGCGCTTGACGACGCTATCTGCGATATCATTTTTAAAGCGAAAGACATATTGGTGATTGTTTCGCCTTACATCCGTTTGGACGGTTATTTCAAAAAAATATTTGATAATCATCAGCACAATCCAAATGTTCATATTGTAATTGTTTTTGGAAAGAATGAAGGGCAAGTAGGTAAAAGCTTCAGCCCTGATGATTTTGAATATTTCCGGAAGTTTAATTTTTTATCTGTTGTGTATGTTCCCAATCTGCATGGAAAATATTATGGCAATGAGCAAGAGGGTGTTGTAACTTCAATTAATCTCCACGATTACTCATTTGCCAATAATATTGAATTTGGTATCCATCACCAGTCTACAATAATGGATAATCTAAAGGAATCAACAGATCAGGCTGCATGGAATTATTGTCGAGAAGTCTCGAAGTCACATGATGTAATTCTTATTAAGCGTCCTGTCTTTGAAAAGAAATTTTTAGGGCTTACCAAAAATTTTCTTAAATCGGAAACATTATTTGACGCTACACAAAACCTGCTGTCTAATCTTAATTATGAGAAAAAACGCTTGTCTGAATTTCCTGAGTTCATTGAATTTGGTAAGTCGGAAAATTCAGTGCGACCAAGTCGGGAAGAATATAAAAAAGCAGAGAAACAGGAAGTAAAGACTGAAAGGAAGTCATCTGCACCTGATTTTCCTGTTAAAGAACGCAAGAACAGCGAAAGACAGCAGGAAGGTTATTGTATCAGGACGGGCGTTGTGATTCCTTATAATCCTGAACGTCCTTTTAGCTATGACGCTTATAAAAGCTGGGCGCAATATGGCAATAAGGATTATGCGGAGAAATTTTGTCATCGAACAGGGAAGCCGAGCAATGGGAAAACGAGTTTTGCTAATCCGGTGATGACTAAATGGTAAATAGGATTTAATTGATAAAACGTAATGTCGGCTATTACATCTCAAGAAAAGACTTAGCATTTCTGCGCTCAATCTCTTCTGCAACTTTATCTGATTCTTCAGAAAATATCAATGAAATGGATGGATTAAGTCTTAGATTTTCCCAAATACGATGTTCTTTAGAGTTAACGTCGAAAGGTTCATCACCAATTACATAAAACTCATCTGAATTTGCAGGCTGTTTATATGTTGTTTTCAGAATAGAAATAAGACTAAAGTAATGTCCTAATTCTTTGTCAATTGTATCACTTGTTTTATGAAACGGAATTCCTTTTGCCCCTATTAAAGCCCCATTTTTTCCAAGGCAATCTATATTAAAATTTGCATAAAGTCCGGGTAGTTTTTCTGGAGTAAGCTCTAATTGGGTGTGTACTTTGTTTTGAACCCGTTGAATTAATTTAATATTAATACGGGAATTGAACTCATAATCTTTTTCGTCAAGTTCCGATTTAGCCTTTACCGATTTTACTTTTTGATAAGTCTTATCAATTAATAGTTTAAATAACTTTTCAAATTTGTTTTCAGTAATTACATCGTTTAAAAAGGCAGGTTCTGAAAAACGCAAAATGCCGTTGCAATAGACATTCAAATGCGATACTCTCTCAGACGATAAAAATGACTTCAGATCAAACATGCTGGTTTGACTATTATTTGCTTCTTCTACTTTTTGGGTGATCTGCTTAACGATATAATCAACAAATTCAGATTTTTTGTCTAATAATTTTCTTGCTAAAGTTTTCTTTTCTTCTGAAAAGTGCAGCCAAAATCGCTCAGTGGTGCGCACCAATAAACCTATTGACAGATTATCACCTGCAATTGGATTGGGAGCTATTTTTATTATGGTATAAAAAGTTTCCATTATTGCCACATTCTTAGATATTCTGCGAAAACTGACTCGTT
>JALYPU010000033.1 GCA_030856215.1 Bacteroidota bacterium
TTTAAACAGGCACCTCTAATACTTAATAATCCGGAATGGACCTCTTTAACTATTTTTATCATTTCAGATTCAGCACGCCTTTTATAAGGTGTTTTGCTTTTAGGTTCAATTTTTCTCCCTTTTTTTACTTTAATTTGCATTCTGAATAGTTTTTTAGTGACAAGCTATTTCAGGACAAGACACATGAAAAATTAATTACAGACCCTTACAAAGCATACGCATTTTCCTCGATCAATTTCTTGGCTATTTTTCGGCGCATTTCTTTTACATTAATGGCTTCATACCTTGCAAATCGTTTGATGCCTATCATCATAATTTTTAATTCATCTCCCAATGCAAATGAAGCTAAGGCATCTTGTGCGTTTTTAACTAATCTTGTTTGTGCATCCCAAAAAAACACCTTCATGATGGCTTCATATATTTCTAAATTCGGATGTTGCCGATCATTAAGTTTCTGGACACGCAATAACACAGATTCCGCATTATAAAGATCCATGAGTATATCAGAAACATTCATTAAAATCTCTTGCTGATCCTTAAGTTCATGCTTTCCGTCCATCTGATATTTGACCGCTGCACCTGACACCATTAGTGCCAATTTTTTAAAATCTTTTACGGACCGCAATTCATTTCCATACTTACCTTCAGGCAATTCCATTTTTGGGAGTCCGGTCAATTCTTTTTGTACTTCCCATGCAGGTCCAACCAAATCTAATTCACCTTTCATTGCGCGGCGTATAATCATATTAATTATAAGCATGCGATTAATCTCATTGGTACCCTCATAAATCCTATTGATGCGCGCGTCGCGAAAGGCTCTTGCTGGAGGATATTCTTCACTGAATCCATATCCGCCATGAATTTGTAGCATTTCATCGACTACATAATCTATAACTTCTGACCCAAAGATTTTTATTATGGCACACTCCACGGCATATTCTTCTGCAGATTCCAGCATAGCCTGGGCATAATCTCTTCCTTCGGTAAGCGATGCATTTTTTTTATCCTCCATTAAATCAGAAACCCGGTACACAGTTGATTCCACGGCAAAAGTTCGGATAGCAGATTCTGCAATTTTATATTGTATGGCGCCGAAAAAAGAAATGGGATGACCAAACTGAATGCGGTCATTCGCATAATTTATTGAGGTGGCAATGCAACGCTTGCATCCGCCCATGGTCATGGCACCTAATTTAAACCGGCCGATATTAAGCACATTAAATGCAATGAGATGCCCTTTCCCAATTTCTCCCAAAATGTTTTCTTTCGGCACAGAAACATTTTCAAAAAATACCTGGCGGGTAGATGATCCTTTAATACCTAATTTATGTTCTTCTTCTCCTAAATGTAATCCCTTGCTTCCTTTCTCTACCACAAAACCCGTAAATTTTGTCCCGTCGATTTGCGCAAACACAATAAAAATATCTGCAAACCCTGCATTGGAAATCCACATTTTCTGTCCATTCAAAATAAAATTCGTTCCATCGGCCGATAGTACCGCTTGCGTTTTTGCGCTCAATGCATCACTTCCAGATCCTGGTTCAGTAAGGCAATACGCCGCTTTAAGTTGTCCCGAACAAAGACCAGGTAAATATTTGTTCTTTAGATATTCCGATCCGAAATATAAAATGGGCAACATGCCAATCCCTGTATGAGCCGCTAAAGACGTGCTAAATGAACCATCTCCTCGACCAAGTTCTTCAGATATCAACGTATTCGAATGAGTATCTAATGGAGATCCGCCGTACGCCTCAGGAATGTGCGCTCCTAACAACCCTATGGAAGCAGCTTTATCCATTAATTCAACCTGGTGCTCCAAAAGATGGCCTTTTTTCCAAACTTCAGTTTCAACAAATTCACGCACGGATTGACGAATCAATTGCTGATCTTCATTGAGATCTTCAGGAATAAAATTCGTTCTATAATCTGTTTCCTTGATTAGAAATTCGCCCCCTTTTAAAACTTGAACGTCTTGTTCCATAAGTATGCCTTAAAAATTTAATAAAGCAATATCATTAATTTTTTATTGAGTGTTTATCATAAATGGCACACTTTTACCATCCATGATTACTACTTTGGCATTCGAAGAGATAGCCAATTCTTTATAGGCCTTAATTAGTTCGTATTGTAATTGTTGGGAAGTAAGTCCGGTATTAATGATCTTTTGGTAATCTGCGATTCCTTGCGCTTCTACCCGTTTTCGCTCCGCTTCTTGTTTCTCTTTCTGCAAAACAAACTGCATTTTTTGTGCATCTTGTTCTGCACGGATTTTTTCCTCAATGGCTTCTCTCACAGTTAAGGGCAATGAAATATTTCTTACTAACAACTGTTCCATGATCAACCCTCTGGTATTAAAATCGGTTTCGATACTCTTAAATATTCGCTGCTGAAACTCATCTCTTTTTGCTGAGTAAAGTTCTACCGCCTCATAATACACACAGAAATCTCGGATCTTTGTCCGGGTAATGGGTCGAATGATCTTGTCTTGATATTCTTTACCTATCTCATTCAAAATTTTTGGCGCCGACTCAGGAAGAACCCGATACAAAACGGTTACATCCATAGTTACCTGAAGCCCATCCTTGGTCAAGGCTTGAATTGCGTCATCTCCTGATTTTTGACCTTCATCGTTAAGCCCACTCATCGTATAGTTTTGTGTCTTAATATCTATGGGTCGCACTTCGGCTAACGGGTTAATGAAATGGAGTCCCGGATACAATACCTGTTTTTGGATTTTACCAAATAAGGATTGAACACCTACATAACCTGCATCAATTTGTACAAAACAAGACGTAAAAAAACCAATAATAAATAGGATAAGCGCTGCAGTTCTAAGGTATTTGGCTATTCGTTGTAAATTGGGATGTTGGGTTCTACCACTAAAGAAAAAATACAAGCCTATTAAGACAATGGAGAGTAATATAAGGAACATGATAAAAATTTAGAATGATTAATTCTATAAAGGAACAGTATCTCCAGTTAAAAGATTCAAAAAAGTCTTTATTGAACCAAAATAAACGCTATTAGTTACTAATTCTCAGACCAACTAAATAATATCGACTTTCGAAACTTCCTTTTTTTTGCGATTATAAACTTGTTGGATGAAAGGACCATTTAAAAATTCATCAGGATCAATTTGAGATTGCAAAATAGGCCCTTTCCACTTTCCTGTCAATAGCATACGAGCCGCTTCAAGCATGGGCGCTGCAGTCGACACCTGAATGGCCTTTAGTTTGTAGCCCGCATAAATCATGGGTTCAATCTTTAAACTTTTCTCCTTTATATGTAGATGTCCTTGTTCATCGCGGCCACTCACACTGGAATACAATATGATGATGTCATCCTCAACGTGTGGAATTTCCGCCACCATTCTATTGAGTAATTCGAGTTCTTGCTGAGGACCTGCTGGAATAGACGCTAGCTGTGCTTTAATCCAAGAATAATGGCCAGGGTAGCGCAACGTTTTGTAGTCGAGTTGTTTGACTTTTCCTTGAAAAAAATCAGGTAAATCAGCGGCGCCTCCGGACGTAAAATCATCTTCGTAAGCAATTCCATCCAGGACTAATCCTGAAGTTTCTGATAGCGAAGGGACACTTATTTTTTGTCCGTCTCTGATCACAATTGCGTCCTTTACATATTCTGTGGCTACACCAATCGGACTCCAGGTGAAACCATAATAATGAGGTTGGCAGGCCATACGTGTCAGCGCACCTACTTTCATAGAAATGGTATCGACCTTAGTTCCAAACTCTCTGGTAAATTTTTTGTATAGTTGATGAGCCAGAATATTGATATATCCTGGAGCAAGTCCGGATTGTAATACAAAACCGTATTCTGAATTTTTGCTTAACTCGATAATTTCATCCGTTTCTTTAACATATTCTGTCAAGTTCACGTAGTGCATGCCATATTTAACCGCTAAGCCCGCCATTCTTGGTGATTCGGAACCTGGTAAACAATCTAACAAGATATCGGCCGTCTTAAAAATATAATCCATTTGATCAGAAACTTCAGACGGGCTTATTACAAATGGTTCCGCGTGAATTAGGCTCGACGTCCCGGAAGTTATCCAATGGCAAACACTTTCTGCTGTGGAACCATGCAGGTCCCCTATAAATAAATCCACATCAAAATCAGGCTGGTCTGCCAGCATAATACCAGCTGCCCGGCCAATCCCCCCTGCCCCTGCAATGATAATCTTGTGTTTTATATACATAACCTATTTTTTGAACTGTAAAACTACAAGTTATGGCGGAAAGCCACCTTCCCAGGAAGTTAAAATTCAATAATATCTTTTGACACGTTATAAATTATACATTACAAATTTATTATATATAAATTATTCAATACATATTAAGAATTATAATAATATATATATAAATGATTTTTAATAAAAAATAGTTTATAAAATTATATAATATGTAATAATGGTTATACATTAGCGTCTGAATTAATATATAATCCTACTATCATTATGTCTCGAACCAGGTCAAAAGCGAAAAAGAAGTCTCTGTTAGCCCAATGGAGGGAATGGCGCAAGGACGAAAGGATCACCAAAATAATGGCCATGCTCTGCTTTATGATGGCGATCTACCTCTTTATTTCTTGTCTATCGTATTTATTCAGTTGGAAAGCAGACCAAGATAAAGTCATGCATTACTCATGGCACATACTATTTAACTCCCAAGTGGTAGTAGAAAATTGGCTTGGCCGACTGGGTGCTCTGTCATCGCATATCCTTTTTTATTATGGCCTGGGAATGGCGGGTTTTCTGGTAATTCCTTTATTGGTACATCTGGGTTATAGATTTCTAAACCGCAATGGTTGGCTGGCATTTTTAAAATTCACTACGCACAGCTCCATTATCATGGTCATACTAGCTATGATTTTGGATTTTATGTTCCATAATTCTGAATTTCCTTGGGGAGGTTCTTTTGGGGGCCGAACGAACCATCTCATGAGCAATTTTGTAGGGGAAATTGGGTTGGGCATCAGCTTAATATTTGCCTTGATCTCCCTGTTTGTATGGTTCTTCAATCCAAGTCTTCAATCTCTTCAGCTGGCACCGGCATTTGAAAATAACGATGCGTCCAGCGACTTTTTTAGATTTTTTAAAGGTAAAAATGAAAGACCTACCGAGGAAGAAAAGTCGGAAATGGCTAAATCGCTTTCTATTATAGACAAAAAACTTCAAATTCCTGATCCAGATCCCGTGATCGTAGATTTCACAGATTATCGACAAAATACATTAGCGGTAAATACGCAGGCAGCCACTGGTTTAAAAGCACACCAGGCAACCCCAGAATTAGAAATTAACGAACTGGTTGAAAAGCCAGTCAGAAATAATACTGAACAAAACGTACCACGAGCCTCTAATCCAGCCGTCTCTGAAGAAGAAGATGGCTGGGAGGCCGAGGGCTTTTCCCTTTTTGACCCAAAGTTGGAATTGAGTAAGTACAAATCACCCAGTTTGGATCTGCTAAACGATTATAACGATCACAAATTTGAAATTGATAGATCTGAATTGGAAGCCAACAAAAATCTGATCATCGCAACCCTTCAGAATTATAAAATTGAAATCCAAAAAATTAAGGCTACCATCGGTCCTACAGTAACACTGTATGAAATCGTACCAGCTTTAGGGGTTCGAATTTCAAGGATTAAAAGTTTGGAAGATGATATTGCACTTAGCCTTTCAGCACACGGAATCCGGATTATAGCGCCCATACCAGGCCGAGGAACCATTGGGATTGAGGTAGCCAATAAAAATAAACAAATCGTTGCGCTAAAGGATTTATTCAAATCTGAAAAATTCAATGATCCAAAACTAGAACTTCCCATAGTTCTTGGCAAAAATATCAGCAATGAAGTAGTGGTTGCAGACCTCACCAAAATACCGCATCTATTAATAGCCGGCGCCACAGGTCAAGGTAAATCTGTGGGGATCAATGCGATCTTATTGTCGATTTTATATCGCAAGCATCCGTCTGAAGTAAAGGTGGTTTTGATTGACCCGAAAAAAGTTGAATTGACTATTTACGCAGAAATTGAAAAACACTTTTTAGCGCGGCTACCTAATGAGGATGAAGCCATCATCACGGATACGTCTAAAGTAATTTATACGCTAAATTCACTCTGTATTGAAATGGATCAACGCTATGAGCTATTAAAAGCGGCGAGAGTTCGCAATCTATTAGAGTATAATGATAAATTTAAAAAACGAAAACTAAATCCGGAAAAAGGCCATAAATATCTTCCATACATTGTCCTGATTATTGATGAATTCGCCGATCTGATCATGACAGCCGGAAAAGAGGTAGAAATGCCGCTGGGACGTTTAGCTCAATTGGCAAGGGCTGTTGGAATTCATTTGATCATTGCTACTCAAAGGCCTTCTGTAAAAATAATCACCGGCTTAATCAAAGCAAATTTTCCAGGTAGAATCGCTTTCAAGGTTTCTTCAAATATTGACTCCAGAACCATTTTAGATTATGGCGGTGCCGAACGATTGATCGGACGGGGCGATATGCTGTTTAGTATGGGTTCTGATATCACGAGACTTCAGTGTCCATTTGTCGATACACCAGAAGTAGAACGGGTGATCAAGCACATTTCCGGACAACAAGGTTTCGGAGCTGCTTATTTCCTCCCTGAATATAAAGGAGATGAGGCAAATAATGAAGCTGGATCCATACAGGCAGGGGACTTGGATGAAATGTTTGAAGAAGCCGCAAGACTAGTCGTCCAAAGCCAACACGGCAGTACCAGTATGATCCAAAGAAGATTAAAATTAGGCTACAATCGTGCCGGAAGGATTATGGACCAAATGGAGACACTTGGCATTGTGAGCGGCGCTGAAGGTAGCAAACCAAGAGAGGTGTTGATTTTTAATGAAGTAGAATTAGACAAAATTGTAAATAGATTTCAAAAGACTTAAGAGAGGCCTCCCAAAAGACATTTCTTATTTTTTGTAGTTAACCGACTGAGATTGATAGTAGATTTTGCCCCGGCCGACCTCCGGGGCATTTTTTTAATACCCTTCTTTCTTAATCATCATGGCCTGAATCTGCTTCATGGTCTGTTCCATTCCGTTAGCACTCCCGTCTAAGAAAATGACGTTTCCTTTGGAAGTTTCTGCAAAATACTTGATGGCCTCAGTCCACATACTGAATAGTATAACATTGGTGTCCAAATTCGCTAGTTTCATTTCTTCAGCCGCTTGGGTCATACCTTTTGCTACCTCCTGACGAAATAGAGCAACACCCTGTCCACGCAACATCGCAGCTTCACGTTCAGCGGCCGCAGCAATTTTAATGGAATTTCCTTCTGCCTCAGCGGCCTTTGTTCTTGTAATTAATAAAGCCTGTCCTTCATTTTCTGCAGCAGCTTTTAGGTTATTAGAAGCGACCACTTTACTCATCGATTCTATGATGGCCTGATCAAAAGTGATGTCATTAATCTGCAAATCCAGTAAATGATATCCCCATTCTTCCAAAACTTTATCAACGTGTTCTTTTACAAATTCTACGATGTCTCTTCGCAAGCCTAAAATTTCTGTTTGTTTTCGAGTCGCCACAAAAGCTCGAATATTTCCTTCAATCGTTCGTATCAACGCTTGCATAAAATCTCTTTCACTAAAAAATTTAAAGGCTACGTTTTTTACTGTTTCTTCGACATTATCCAACACCGAATACAAAAGCATCGACTTAAAATACACATTGGCCTGGTCAATAGTGACAGCTTGAAATTCAAGTTCTACCGATCTGTTTTGGGTGGAAACTCTTCGATAAATCTGTTCGACAAAAGGTATTTTAAAATTTAGTCCTGGTCGTAACAATCGTCTGTATTTCCCAAACATGGTTACTACGGCAACCGTTCCCTGGTTAACGCTAACCAAACCCATAAACAAAAGAATAATGCCGGCAAAAATCCAAAAAAATTGTAAGTATACCATGAGGATTAGATTGTGTTTATTTTAATAAAAATTGTATGATGTCCAAATAACGTGAATTTTATTGATTAATTCCTTCCATATCTTTATTTTTTCAATAAATCAGGCCTGCGATCCTGTGTTCTGGTAAAAGATTCCTGTTCTCGCCATTCCTCAATATTCGCTTCATGCCCGCTAAGTAATACATCCGGTACTTTTAAATCGCGAAATACGGAAGGGCGGGTATATACCGGTGGAGCCAATAAATCATCCTGAAACGAATCGGTCAGTGCTGAGGTTTCGTCATTCAATACTCCGGGAAGTAGTCTGCCGATGGTATCCACTAACACAGCCGCTGCCAATTCTCCACCGCTCAATACAAAATCACCTATCGAAATTTCCATCGTCACCCAATGGTCGCGAACTCTCTGGTCAATGCCCTTATAATGACCACAAATGATCAGCAGATTATTTTTTAGAGATAAGTTGTTCGCTAATTTTTGGTCTAGTACTTTACCATCTGGCGTGAGATAAATGATGGCATCATATGTCTTATGTTTTTGTAAACTTTCTATACAATTCACCAAGGGTTCAATCATCATGACCATACCTGCGCCTCCCCCATAAGCATAGTCATCTAACTGTTTGTTTGGGCCTAAACCAAAATCGCGGAGGTCATGTACTTGTATATCCAACAATTTCCTTTCGGCTGCTCGTTTCAAAATGGAATGTTGAAACGGACTTTGCAATAATTCCGGCATCAAACTGACTATGTCGATATGCATGGTCTCCTCCTTTTATAATCTTCACAAATATGGAAATAAAAATCCCCGATAAACTAATATCAGGGATTATATAATTTAATTTTAGAGCAGACTGCCTCCTGGTTACTAGTAAACTTTATTCATTATTACTCAATGCCCAATAATTCTACCTCAAAAACGAGCGCAGAAAAAGGCTGGATCTGCTCGCCAGCACCGCGCTCTCCATAGGCAAGTTGGTAAGGAATAAATAACCGCCACTTAGATCCCACAGGCATTAATTGAAGGCCCTCCGTCCAACCTTTGATAACGCCGTTTAATGGAAAGCTAATAGGTTCTCCCCGATCAACTGAACTATCAAAAACTTGTCCATTTATTAAAGTTCCGTGATAATGTGTTTTTACTTTATCCGTTACTTTAGGCTTAGGTCCTGAGCCCATGGTGATTACTTCATATTGAAGTCCATTGGGCAAAGATGTAACACCTGGTCGCTTTGCATTTGCCATTAAATAAGCTTCCCCTTCTTCTTTTACCTTACCATGAATTTTGGATGAATTGGACGATGCTGCTTCAGAATAAATTTGGGAAGCTTGTTGTACGGAGATTTTAGTTGTTTTACCACTTAATATTTCTTCCAACGCTTCTACTATATCAGGCGCAGAAAGTTTATCGAATCCTTGTTGCTTTAGTGTATTACCAAATAAAACACCAATGCTGTAACTTAAACTATCCATTTTTAGAGTTGAATTTTGTGCGTGTGAAAAAGATATAAAAACCCCAAGTGCTATGAGGACGTTAAAAAATTTTAAATTCATATTATTTAGTATTTTTCATTTGGCTATAATAATGGAAAAAGTAAGGAATTGTTTCAATTCCCTTATAAAAATTAAACAAACCATAATGTTCATTTGGTGAATGGATATTATCTGAGTCCAATCCAAATCCCATGAGAACGGTCTTCACGCCGAGTACCTTTTCAAACAATGCTACTATTGGTATGCTACCTCCACTTCGTTGTGGAATAGGATTTTTTCCAAAGGTTGTTTTCATGGCCTCTATGGCTGCTCTGTATTCAGGAGTGTGCGTGGGTGTCGTTGCTGCTTCTCCTCCATGAAGTGATTTTACAGTCACTTTTACAGATGGGGGCGCAATTTTTAAAAAATGTTTAGTAAATAATTTAGTGATCTTTTCAAAGTTCTGATTGGGGACAAGGCGCATACTTATTTTAGCATATGCTTTGGACGGCAACACCGTTTTAGCTCCTTCTCCTATATATCCACCCCACATACCATTTACATCTAAGGTAGGCCGAATGGATGTTTGTTCTATTACGGTATATCCATCCTCTCCATGAATAGATTTTATGTCCAGATCTTTTTTGTATGCACTGATCTTGAAAGGCGCTTTATTCATCTCTTTACGTTCTGCCGGTTTTAAGCGGATCACATCATCATAAAATCCTGGAATGGTAATTCTTCCTTTCTTATCTTTAAGTGAAGCAATCATTTCACAAAGAATGTTAATCGGATTGCCCACCGCGCCACCATATACTCCGGAATGCAAATCGCGATTTGGACCGACTACTTCCACTTCGAGATAAGATAGCCCGCGCAACCCTACTGTAAGTGAAGGACTATTATTGGCTATGATTGAGGTATCAGAAATTAAAATTACATCACAGGCTAACAACTGTTTGTTGGCACGACAAAAGTCGCCCAAGTGTTCTGAGCCTACTTCCTCTTCCCCTTCGATCAGGAATTTAACATTACAACTTAGTGCATTTTGAGCCACCATGGCTTCAAAAGCTTTGATATGCATATAAACCTGGCCTTTATCATCGCAAGATCCTCTGGCGAAAATAGCTCCATCAGGATGTAGTTTTGTTTTTTTAATGATGGGTTCAAATGGTGGAGATTCCCATAATTCCAACGGGTCCGGAGGTTGTACATCGTAATGTCCATAAATTAAAACGGTCGGTAAATTAACATCAATTATTTTTTCTCCAAAAACAATGGGATGTTGTTTGGTTTCATAAATTTTTACCTTTTCAGCGCCCGCAGTTTCCAGAGCTTCTTTAACAAATTCTGCCGTTTTACGAACATCTCCTGCATGCTTTGGATCAGCAGAGACCGATGGAATTTTCAAAAAAGATATTAATTCATCTAATTGCCGTTGCTTATTTTCTTGTAAATACGTTTGTACGTTTCTCATATAGAAATGATTTTAATGAATGCTAGATTAATGCCACCACGCATAAATTTATTTCACAAGGGTGGTTAATAATTAATTAATTAATTTGTTATTGGTTTTGTTTTTGGATTAATTTTCATGTTGTAGAACATAAAACTTAACACATCGGCCGCTTCATCAATTCGCTTTGAAGTAGGCTTTCCCGCACCATGCCCTGCGCTGACATCCACGCGGATAAGCATTGGATTATCTCCTTGTTGAACCTTTTGCATAGCCGCAGCAAATTTAAAAGAATGGGCTGGCACCACTCGGTCGTCATGATCTGCTGTAGTAATCATAGTCGCTGGGTAGGCAGCAGGTTTTGTATTATGTAGTGGAGAATATTTTCTAAGATAATCAAAGCCCTCCTTGGTTTCACTGGTACCATAATCAATAGCCCAGGCCCATCCAATGGTAAACTTATGATAGCGCAACATATCTAATACCCCAACTGCAGGAAATGCTACTTTACATAGATCAGGTCTTTGTGTGATACAAGCGCCCACTAATAAACCACCATTTGAACCGCCTTGAATAGCCAGTCGATCCCGATTAGTATATTTTTCATTCACTAAAAAATCTGCTGCGGCAATAAAATCATCAAATACATTTTGTTTTTTGGCTAATGTTCCAGACTTATGCCATTCAGATCCAAATTCTCCGCCACCTCTTATATTGGCAACTGCATAAATTCCGTCGTTTTCTAAAATTGGTAATCGAGAAACCGTAAAACTCGGGAGTATTGAGATATTAAAACCACCATATCCATATAATAAAGTGGGCGCAGCACCATTCTTTTGCAGTCCTTTTTTATGCGTTACAAACATGGGAACTTTCGTTCCATCTTTACTAGTGTACCAAACTTGTGACGTTGTATAATCTTCTGGATTGTAAGCTAGTTTTGGAGCAAAGAAAATTTGTTCTTTCAAATCAGTAATATCAATTCTATAAATAGTTGTCGGTCTGATAAATGAAGAAAATGAAAAAAATGCTTCTTTATCCGTTGCGTCTCCAGAAAAAGAAGCAACCGTTCCCAGTTCTGGTAAATTCAAGTCCTGAATAAAACTTCCCCTGTTGTCAAAAAATTTTACCAGACTGGATGCATTATGAATATAATTTGCTACCAAGCGTCCTCCAATTAAATGGACACTTTCCAACACGTCCTTTGATTCAGGTATGACGTCTTGCCAATTTGTCGCGTCGGAATTTTTTATATTCACTGTAAATAACCGCCAATTCGGGGCTTTCGCATTTGTGTGGATGAGTAATGTGTCCCCTAAGTTTCCGATTAGATTAAAATCGTTCTCAAATGAATTTACTAACCATTTAAATGGACTATTATCTATAGTTAAATCTTTCACCGCCAAAGAATTTCCACTGGTGGATTCAGAACAGTATAAGATTAAAAAGCGATCATCTTCTGAAACACTAGCGTAGGAATTTCGCAGTGGATGTTTTTTATCTTCATAAATCAGTTTATCATTCACTTGTTTCGTACCCAGTTTGTGGTAATAAACTGCATGGTATTCATTTTTACCTGATAAAGCTGCATTTGCTTTTGGTTCCGGATATCGACTATAATAAAACCCATCTTTATGCCACGCAGCACCTGAAAATTTCACCCAATGAATGGTATCACTCAATTCCTGTCCAGTACTTAAATCTTTAATGAGTATTTTATTCCAGTCAGATCCACCTTCAGATACCTGAAATGCCATATATTTTCCATCCTTTGAAAAAGAATACGTGCTCAACGATGTGGTCCCTTCTTTTGAAAAGCTATTGGGATCAATGAGCACCTTAGGTGTTTCGGATAATGAATTGGCAGTGAAAAGTACATCCTGATTCTGAAGCCCATTATTTTTGAAATAATAATACTTCCCTGATTTTTTAAATGGGGCAGAACATTTTTCATAATTAAACAAGGATTCTACTCGCTCTCTCAAAGCCTTCCTGAAGGGAATACTGTCCAAATAAGAAAATGTTACACTATTTTGACTAGAAACCCAGTTTTTAGTTTCTTCACTATGATCATCCTCCAACCATCGGTAAGGATCTACTACAATTGATCCAAAAAAATTATCGGAAATAGTATCTTCTTTGGTGTCGGGGTATACTACTGAAATTGCTTTAAAATCCATCGCTTCCATTTGTTTAGAGCTTTGTTTACAAGCCTGTGTAAGGATCATAGCGGTGAAAAGAATTAAGAAGGATAATTTCATAACTTTGGATTTTGATTGGAACGAAAGCAAATGATTTTTTCAACAGGGCACAAAAATACTAATAAGAAGAATAAATTCTTTCAAATTTATTCAATTCAACTGGTAAGAATCCTGGGATCGCTTTCTTTTACGGTACTTTTTTTGATTTTAGGTAAAACCAGTGTAATTAATTCAAGTAAAATAGTAACCGAGACCCATGGTTCCGATACCTTAACAGCTCTGGTGGAAAAAATTAAACAACAAATCGGTCAAATTGATAAGGACTTACAACTACAAAAAGATCAATGGAATACATTGAAGACTATCACACCCAAAAACTCCAATACTACCAAAGAACTAGAGGATATACAAAAAAGTATGTTAGCGTTGAACGTGAAACTTGATGGTTATCGGGCTTTATTAACCGAATGTTTTCAATTGCAACACAAATCAACTTCTAAAATTTATAAAAATATTCCGGCAATTAATAAAAAGTTTACTGAATTAAAAAACATGGTGGTTCCATCCAATTTAATATATACTGAGCGATGGATTCCTTCTGCCAGCTCCATAGAAAATGCGGACTTTCAAATAGAATCTCCTTGTCAATTGGAATACTCATCTGATCTAAAAATAAAAGCCAATTCGTTTACTTTATTGTTTAGCTATACTGATCCAAAGATTGAAGCTTATTTTATCGATAAGGAATTTTTGTATTGTTATTCACGCTTCTTAACACAGGAAAAATCATTTTTTCTTGAATTGAAATTAATTTTCACTTCTCCAATGGCTAAAAATATATATGGCAATTTTGACATAAGCGATCCAGTGAAACTGCGCTTTATTAACCAGGATTTTATATACCTCAAAAGTATGACAAATGTGAGTGGAGAACCAGAAGCAAAAACAGGGCATATTATTTACAGAATACAATTTGCATTGGATAAACATCAGCTTAAAAAAATAAAAAAAAATGAACTCGATCTAATTAGTTTTCTTTGGAAAAATAAACTAGAAGAGTTTGAGCTAACTAAGCTCGATCTCATGCAAAATCATCTGGAATGTCTTCAGACAAAGAATTAACTACCCTCGGTTTACATTTACCGACGGACCCGAGATGGGTTAACTTGGCATCCATTTCTCTGGAAGATATTCTTACCGATCACGCCTATTGTGAACAAAAAGCAGCCAGCGCCTGCATTTCACTAATTCAACTGTATCCGGATAAAGAAGACTTAGTAAAAGAATTAGCTCCTATTGTTACAGAAGAATGGGGCCACTTTCGACTAGTGATCTCAGAATTGTATAAAAGGTCATTATCGTTAGGGTTTCAACGAAAAGATGACTATGTCAACGAATTATTAAAATTTCAAATCAAAGGTAGTGGTAAAGAGGGTCGACTTTTGGAACATCTGTTGACATGTGCATTGATTGAAGCACGAAGTTGCGAGCGCTTTAGGCTTTTATCCTTACATTTTAAAGAAAAAAGCTTACAAGAATTTTATCATCATTTTATGGTATCAGAAGCGGGACATTACAGAACGTTCTTAGATTTGGCTTACCACTATTTTGACAAGGAGAAAGTACATACGCGCTGGAAGTAATACCTTGCACACGAAGCAGAAATAATAAAAAATTTAGAGCCAAGAGGTGATCGGATGCATTAATGCATTCAACTTATAATATGCATTAACAAAAAAGCCACGCAAAACGTGGCTTCCATATATGATTTTTAATCGTTTAATTCTGCCGATATAATTTTCCATCTTCCTCAATCACGACATAAGCTTCTTTATATCCTCTATTTTTAACCTCGTTGAGTTTACTTTTAGCTGCTTTGAGTTCTTTAAAATTTCCTAAAATGATGATAGTCCATCCACTTTTAGTCCAGTGTTCTATCTTGCCCAGGTCTTCGATTTTTGCAGCGTCAAACCAATCAGGTGATTTGAATTCTGTGACTCGAATTTTGTATTTTCCTTCCTCAGCACCTTCCGTAAAAGCCGTTTTGTTGGTAGTAAATTCAGTGGAGTTTTTAAATAGTATTTGCATACTATTCTCATCTAAAATATCCATGACTACAAAAGCATCTACTATCCCATTTTTCTTTAATTGAGAAAGCGTTTGTAAGGCTTCGTTCAAATTATTATAAAATCCAATGCGAATCTTTGAAATTCCGTCTACTTGCACTTTATACACATCTCCATAGCTGGCAAATTTTCTAAAACGTTCCGATACTTGTTGATTGAATTTTGAAAGAGCTGTAATCTGAACAAAATAGACTTTGTTGATTTGAAGTATTTTCTTGGCTTTAGCTTGTAATACAGGCGCTTCAGGCAAATTGGCTACTTCTACCCCTTTTACTGAGGTAAGTTCTGAATTCATAGTCACCTTTTCAACTTCTAACGGAACCACAATGGCTACGTCTGCTTCTTGCACCGCCACAGCCTCCGACATGGGGACAGGGGGTATTTCTATAGGTTTTGGGTGTAAGATGAGCTCACAAGTCTGTATATAGCTTTGGGCTAACTCAGGATTGTTTTTCGAATATAATTGATAATAATTTTTAGCTTTTTCAACATTGGATTGGTTCCGTAGTAATTCCGCATAGGAGAAGTACCATTCTGGATTAATATCCTGGTCAGTTTTGAATAAACTTTCAAAACAATCGGTGGCCTGCTGATATTCACTTAAGTGAATGTAACAATCTGCCAGCATAGCCGTTGATACTTTATCGTCTGGATAGTCTCCAATGTGAACCCGATACCATTCGGCTGACTCAGCATAATCTTTAAGTTCATAATACTGTTCGGCTAATTTAATCGGCGTACTTTGGCCTGTTAAAATTGGGGTAGTTTGGCCATGCAAAAGAATCGTAAAACTAAATAATATGACCATGACATATGCAAAAGATGTGATTTTCATAATTTGGATTTTGAGCGTAGTTAACATTTCGACACCTTGATAATTAACCGCTAATATATGATGTTTTTTTTAAATTTATAAATAATTGATACTTTTTTTTAATATGTATCGTGATTTCGTTACCCGTGCAATATCTTGTGTCTTCAAATTAGGCTGTCATTCTATGATCAAATCTTCTTTTGGTTTTAAGTACCTGATAATCGCTATTCTGTATCTATACAACCCCCATATCCTATATAATCAGCAGCTGGACCATCGTTTAGGACAATTCATTGTACAGCTCCAACCAGACATACAGATAGATAAGTTTTGTGGGCAACAGAACATCAAAAGAAGCTCGACAACCATATTTCCTATGCGCTGCCTTTCGAAAGCCTGGAATATGTGGTTGATTGGTTTTGATCATATTAAAATCAATGAAAATCAATTACTTCAAAGTTTAAACTTAACTCCAGGAGTGGCGAACATTCAGAAAAACAGGATATTGTCCATGCGCCGGATTCCGAATGACCCCTATTTTAAGAAACAATGGCAGCATTTCAATGATGGAACCATAGGAGGAAAAATTAACAGCGATTTTGATACGGACCTGGCCTGGGACATTAGCACTGGCGGCCTTACAGAAGAAGGTGACAGTATCGTAGTATGTGTGATTGATGATGGGTTGGACCTGGATCATTCAGACATCAAGGCTAATTTATGGAGAAATTACGCAGAAATACCCTTGGATGGAATCGACAACGATGGAAATGGATACACTGACGATTATCTAGGTTGGAATACCTATACAGATACCGATATTTTTGATTCTGGAAATCACGGGACACCGGTTTGCGGACTTGCAGCTGCTGCTGGCAACAACCAAAATGGAATTTGTGCTGTCAACTGGAGCATTAAATTGATGTTTGTGGAAGGAGGCGGCGATGAGGCAAATGCTATAAGCGCCTATAGTTATCCGTGGTGGTTTAGAAAAGAATACAACCGCACAAATGGAGCAAAAGGTGCTTTTGTTGTAGTAGCCAGTAGTTCTTGGGGACTAGATTATGGAAAACCTGAGGATGCCCCCGTTTGGTGTGCGATCTATGCCTCTTTGGGTACTGTCGGAATTTTAAGTGCGGCAGCTACATCAAATGCAAATACAAACGTAGATATTGAAGGGGATTTGCCTACGTCATGTCCTAGCGATTATTTAATTACCGTCACCAATATGAATTGGAATAATCAGAAAGAAGTATTCGCTGCATATGGTTTAAAAACTATTGACCTGGGTGCCTATGGAGAAAATGTTCTGAGTCTTTCGCCGGGAAATAATTACAATAATTTTAGTGGGACCAGTGCCGCTTCCCCTCAAGTGGCCGCGGCTATTGCATTCCTATATGCTGTCCCATGCTCAAACCTTAGCCATTTATCTAAAATACAACCTTCTGCCGCTGCACGGGAAATTAAATCGATTCTATTAAATTCCGTAAAACAGCAAGAAGAATTAAAAACAATTACAACCAGTGGGGGTGTTCTTAATATTTTCCAAGCAGCAAATGCGGTTCTTCCCATTGAAATTATCCCTTCAAAAAATGATTTGCTTATCCACTTTACAAATGGCAATTTAGTCTATCCACTCATTGTAGAAATCAAAGAAAAAAATGATACTAGTTGGAGAACATTTTCTATGAACTCAGGAAATCAAATTGACATAAATTCATTAAAAGCTTGTGAGGAATATACTATTCGTTTTAAAGGAATATGCGAGCGTTACCGTTCAGAATTTACACAAAGCCGCACCATTAGAACGTTGGGGTGTTGTGATGCTCCTCAAAAAATAAGAACCAACGGAATTTTTAATGAGCAAGTTAATTTATTGTTTGACAATGTAAATTTATCGGGTGAAATAGGCATCCTACGCCGCATTAAAGGAAGCGAAATTTGGGATAGTTTTAGAATTTTTACTATTCTAGGGGAAGCGGAGTTAAAAGGATTGTATCCATGCACACAATATGAAGTAGCGGTATATTCAAAATGTGAACAATCAGTTCTATCTCCAATAAGTGAAATTCTCACATTTACAACTAACGGCTGTGGAACTTGTAGTTCAAGAAATTATTGTCAGAGAAACAGACCTTCCGGAAGTTTGGAATGGATTGAATCCGTAACATTCGACGGGAAAGAATTTATTTCAGGATCTAATTCGGGATATGGAAATTTTATCGGTACTAATGAAAGTTGGAGAATAATTAAGAATAATGTACATCAATTAAAAGTACGGCCTGGGTATTTTGCTTTAGATTCGAGTCCACTTAATATCACAGCGTTTGTGGACTTTAATCAAAATAGCCAATTTGATACAAACGAATCATTAAGTTTAACGGCAATTAAAACGTACACCGAAGCAGTTATTTCCTTTTTAGTTCCAAATGATGCTAAATCAGGATTTACAAGATTGCGGATCGTCGCCAAATATGCCGGACTTAATATTCCACCAGGTGGGCCCTGTGACCCTAGTCCGAGGGTTGAATTTGGTGAATACGAAGACTATTGTGTCTGGATTCAAGATAAAGCGTGTGGTATTTTGGAAGGTGCCCAGGTTATTGATATAAACACGAATATTGTTCGTATTCTTTTAGATAATCCAAACAATGAAATCATTCAATACAAACTTCATAAACAAAAAGAACTAAACTATGAGACAGGATTTAGTGATATGAATCAGATTGAAATCACAGATCTTGATAGCTGCAGCACTTATGAAATTGAGTTAAAAACTTTTTGCAGCGCTACCAGCAGCATCCTTAAACTTATTTTTAAAACTACGGGCACATCCTGTGCAGTTGGAACCAATAATTCATCATTTCAGGCCATCTCTTTGTATCCTAATCCGGTGTATGAATTTATTAATATCCTTACACCTTATGAATTAATATCACAAAATGACGTACGAATTAAAATAATGAATTTATCGGGCAAGGCTATTATCCAGGAGAAATTAATGCATCCTTCGGAAAAAATCAACATTCAATTCCTAAAACCGGGTATTTATTATTATTCTATTTCAAATGATAAAGGGTACCTAAAGAATGGCAAACTGATTAAAATTTAAAAAAATTTAGTTTAAAACTGTACCCCTCCAGTCCATACTCAAATACCATTATTATATTACTTAAACACTATCCCACAATTATTCATGAGGCCTCGCTTCGAGAGCTGATTTATTACTGTCTGCACTATCTGTCATATCAGGAACCGGTAGAGCGTTTACCTTTAAATTATGTAAATCCGGTTGGCCTGCATCAACCCAAGCTGACATCCATACAGAGCCTAGTGCTAAAATACTTTCTCGCATTCGGTCTTCAACCTGGTATTCTAATCTTTCATGAAAAGCTTTTGCATAGTCCCTACAAGGTAATTTTGTCATTACGCCCAACCGAGTTTCAAAACAATATTGTTCATCCAAGGGAAAACTGTTACTTAAGCTTTTTTCAATAAATAACACGCTATCCACATAAGTATGACTCACACGGATAATATTCCAACTAAATGTGCGGATATCATGGATATACTCAGCGGGACCAACAATGAAATCAAATTGCTCCTCTGCAAACAACTCAGGAATCCGACTTTCCCAAAAAGCATGAATGCCATCCTGATTCGTCAGTTGTCCATTATAATTTTTTGTAGTGTGCAGTGGTACGTGAGCATCCCCAATATAATGTCCCATATCGGCTGAGAGTTTGAGAATTTTTTCCTGATCCAAATTTTTAAATGCAGAAACCAATCGATAATACATAAATTCTAAATGGTATGGAATGATTCCATGTACTGCAAAATGGTCTTCGATCAATATATCCCCTTCGGTCTTTAATTCTGATAAAATAATATTCGAATCTTTCGATTTTATCAACCAGCTTTCTGGATCATACTGAAACCAGGCTTTTTCTTTAAACCACTTTTTAAAATCTTTTAGTGATAATCCCCTACTTAATACGAAAAATTTTGACCTTACCTGTTCGCTCCAATTCAAGGTGTCAATTATTTCATTCCCTTGAGTAGTTGTATCAAACAATAAAATATGTTCGTTGCCTTGAATCAAAAATATACGTCCATTTTTTACAACGGCGATGGCTAAATCTCTCGGAAGAGAATCGGAAGCATCTTTCCCCCAATGATCCAGATCTATGTAATGCCTAATTGCTTCTCCTTTCACTGCATAACGTCTTTTATCTGCGTCTACTGCATGTTCACTTAAGTAAGTCAGATTATTCTTATAGAAATCAATCATCTCTTCCGGCAATGTAAATACGGCCAGTTTATTTATCAATCGATGGCCATAAAATCCCCACATGGTGCCTTGGCTATGGTCAGGAAACCATAACGTACTAAACGCCAGGATAAATCCTGAATACAAAATCATCCCCTTTGTTTTGGATGTTAAGAGTTGGTGTGTTTTAAAATAAATTCTCATAGTTAATTATTATTTAGTTCATAAAAAATGCATTTTAGTTGTATTAATTAAAGTTCTCATGTTTGTATCAAAACAAGTATTATTTTTTCACAAAATCTTCATACTTCAGCATTATCTTGGATAGTTGTCTCAATTGGACGAGAAAAAAATCCCCATCATTTCTAGCGGCATAGAACCTAAAAAATGATGATTTTACCAAGAAATCTTTAGACATATCCACCTCATTAGTCTCCTCATTTATTGGGTATAAGTTAACGACAACACGTTCACGTTCCACTAGCTCAATGTCAATAGTGCAATAGGGTTTTATTTTGCTAATAGTCTCTTTCTCTGGATTCTTGTTTTCAAAGGCCTCAGTACCAACTTGTTCAAATTGTCTAGGCAACAATTGAATTAATGGATCATTCAATATGGATAACTCTTGCGCCATACCGTTTTTCACTAGATTGAATTTCTTCTTATTTCGAAGTAATTCAAAAGAGGATTCAGGGTGAAAAGGGTATTCCAATTTAATGGATTGAATGTCCGATTCATGAAGAGCAAACAATGACCGATCTCTCCAATCTTCTAATTGGAGGTCATAACGATATCGAATATTAGAGTTGGTACTCGCTAAATGCATTATATAGGGTTGTACACTTTTATCCATTAAAAAATAAACGCCACTTTCATCATTTGTTACGCCACCAATATAATATGTTTTTAAATGTTTATTGCCTGCAGCGTATGCTTCGACTTTTAATCCAAAAGCAGCAAACTCTTTCATGATTTCTTCATAGGCTGGACGCGGAGGTATAGACGCCATGGATACATGTTGCATGACCTCTAATAAATTTTTTATGGCACTAGGAAATGCTTTATACTTACCATTGACATACCAAATTCCATCATTTTTCTCCAGCGTAATGGGACTACTTCCCCGTTTTGCAAGGAATATTTTTTGAACATTATCAATGTCTTTTATTGCAAAATGGCGATCTAAGGATCCATTGCTGTGGGTAGTTTGTCTTGAATTTAAAAAATACCAGCTTATTCCACCTAGCCCTAGAAATATAAACACCAAAATCAAAAGAGAATTTGTTTTCATGTCGATTATTATTTCGTATATTTTTTTCTCCGGAAGTACTGAAAACTAAATCCAAATATAGACAATAGAATTAATGGTAATCCAATATTGAAGAATTGCCAGTATGATTTATTATTTTCTGCTTTAACGCGATCTAATAATCTCAATTTAACTTCTTTGGAGCGAGCGCTTAGAATGTTTTCGTCATTGACTAAATATTCGATGGCATTCGTAATAAATTCAATGTTTCCATTAAAAGGTGTTTTTTCAAATTTACTATACCCCATGGGTAAATATTTACCGGTACCGGCATCATAAATATTTTTTACCAAGTCTCCATCTGCAATTACAATCATTTTGTTTTCAGGTGATTTTGGTTTAAAAGCTGTCCCCAGGGTTTCTAGTGTCTGCAACATTCCGTCTTCCACTCGATTTTCGTATAATGAACTAAACTCCCCTTCCAATAAATATCCCATCGGCAAATTTGGCTTATCAAATTTACTAGCGTCTGCTTTATATCGTAATATTTCGAAGCTAACCTTCATGGGGGCTCTTTGGTACCTGCTATATTGAGAAGATTGTATTATCGCAGTTTTAAGAAGTGGGAATTTTGTTTTTATAGTATCCAACGTTGAAGGAAACTCTAAATGAATTCGATCAATATTCCTAACTATCGGATGATTAGAGACTGGCGCTACCAACGGATGATAAAACCATGGAAATAATTCAATCTGCGGTTTATCACCTTGCCTGCCAATTACTTGCGGAATTCTGCTGCATTCCAGGTCCAGCACTAATTGTGGTTCTATGCGAATCCCATATTTAAATAGTAAATCTTTAAGATTGACATCGTGTTCTTCGGGAATATACTCAGACCTTGAACTTAAACTGTCCAAATTTATTTTGAGACCATCCACCATCCATATCACTTTACCACCATTCATGACATATTGATCGATAATGAATTTATTCTTTTCAGAAAAAGGCCACCGAGGCCTTGGAACCATCAGCAATGCCACATCCGGTTTAATAAAAACACTTGAATCCAAATTGATTCTGGCTATATTGTAAAATGGTCTTAGAGTAGCCACAAGTGATTTTGTTTGCTCTTCGGCTAATTCTCCATGACCAGTAGTGATCAGTATATTTTTTTTATCCGATTTGAGTAATTTTTGAATGGCATTCCCCATTTTATATTCCAATAAACTGATCGAATTATTTAAATTGGTTTCCTGATCAGCGCCAAGTACATTCTCCAGTAAATTGACAATCATTTTCTTTTCACCATAGTTAATAATCGCATAGGGATATATTAATTGTTCCTTATTCTCGGAGCCACTTCTCACCATAAGGTTCGTAGGCAAAATTCCATCTTTCGCCATTTCTTCTCTTTGGCGATTGACCGATTCAATACTTCCTTCATTAGGATTTTCAAAACTGTATTCAATATATCCATTTTGATTACGGAATTGATTAATGATGTCTTTGGTTCCTTGTTGTAATCTTTTAAAGCCAGCAGGGAAATCCCCCATCAGCAGAACTCTTACTAACATAACATCGGGAATTTTTTGTAATAATTCTTTAGTGGACGGAGTTAATACATATCTTTTTTCTTCCGTCATATCAAATGAAGTATAGAAAAAATTTCCTAGAATATTAGCAAATAAAATAATCCCTAAAACAAGAAAAACGCGAAACAGTCCCTTTGTATTTTTAATCCAGCTATTCATCAGAAGGCTCTACGTTTAATGTTCTCGACAGTAATGAATATAAAAAAGCCAATTAAGCTTAAAAAATATAGCACATCTCTGGTATCAATTAACCCTTTACTCATAGAATTATAGTGATCATCTATACCAAATCGTTGAACTAAGTCATCCACTCTACCAAAAAATAAAGGGATCTTAGAAAAAAAATAAAATCCAAAATAGATAAAAAAACACAAAAACATGGCCAATAAAAAGGATACCACCTGATTCTTGGAAAGGGATGAACTAAACAATCCAATGGCAACAAAACTTGCCGATAAAAATAATAATGCTATATAAGAACCTGCCACTGCACCGGTATCAATATTGCCTACTGGTGATCCCAACTGATACACTGAATAAAAATAAAGTAAGGTTGGAATCAATGAAATCAGCACTAAGCAAAGACAAGCTAAAAATTTACCTAAAACGATTTCTTTTTCCTCAATGGGTTTTGTGATCAGAATTTCTAATGTGCCATTTTGAATTTCCTCAGAAAATGACCGCATAGTCAAGGCAGGAATTAAAAATAAAAAAATAATTGGGGCAATAAAAAATAATTGATCCAACGTAGCATAATTGTAATATAAAATACTGTAATCCGGAAAAACCCACATCATGAGTCCTAATAAAAGTAGAAACACACCTATGACTACATATCCAATCAACGTGCTAAAAAAACTCCGGATCTCTTTTCTAAATATGGTCCACATGAACGCTGTTTTTATTTCAAAGCAGAAATGATTCTATTAATTTTGATTATCCACTCTGGTCAATTCATTAAATATTTCCTCTACGCTATTTTTCTCCAAAATCAATTCCCTTATGATCCAATTATTTTTTGCGCAAGTATAAAATAGTTGATCTCGGGCATCACCTTCAGGAGCTATCGTCAGTGTATATCTGTTCTTGCCAGAGATTTTAACTCGTATCACTCCCGGAATCGATTGTAAACTATCCAATCCAATTTCCTTATTTAATTCCAGATGAACAATCTGTTGATCATGCAATTTAGCTTGCAGAATTTCAATTGGATCATCTGCAATAATCTTTCCTTTATTAATGATAATCACTCGATCACATAATGCCTGAACTTCCTGCATGATATGTGTCGAGAATATCAGGGTCTTTTCTTTTCCAAAATCTCGAATTAAATTCCGGATTTCCAATAATTGATTCGGATCTAAACCACTAGTGGGTTCATCCAATATTAAGACCTCCGGATCGTGCATTAGGGCTTGACTCAAACCGACCCTTTGTCTATATCCCTTTGAAAGAGACCCGATAATTTTATTTTGTTCTTGGGTTAATCCAGTTAATTCTATAAGTTCCTCAACCTTTTTGTTTGGATTTTGAACTTTGGTCAAGTGGGCGAATGTCAAAAGATACTCCCTTACATACATATCCTTATACAGTGGATTATGTTCGGGTAAATAACCAATGCATCGTTTTGCCAAAACAGATTGTTCTCTGATATCATGTCCACAAATCCTGACGCTCCCTGCACTTGGCATTAAATAGCCAGTGAGCATTTTCATGGTTGTCGTCTTTCCAGCACCATTTGGGCCAAGAAATCCTAAAATTTCTGTTTTGTTGGCAGTAAAACTAATATGATCAACCACGCATTGATTTCCATATTCTTTTGTTAATTGTTCGACTTGAATCGACATGCTCGAAATTTGTGTTTGGTAAAGGTAAAACGGTTCAATCCAATTCTTGTGAAGTCGATCGTTGAATAAAGTCTATCAATTGAGGCAACTTCCACGCGTCATTCACAGAATAATTCCCAATTTTCTCCCTTCGTAGATCATGAAGATAACCTCCATTATTCATTCTTAGGCCAAATTCATTGGCAATAGTACGGATATAAGTTCCTTTACTGCATGCAATATAAAAATCCAGCATGGGCCATCTTTCTGACTTTATATCAAATCGCTCAATATTCATAGGCCGGGGTTTAAGTTCCATATCAATACCTTTTCTAGCCAATTTATACGCCCGAATGCCCTTGACTTTTACTGCTGAATGTGCGGGAGGTAATAATTCCTGAAACCCTAAAAACGTCAAACGAACGTCTTCTAATTGTTTTAAATCCAACATCGGGAGTTCGAATGTTTCGCTAACCTCACTTTCCCGATCATAGGTTGGTCTTATTGCACCTAGTGCTATGATCCCTGAATATTCTTTAGGTAAGCCTTGGTATAGGTCGATCTCTTTGGTTAAGCGTCCCGTACAAAGGATAAGCAGTCCAGTAGCCAATGGGTCCAATGTTCCCGCATGACCAATTTTTATTTTTTCTTGTAATTTTTTTGAAAGGACTTTTCTGATTTCATGAACGACGTCAAAAGAAGTTACGCCATAAGGTTTATCAACCAACACTACCATATCTGTGGTAAGTTGTAACGTATTAGAATCTGGAGTTAAAATCAATTTTATTCTAGAAACAAAAGATAAATAATCATGCCCGAACCTACAATTACGCAGTAATAGGCAAAATAGTGTAGTTTAATTCTCTTGACAATTTCAATCATCCATTTGCAAGCAATAATACCTGCAATAAATGCTGCCACAAATCCTGCAGCCATGGCTCCAGTTGAGTAGGTATTAACCCCAAGCTCTCCAGATAAAATGTCTTTGCTCATTTTACCAAAAATCAAGGGTATTACCATTAAGAAAGAAAATCGTGCGGCTTCTGCTCTGTTCACATTGAGCAATAAAGCGGTTCCTATAGTAGCTCCCGAGCGCGAAATTCCAGGAGTAATGGCTATTGCTTGTGATATTCCAATAATTAATGCATTCTTATAGCTCAAGCTACCCTCTTTGTCCTTATGATAATGGGCAAAAAAAAGAAGTGTCGCAGTGACTAATAACATAGAACTGACAAATAGAATTTTCCCTTCAAATAATGTATTTATAAGGTCTTCATATAGCAATCCCACGATCACTGCAGGAATCATAGATATAATAATCTTAAGAGAGAAACTTTTAGATTCGCTATCATCAGGATTTATTAGCCCTTGTAAAATTTTACTAATTTCCTTTCGAAAAACTAATACAGTACTTAAGGCAGTAGCAATATGTAATATAATGGTTAACTCGAGGCTTTCAATACCGCTTGATTTATCCCCCAATAAATATTTTGCGATTTCCAGATGACCACTGCTACTGATAGGTAAAAACTCTGAAAGCCCCTGAACAATTCCAAGGATAATGGTGACGAGGAACTCGTTCATTCTTAAACTTTAAAGATCGCGACCACTTGCATGGCCAACCCAGCCAGTATGGCTATAGGGGCCAAAACGGTACGGCGTGCGCTATAAATGATGCTTTCATCCCAAACATCTGGACTAGGCATCGCGCCTCCTGACATTAAAATTAGGCCTAAAACAATCAGCCCTAAACCGATAAACATATATTTATATTGTGCTTTACCATAAGTCATCTCTTGCAAAGGCATTGTGGCTTTAAGACGTGCAGATTCAGGTATTCTTACGTTTGGTTTAGCAGCTGGTTGGTTGGAAATATTCGGTTGACTTTTTTTTGATTTTGCTTCTCCCATAAACTTAGTCTATTACAAGGTTAACATTTTATGAATTTGTCTTCTAATCATTATCACCTGCAAAGTTGGTCCAATAATTAATAAAACGATCACAATCAGGAAAAAATTTTTTAATTCTATCATTTCATATAGCCACGGGGCTAAATTATATAATAAAAAAACAGCCGTTCCCAAAAAGAAAATACTAATACAAGTACTTGCCAATCCCTGAATCCAGCCTCTTCTAATATATGGCTTTGCTATATTTTCTGGGGAGCTTCCAAGTGAGTGCATGAGGTTAATTACTTCCATGCGATCGTTCACATAGACACGAATCAAATACCAAATGATACCCAATGCGATAAGCCCCAAGGCAAAAGTCAAAATAATAAAGACCTTTTTGATTTTAGTAAAATACTGAATCAATGAAGCGGCTTGTTCCGTCTGACTTACCACATTCTGTACTAATTTTAATGGTGCCAAAACGCGTTTTAAATCATCCAGTTTCTGACTGGAATGACTACTTACCCTCAAACGGAACATGATAATGTCGTTGAATGGATTCTCCTCCGCGCTCATCATAATAGACGAAGGAATTTCACCTTTCATTTCATCCAACGCGTGTTCCTTGGTTATAAGTTTAATACTCCCTGTTTGGATTTCTTTTTGTCCTTTTAATATGTTCAACAGTAGTGCCAAACTATCGCTATGGTAATTTCCTTTTAACTCCAGTACAACAGGTAGTCGCTTCTGCAATTGTTGGTCCAAGGCCCAGCTTTGTACCAATAAAAGCAATGCTAAACCAAACAAAAATAGCACCAGTCCAATAGCAAGTACATGAAGATATAGGCTGTATTTTATGTCTTGGTTCAAATGAATAATTTAAAGAACAAAAATACTCAACAATATTTATAATAATTATTTTTTAATAAAACTGCGATAGAACAATTATAATTATATCAATTCGTTGTAACAAAATTAATTAAAGTAGACTTCCGGTAAACGCTGAATTATTAAACGGAATGATTAATGAGTTGAATTAATTTTATTTTTTCATTTTCCCAACAAAACTCTTTGGCTGCCTTTGAACAATTTTCTACGCAACTATTATAAAAAGTATCCTCTTCCAGTTTTATGATTGATTGCCTTAGACTCTCTATTTCTAAATCATTTAGCAGCAAACCTACTTTGTATTTGGTCATTAACTGACTGTATTCCGGAAAATTCATGTGCAAAGCCGGTAGGTTCGCCTGGATATAATCGAATGTCTTATTTGCTAAAGAATAATAATAATTCAGACTTTCATTTGATAATAAATTTAATCCAATTCTTGCTCGTACAATTTGTTCTTTTAGCTCATTCTGGCTAAGCCTTCCTAAAAATGTAACGCTTGAATGTAAGTTCAACTCAACGACTAATCTTTTTAATTCATGTTGAATATCCCCTTCTCCTGCTAAATACAATTTATATTCAGGCAATAGTGCCATAGTACGAATAATTTCTTCCAGACCCCTTCCTTTATTGAGTACGCCCTGATACCAAATTACTTTACCTTTCTCTAGTTGGTTGATTTCATATATCGACAAATTGGGAACATTCCGAATAACTGAAAATGATAGGTTATATTTTTGTTCAAGTGCCTTTGCTAACGATTCTGATACGGTAATTCGAATAGAACATAAAGGCAAACACATTCTGGCAATGCCCTCCCACGTTTTTTGCACCCACTTTTTTCCAACGATTTCCGGGCTTTCTTCAAAATATTCATGAGCATCAAATAGTAACCGTTTTCTTTTAATCAATGAAATTAATGAAGCCCCAGAAAGTGTATCCAAATCACATGAATAAAGAGAATCAAATTTCTTGAATAAAAGATAAAAGACTAGTCTTACGTTATATTCTGCATAAAAAAGCACCGAAGATTTAAATATGCAGTTTAAATACTTTACTTTAAACCCTAGGTCTGATGAAGTAATTTTAGTCTTTGTCCGCCCAATTATCAACACATCAAACCAATTTTCCACCAAACAAGACGCGATTCTTTGAACTCTATGATCGTGCAGGATATCCGATGTTACAGTTATGATAATCTTATGCCGGTCCTGACTCATTATTAATTAAACTTTTAAAGATATACTTAGACCCGAAGATAACGATTCCAGTGTATGTTTTAATATTAATCTAAAAAATCTAGTTGCACATTTTAACTAAAAATAAATTTATGAGAGTCAATGAATTTTAAAAATTTAAAATAACTTTGTACAGTCATTAATTATTCGTTATTAATTTATGAAACTCAATACTGAATTTAATCCCTTTCCTACTATTTCTACCAACCGCCTCAGTCTCAGGACATACACATTGGATGATAAACACGATTTATTTGCATTACGAACTGATGTCAGAGTTATGAAATATTTGGATCGACCCAAATTTAATACTATACAGGAATCCGAAGAACTCATTCAAAAAATACTAGATGATGTAACGAATAACAAAGGGATTAGTTGGTCTATATCTTTAGCAAATACGCGCCAGCATATTGGAAGCATAGGGTTTTGGAAAATTATTCCAGAACATTTTCGCGCGGAAATTGGATATATGCTACACCCGGATTTCCAAGGACAGGGAATCATGCAAGAAGCATTGAAAGCTGCTGTAGATTACGGTTTTAATCAAATGAATCTTCATTCTATAGAGGCTAATGTTAATCCAAATAATCAGGCCTCTATTAAACTCCTTAAAAAAAGTGGATTCATTCGAGAAGCCTACTATAAAGAAAACTATTATTTTGAAGGCAATTTCTTTGACTCCGCTATTTATTCTTTATTAAATAAATAGATATTCATAAAGACTTCGATAATATTTATCTTTTGAGTTACCTATTAAAAGACCTTTATACGGATGAATTCTTTAGAACTCTAACAGGAGCGCTCTCTCAATGCGTAAATAAATTCGATGGACCACTATTTCAAAAATTAATATTTGATAAACATTGGAAACACAAAGAACTAAAAGATCGCATGAGGCACGTTGCAGCAACGCTTTATACCTTCTTACCGAAAAAATATAGCGAAGCCTGTCGGATAATTATTGACGTTATTAAGTTGTTAGAAATAAATGAGCGCAAGGCACCAAGTTTCTTATACATGTTTTTTCCGGATTTTTTGGAAAAATATGGCATCAATCATTTCTCAGTTACTATTAAAGCTATGGAAAAAATCAGTCCATTTACAAGTTGTGAATTTGCGGTGCGACCCTTTTTATTAAAATATCCCGAGCAAATGATGGCTCAAATGATTAAGTGGTCGCAACATAAGAATGAACATATGCGGAGGCTATCTTCAGAAGGTTCACGTCCAAGACTTCCATGGGCGATGTCTGCACCCTTTTTAAAAATAAATCCGAAATCTATTATCCCTATCCTCGTAAATTTAAAATCAGACCCTTCAGAGTATGTTCGTCGAAGTGTGGCCAATAACCTGAATGATATTTCCAAAGACCATCCAAAATTCGCTTTATCCATTTTTAATGATTGGATTGGAATAAATAAAAATACCGACCAATTAATCAAACATGCAGCCAGAAGTTTATTAAAGAGTGGTCATCCAAAAGCCATGAATTTATTCGGCCTGAAACAAACTATAAACGTTGATGTGCTAGATTTTAAAATTCTAACACCAAAACTCAAAATAGGTCAAGATTTAATTTTTTCTTTTTCTGTGATCCATACGGAAAAAAAGCCACAGTTGCTCAGATTGGAATATGCCATTTATTATTTAAGATTGAATGGTAGTTACTCAAAAAAAGTATTTAAACTAAATGAAAAAGAATATTTTCCCAATCATCCTGTAGAAATTAATAAAAAACAAAGTTTTAAGCTAATTACAACAAAAACCTTTTATTTAGGCGCTCATAAAATATCCCTTATTATAAATGGCATAGAATTGAACCAATTGGAATTTACACTTTATAATTAAAGGCAACTAATGAAAATCATATTCAAGTATTACCCAATGTGTTACTTTTCAATTCTTACTAAATCTTAATGCTGAAAAACGTAGCTTAGCCAAAAATATTTTGCATGCTGGCCATCACTAAATTAAACAGATTTTCTTTAACGATGATAGTCATCAGCCTGGTGATTGGGATGGGCATTTTTCGAGCTGCATCCGTTTCTGCGCAGGCCGCCCTTACGCCAGGTATATTTTTTGGCGCTTGGATTTTTGGAGGATTGATTGCACTATGTGGGGCCCTAACCTATGCTGAAATAGGTGCCCGATTCCAGGCCACAGGAGGATATTACAAACTGTTTTCATACGCATACCACCCTTCTATTGCATTCGCACTAAATTGCGCTGTTTTAATATCGAATGCAGCCGCATTAGGCGGTGTAGCTATAATTGGCAGCGAATATATCAGCGAAGTTATCTTCAAAGAAGGGGCAAGCCCTCTTCAGAAAACAAGCATCGCTATACTGGCTATAATTACTTTTTATACAGTCAACCTTGCAGGTTTAAGCATGAGTTCTAAAGTTCAAAATGTACTCATGTTCATCAAAATAGGCATGTTGGCCGTGATTATTTCTGGCCTTTTTGTTGTTGACTCTTCTTCAAATGAATGGACCCTTCCAACTATGCCCTTTAATTTTTGGTCTTACCTAAGCTCATTTGGATCAGCTTTAATCGCCGTGTGTTTTACCTATGGCGGGTATCAACAATCCATTAATTTCGGAGAAGAAGTTCATGATGCGCCTAGAACTATTCCGAAAGGAATCATCACCGGTATACTGATCGTTCTGGCATTATATCTGCTAGCTAACTATTCATATTACAAAGTTATTGGATTCCAAGAGCTCAAAGAGGCCAATGGAATTGCTGCATTAGTTGCTGAAAAAATATTTGGACCTATCGGAAAAACGCTTTTTTCAATTTTACTTTTTATTGCCGTCTTAGCATTTGTTAATGTGCAATTACTCTCAAATCCAAGAGTTATGTATGCGATGGCTGATGACGGAATTTTACCTAAAGCTTTTCAAAATAGAAATACTAAAAATGGTGTACTTACGGTAGCCCTTAGCGCTTTTACTTTATTAACTATCGTAATACTTTTTTTTGCAAAAACATTTGACAATATATTAGGGTTTGCCATGTTTTTAGAATCCATTGGTATGGCAACTTCTGCCTATAGTCTTTTTATTCTTAGAAAGAAAACACAACATTTGGACAATACCAATATTTATAGAATGAAAGGAGTACCTTGGCAGACCATTTTATTCATAATGTCCTATCTTTTTATCACCTTGATCATCATCATTAAGACTCCGCTGATGGCATTAACAGGATGCTTGGTTTTTCTTGGCATTTTACTTTTGTATTTTATTTTTCGTAAATTATAATTTATACCCTTGGATCTATCCTTTATTTTAAATGAACTCGGAGAAGACAGAGATTTGTATTTTAATGCAATTTCACCACCAATCATTCAAACCAGCAATTTCGCAGTAAATTCAGTAGATGAATTACGGAAATTATTTAAAGATGAATATTCAGGATATCTATATTCCAGAGGTCTGAATCCAACAGTAGACATTGTAAGACAAAAGTTAGCAGCGCTAGATGGTGCAGAAGATTGTTTAGTCTTTAACTCTGGTGCCGCCGCCATCTTTTGTGCTGTTTTACCTTTTGTGAATTCAGGAGATCATATAATTTCAGTTAGACATCCTTATACCTGGGCACAACGAATGTTTGATGTATTTCTACCCAGGTTTGACATTCACACAACTTATGTAGATGGTAGAGACCCTCAAAATTTTCAATTAGCATTACAAAGCAACACTAAAATTATTTACTTAGAATCACCCAATAGCTGGTATTTTGAGTTACAAGATCTTCGCGCTGTATCAACTATTGCAAAGCAGCATAACATTGTGACTATTGTGGATAATAGTTATTGTACCCCAATTTATCAAAAACCAATAGCATTAGGAATTGATTTGGTTTTACAGTCCGCCACTAAATATTTAGCGGGTCATAGCGATGTTATTGCCGGTGTTTTAACCGGTTCTAAGAACCATATGAATAAGATCTTTAGCCTGGAATACTTATTGGCCGGAAACGGAATACAACCTTTTAATGCCTGGCTCCTGCTTCGCGGACTAAGAACTTTACCGATTCGATTGGAGAAAATAAGTAAGACGACTAATACGATAGTTGACTATTTAAATCAGCACAAAGTAGTTAAAAAAGTATTTTTTCCTTTTGATCCAGCATTTAATCAATATGATTTAGCCAAACAACAAATGCTTGGAGCATGTGGATTGGTGTCCGTGATAGTTCACGCTACAGGCGGTCAGCAGATTGAGACATTTTGCCAGTCTTTAAAGAGATTTAAACTAGCGGTAAGTTGGGGCGGTCATGAAAGTTTAGTCATTCCAAAATTAGCAGGTATTGAACTTCAAACCTATGATCCAAATAATGAAGAACACAATATGCTCAGATTTTATATTGGACTGGAAGAATCTGATTATTTAATGCAAGATTTAGAAAATGCACTTCATATATTCAAATAAAAATCAGCCTGTTAAATTTGTTGAAATTGGTGGGGATTATTTTGTGAGTTAATTAATTTTTTCCAATAAAACAATGCATAAACAGCAATACCTAAAAATATTAAAAACTCAAAAGCAATAATATAAACTCCTCGCTGGATATAGATATAGATACACGTTACGTTTACGATAATCCATAAAAGCCAGTTGTCAATAACTCTTCTGGCTAACAATGTATTTGCTACAATGCTGGAAACGGCTACAAAAGTATCGACATATGGAAACGAGGCAGGAGAAGTAAACAGCTTTGGAAATACCTGGTGAATATGAGAAATAAAATAACCTAAAATAGCGCTCAATATCAATATTACTATTCCAAATTTTATTCTTTGCGATAAATTTAATTGGTATATAGCCCCCTTATTTAATGACTTTTGTTTCCAATAAACCCAGCCATAAATACTGATTATAAAATAATACACTTGTAAAAACATATCAGAATACAAATGAATTTGGAAATAAATAAAGAAAAATAAAATAATATTGATCAATCCAATTGGCCAGGTCAAAAGATTGGATTTAGCCGCTAACCATACAGCTATTATTCCAGCTAAAGTTCCAATTAACTCGATATAACTTACCGGATAATTAAAAATGGTAAAAACGATGCTATCAATTTTAAAAAATTCTTGCCAATTCATAATTAGATTCAAAATTACACCAGGCTAGCCTATTGTTTATAAAAATCCTATTCTTTCTATCATAATAAGCTATTATTATCTAAAGGAATACATTTCTCCGTTTCCTCCCTTTTCTTTACATTTGACCTTATTATAAAAACTGAGCTATGCGACTGGACGTATTTGTTGATTCTGAGATTCAAAGTTTGCAAAAAGTAATCGTACATAGGCCAGATGTTGGCATTGACCGTATAAGCCCTAAAAGAGCTGGAGAATTGTTGTTTGATGATATTGTGTTTTTGCCATCCATGCAAAAAGAACACGCCATTTTTCAAAAAGTATTAGCCCACTTTATTGGAGAAGACAATGTATTGGAAACGCGGAATCTAATTAAAGAAGCCTTAGATGCCAGCGAAGTTTTCAAAGAAGAACTTATACAACAAATAAAAGATTTTGAAGAACTTCCCAATGCCATTGTCAAATTATTACAAACCCTTTCTCATGATATTCTAGCGGAAGCACTAATTTCTGGGTACTATGAATTTGAAGATAGTTTTTTATTCGACCCCATTCCTAATTTTATATTTACTCGGGACATTGCATTAACTGTAAATGATCACATAGTCATTACCAAAGCTTCAAAATATGTAAGGCATCGTGAAAATTTATTGACAAGATTTATTTTTTATGCCCATCCATTGTTTAGCCATTTAGGTACGGAGAATCGTTTAATTAATCTAAATTTAGTAAACGAATTCCCTCCTTCTAAAAAAGGGGAACCTATCTCAATAGAAGGTGGGGACCTCATGATCTTAAATAAAGACTACTTGCTCATTGGTTCTAGTGAGCGGACTACCGATCATGCAATTATGAGTTTGAAAAAAGTTTTATTTGAAAAAGGCATTGTAGCCAACATAGTGGAAATAGAAGTTCCAAAAGAACGATCTTTTATGCATATTGATACCCTATTTACTCAAATCAACCATAAACATTTTGTAGGATTCAAGCCGATTGTCAAAGACGGATTGGGATCATATGTCACAGTTTATAGAATCAATGGGGATATTGTAGAATATCCAACTGTATTGGATTTTCTTCACGCGGAAATAGATCCTGAAATTGAATTCATTTGGGCAGGAAATGGAGAATCTCCCTATCAGGAACGCGAACAGTGGACAGACGGCTGTAATTTATTAACCATTCGACCAGGGATAGCATTGACCTACGATCGCAACCCATATACGGAGAAAGCTTTTAAAATGGCAGGCTACCAGGTTATACATGCGACAGATTTTATTAAACAAGTCGAAGAAAATAAAATTTCAATTCCTGATATTGAAAATATGATCATAACACTTCCATCTAGCGAATTATCCAGGGCTCGTGGCGGTACCCATTGTATGTCTTGCCCGGTATTACGAACTCGACAAAATTAATTACGAACGTAATCTTTTCAATTAGACTGGTCCTATTTTATCTCTCTTTGTGATCGGATCATTTCTGAAAAACTCAGTTTCTTGGATAATGAATTCAAAGCCAGGGCAATTCTTTTAGCTTTCGTCTCATCTGTTTTTGCACTGTCAATCCACTTCGAATAATAATTTTGTACTGATTTCGGCTGACCATAAAAATAATCATTGGCAGACGGTATATCTGCTAAGCTTTCTACAAAATCTTTATTTAATTGTAATGGCCTACTATCGAATTCCAAGCTCACTTTTAATGTTGAGCCGACGGATTTTTTTAGTGATCGTCTCATGGAGGCATTCAAGGGGAGTATAAAATTGCCCTCTCCCATAGGTAATATTGCGATTTGATTAATTGCCAATTTATCTAGGAATCCCTTTACTCTGTAAGATTTTTTTATACCTAGTTGGATTTGCTCCGCTATATCAAATGGAATTTCAAAATAACTCCAGCCTGATTTTTCACCCATCTTTCCAAATTTTAGAATTGGAACTTCAAAATCAATCATCCCACTACTCTTTTTATGGAGAAAAGTATCCAAAAAGGACTACCTCAATCCTCATCATTTTAGCTATAGATAAAAAATTAATTGATTAAAGTAGCCGCTATTTCAATCCCAATAAAAATCCAATGGTAAAATTTGCATCCCAATCAAAAACAAACATTTTACACCCTGTGCCATCCGCTAAAGCTTTATAGATGTTGATCCCTGCCTTTTGTTTTTCACCACTTGGCGTATAGCCTGAAGGCGCTTTCAAAACAGTATAGCGTTCCTTCCCATTCCGTATTTGTTTGGCAAGTTCAAATGGGATACCTCCTAAAATAAAACAATACTTTCTATTCGAGTTAGGGATGCTGCTAGCCACGTTTTTTACATCATTGTATACTTGGTCATCAGAAAGCGATTTTTGAAAATATTTTGAACCATGAGATTCAGACGCATGTATATTGGCACCTGTTTTCCAGGATATTTTTGTATTTCCTGAGCCAATATCAGCCATGAAAGATTCATGTTCTAGCGTTGGTGGCATGACACATTGTAATCCGTAGGTTCCTTCCTGTTGGTAAGTGACTTCATTAACATAGTAGCCTAATGCTTTTAAGTTATTACTAATTTTAATAACAGATGGTTCTGACTTTGCACCTGAACTTACTACAAAATGAATGTCTTTTCCTGGCACCCCATAATCAAGCATACCCCGAATATAATTTTTAAGTCCACTGCGAATATCATCATCTGTGGCCATATGTTCATGTACTAAACTGGAACCAAATTCTGCTTTTGCAAGCTTCCAGTTCTTCTCCGAATCAATTCTAACTATAAATGAATTAAATCCAGCGGCTCCCAATTCCACTACCCCTTTTAATTTTCCATTCACAGGATCCTTAGGTATATAGTTAAAACTTGTATTTGAAGCTTCGTTATTTTGAATACCGCCAGACGGATTGTTTTGATTCGTTACATCTGAGTTTCCGTCAGATGTATTCCCATTGGCTTGGGTTTCCGAAGTATTAAATTTTTCTTTCAAATTAGGAGCACATTTCTTATAAGCAAAGAAAAGTCCTGCTAATATTAATATTACTATAAGAATCCTAGAAAACGAAGTTAGTCGCATATGATTATTTTTATTAAATATTACCCAAATATAGTATAAAAAATTAAATGGTGATGCTACCCTTTTATGTATTATTTAATTTTAATAGTTATGACTTGATTCCTCAACAAGCAGCTTTCGATTGCCTCTGATTTCCAAAGCAACTAATACACTAATAAATACAAAAAAAGGAACTGCTGCTTTATCAGTATCCAGGAAATTATTTAATATCCCATGCATATAATAAGTTAAGAGGCCACAAAGGGCTATTGCGGCTAAAATTCGATCTCCAGGATTAATATTATTTTTATAAATTCTAAAACCTGTCCGACATACAAAATAAAACATGACTAAAAATATTATTAATCCCAACAACCCTGTTTCTGCCATTAAACTCAAATATTCACTGTGCGCATTACCCACATCCCCGAAATTAGTACTTATTTCTGTATAGTTACCGCTCAATTGATAAGGAGCATATTCGAACATATACGTACCCGGACCAAAACCAAAAACAGGTTTATCTTTCCACATTTCTAAAGCACAAGCCCAACGATTAATTCTCTCAAGGTTAGAAGCATCAGTACTTATATTACTGATGGACTCCACATTCTCCACTAGATCATCTGATCCTGATACCTTATTTTTTTCTAAGGACATGATAATTTCATCACTCATTATTAATAAATAAAAAGTAATAAAAATAAAAATAACCACAAGATATTTAAATGATATTTTAAATCTCATAAACAAGAAAACAATTAAGGCAGGTATAATACTTACCCAGGCGGCTCTTGAAAATGTTATCAATAGTCCTATTGATAAAATAATAAATAAAATAAATGCGATTAACTTCAAACCGTATTGACCTTTATACCAATTAATTAGACCTATTGAAGCTGGGATAAACATGGCAATTATTGCACCTAAAATGGTATGATCTTTGAAAAAAGGCTGCATAGTCCATTGGGAGGGTTTATCTTCAAACGAAAACATAGATAGATGTACAGTATTAAATAATGCAACTAAGCTTAAGGTTATTACAAATAACCAAATAAATCTCAGAATATTTTTTTCATCTTTAAAATAAAAATAGGATAAAAAATACATAGGAATTATAAACCAAGCTTTGGCAATGATAAATTTAAATGAAACCAAAACATTGGTACTTGTCATGCTTGTAATAAACATCCAAATAAAGTAGCAGTAAAACAAAATTGATATAGGATGAGTAAAAAAAGCATCGTCAATTAATTTTCTGGATAATATTAAATATAAAAATAAGAGTGTTAATAAAAATAGAATGGGTTCAACAGGTAACGATAGACTTAATTTGCCTAAATCGACATCGTTTGGGTTAATGGATATGGGCGTAAAGAAAAAAACCATCAGCCAAATTAGATCGGGTTTCAATAAAATAAAAAATGTACCCAATAGCACTAATGGTAAAGCAAAAAAATAATAAAGTCTAAACCATAATCCGATACTAGCCAGTATTACGAATAGAAGTGAAAATATAAGTATTTTCTTATCCGTTGCGTCTTGAATTCCTAAGTTCACTCAGATAACTGTTTTGAAATATCGGGCCATTTTTGTTGAAAGATCAATATTGAAATGGCACATATCATTGCAGATAGTAAACTCACTGCGACAACTAACCATCTAATCGGATAAAACTTTTTCTCTGCAGGTATGGCGGGATCTATGATAAAATTTTGTGAAAACTGGGTCTCTGCATCCGCCAGAGTCTGTGTTAAAAATTTATTTATCAGCATCTCATTTTCGATTTCACTTTCATACACTCGTTCTATCCGGTCGAAATCCTCACCAAATCGGATATTATCATCTACCAATGATTTTAAATGAGCGCGTTCGCTAGCTGATGACTCCGCATAAGCCTGAATGAGATATCCTCGTTGAAACTGACTCATGACACCTCTTTTGGAAAATGTGTCCATTAGTTGTTTTAATGAATCTACAATAAGATGTTGCTTTGCCTTTTGTGCTTCAAGATTACGCACTAGATTTTGTGCGCGTTCATTTATTATTCGATATTTAATGGTATCAAAATTTTCGATAATAGCATTAGCAATATCAGCCGCCATTTGTGGATCTTTGTCGATCACACCAATTTGAACCGTATTAAATTTTGTTCTTTTTAAAGTAACGTTTCCATCAAAAGTTTCCAACGCAAACGTACGCGCGAAGGGTTCGTCCTTTTTAATTTTGTAATGATCGTATAAACTTAATTGTTCAATGACTTTTTCTTGTAATCGAACAGAATTTAATATTTCAATGGTCTGTTCAGCTTCTTCGGTTTCGCCAAAATCACTTAAATTACCCCTTCTAAACGCGGTTTCATTCACCGGAGTTTGTAACAACTTCGCAGTAAAAATATTTGCAACGGATCGATAATACTCTGGAATAATATAGGAAATGATAGCGGAAAGTATGACCGTGCAAATTGCTATTGTAACCAAAAGCCTTCTGCGTTTCCATATCAATTTTATAATTTCATCAAATTTAATGATCTCCATTTATATAATATTTTTATAGTAAATACAATTTGGGTATATCTATGAATGAAACGATGTAAAATTAAATAAATTATTGAAATTCAGGGGTATATATTTAGGTAATCATATTTTAATAGCATGATTCTCCACTCTTTATTAAGTGAAATAGCCTGATCAGACCTGCATGATCTTTATAATTACTTTGTTGGTTCGTTATTCTCTCATTCAAATATTTTATTCGCTCTTCAGTCATAGGATGTGAATTTAAGAACCGAGGCACATGGTCTTCAGTTTTTACTTCGTTTTGTAGAATTTCAAATAGTCTAATTAGGCCTTGCGGATTTATTTCTCTTTGAGTTAATAATTCAAATGCATTCAAGTCTGCTTCTTTTTCAAATTTCCTTGAATATCCGAGGTTATTAATCATATGGGCATTTTCGATAATGATTCCAGCAAGTCCGGTTATATCGCCAAAAATCATGGATAATATTATGTAAGAAGACAAATTTTGAAAAATGGCTTTAAGCGAATGTCGCTTATCTATATGTGTAAATTCATGGCCCAACAATCCTGCTAATTCTTCATAGCTATTCATTTTTGACATAATGCCATCAAATACAACCATTCGACCCCCTGGTAAAGCGAAAGCATTTACCATAGAATCTTTGACAAAATATACGGAAATGTTATACTTGCTTTCGAAATATAACGAATCGTAAAATTCTTGGAGATACGTTGTTTGGACAGAATCCACATCAGTACTAGTAACTAATTGGGCAAAACTAGCCTCCCCTAGCTTTTCCTCCCAAGATATGGGCAGCGTATCCGCGAACTTTGAACTTATCCATGGATTAAGTACAAAATATAATCCAACTAAACCACAAATTATTATTGCACTGATTACTAATAATCCAGCAATACTGAACCGTCTAAAACTATTCTTTTTAGGTTTTAAAAAACGAGCACCGCTATACCTGATCGATAATTCTTCTATCAATGCTTGATCGGTTATTTCAAGAAATTGATTAGATCCAGATCTTCCATAGTTTAGTATCAGCTTATGTTGATCTTTAAACTCGTCGGGTTGGATTTTTTGAATAACCCAGGTTATATCAACTGGTATAGTCTCTGATGTTATGGATTGTATACGAATACTTTCCTGCTCCAAAAAGACCCTTACTTTCCGTCCTATAGGTTTTATTCCGGAATAATAATTTGCTTCAAAAGTTTTCATTTCGACTCAATTAAATCTTTTTACCCACAGTTGTTTTAATCAAACCTACAATCAAAATTAATTTAAAATACGGCTTAAAATCCTGAGGTATCTTATTCCTTAGATTACCAATTTATTGATAAAATCCACCACTAGAGCTGAATTTAAATGTTGATCGTGCATACACCTAAAATGTTTTTTGGGGCATTCCTGAAAACCAATTTTTGAACACGGTCTACAATCTAATCCTACAACCTCCATTCTCAATTCCTTATTGGATCCATTTTTAAAATAGGGAAACATGCCAAAATGAGGAATGGTATTACCCCAAAGAGTAATCATTGGTTTATCTAATGCAGCAGCTATATGCATCATTCCAGTGTCTGGAGTGACAACAAAATCCGCATACTGCATCCATTCCGCCGATTCTTGAATATCCAGCTTCCCTGCGTAGGAAAATACCAGGTTGGGAAATTCATTTTCGAGAATGGAACCTGCTTGCATTTCCTTTTTTCCTCCAATTAATATAATTGTATAGTTTAGTTTAGGAATCAATTCCCTCCATTTAGATAAAGGAATGGTTTTAGTATAATGAGCGGCTCCAAGCACCCCCACTATAAATTTGGTGCTCATTTGATATCTTTTAAAAAAGGGGATATCATTTTTTTTGATAAAGAAATCAAGCCCTTTACCATCATTTTTAATTCCCAAAGTGGTAAGCGCATTAAAATACCGATCAACTAAATGGATGGATGGAAGTTTATTGATCTTAAACGATGTCATCAACCATTTACTCAGATTCAGCTTATCATAGCTGAGAAACTTTATTCCTAGAAAAAATTTAAAAAGTAAACTTCTTAAATTTTTATGCAAATCTATGACTAGATCAAAATGCTCATTTTTAAGTTGCTTCAGTAACACCAATAAATTGTCTTCCAAAACCCAAAACCTATCCACATAAGGGTTAGAATAAAGCACTGAATTAAATCCCTTTTTTACCAAAAAATGAATTTCAGCTTGAGTTTGAAGCTTGACGCATCTGATTACAGGTGTGGTCAATACAATGTCTCCAATCGAACTAAAGCGTATGATTAAAATTTTGCGAATTGCTTGTGGCAGAAATAAAATTTTACAAACTTTTCATAATGGAAAAACTAGATTGACCTTGCTTGCTTTTTAGCACCACATGATACAAGCCTTCACTCAAGAAATTTAAATTAACGTCAAAATTATTTTTTCCCTCAGATAATTCCCTTTTCTCTGAATGTACCTTTAGACCTATAGAGGTATAAACTTCTATAGTCAAGGACAGATTCCGGATACTTCCTATCGATATATTCAAATAGCCTTGCACAGGATTCGGAGCATAACTAATACTCTCAATAAGCTTATTATCTTCTGTCTTTAATAATTTACGTTTGCCATTGGCAAACCAGGTTCCCCATTTTGCTCCATCGATCAACAATTGTTCTGTACCGGAAGGCTTAATTTTAGTTGGCCCTACGTTAATAAATTTTATAGCTTCAGACGATGATGGATTCCTTCCATCAAATAATATCAAATTATCCTTGACAGAATAGGATGGATAACCAGTATCATCTCTGCCATCTACGATGGTATTCACTTCACCTGTTTCTATATTTCCTCCTAAAATCCTAAACGTGCTACTGAATAAACCTTCCTCCAAATAATCAAAACAAATGATATACGGAGAGTTTTTTGAAAAAACAGGATTTCCAACACTTGTATTTTCAGGTAATTCTGAAAAAAGTTTTTCGATTTTACCACTCGTAAAATTAGTAGTCTTTAAATCCCAAACATTGATAAATCCAATATCCCAATAGGTATACGTAGCCCCTCCCTGTTGAGTTAATTCATTGAATGCATCATACATTACAAATTGTCCTGCATGGTCAAAATCCATAAAATCAGCGTACTGAACATTTGAAGTAGTAATACCATCTGTGTATGTCGGATTTATTAATTCGAATGTGTGCCACTCAGATCTTGCAAAACTAAAAATATATAAAAAATTTTCTTCCTGACTTGAAAGCGCTGCTAATAATTTCCCGTCTTTTGAAATAACCACATTTCGATAAGAGGGTGTATTATCTTCAATACGTTCTTGGTAAATTCCAGTATTTGGGTTAAGAATTAAACTGTGCAAGGTATTATCATCCGCTACAAAATAAATAGCAGAACCATCATCAGTTATGCTGGGCTTGGATAAAACAGCCGTTTGAGAAAGTTGATCCGAAGTTCCTGCTAATACATCAATTAAATAAACTCCATTTTTTTCATCGTCAGTGCATATAATAAATTCTCTTCCGGGATTGACGCTAAGATCTTTTTGATAATTTCCGCCGCCTGTACCTCCTCCAGCACCTAGGATTCCTACTAAGTCGTAGGCTTTTTTAACGGCATTTAGTACCTCGCCACTGCCGTGTAGATCTGAAGCTGCTTGCTCCACAGAGGCTCTTAAATCTTTGAATTGGGAAGAACGGGTTAAATAATTATTCAAAGCCCGATAATAAATTTTCTCTGCAATGACTTTTCCTTGTTCTTCTGTTCTGGATTTTGCCAATTCCTGGACGAATAAATAATATGCATGATTGCTTATTCCACTGTTAATATGAACCCCACCATTATCTTCCGTACCTCGATATTGTTCTACCACATGTTTTGGCTGCCAGCCATTGCTATTTGGATTGGCACCATTATTTGGATTGCTTAAATCCCTCAGTGCTCCGGAAGGAAAGGAACTTCGGACTACTACATCTTCTCCCAATTTCCAGTCTTCCCGATCTATCATAGCGCCAAAAATATCGGCAAATGATTCATTGATAGCTCCAGATTCACCTTGATACGCGAGATTGGCTGTTTTTTGGATTACACCATGTGACATCTCATGACCTGCCACATCTAGGCTTTTAGCCAAAGAAGTGAAGGCCCGGTTCCCGTTACCATAATACATAGCACTTCCGTCCCAAAAGGCATTATCCAAATTGCTGCCATCTTCATCTGCAATGTTTACTAGCGAAATAATGGTCCCTCCAGTGCCATCAATTGAATTGCGGCCATGGACATTTTTAAAATATTCGAAGGCTTTGCCTCCATTATAGTGTGCTGAAACGGCATTAGCTTTGCCATTCCATGTATTGTTAGAAGATTTTACATGGTCTACTGAAAAACTGGTTTGGGTAGGCGATTTATTTAGTCCATCCAATGTCCAAATCGTTCCGACTGGATCATCAGGCATTTTTGATGTACTTGCATTAAACATTGACCGAGAGCCATCAATTAAATAAAAAGTATTTCCTTCCTTCCAAACATTTATAGTCCGGCTAATATTAAACAGATCATTCGTAACGGCTATTTCGGCGCCATCCGGTGGCATGTTGCAAATACCTGTTTTATGGAGATCGTGGTTATGCAATTTACAAATATTGGAATAGGCATGAAGTATTTCTCCATTTTCACTATTTACAAATAACTCCCAGGAGCTGACTGGATTGGGTTTATATATCTGCCTATACGCAAGAAACCATTGACCGGTAGTTGGATTTTTCCAATAACAAAGCGCTGATTCCAATAAGCCTGTTTTTAAAAAAGGAACTGAGGTAGTAAGGTTAAGCTTTTCACCCTTAAATATGAGATACTCACTAACTTGCTGGCTCACTTGCAATTCATTTAATTTAGGTACGTTCACCTCTATCTCAGGTACTTGAATATCCCCATGCCCAAGAATCGTTTGATTCGGGTAAATATGGATAAAATATTCTGCTCCATATACCGGAATACCCTTATAAAGTTGTTGAAACTTTTGGTGGTCAATATCTAATTCATCATGATTTATAACAACTAGCTTAAAATTTAGATCCTTCCAATTCTCTAAATCTAGGTAGTTCTTTATTTTTGTTGACCAAAAAGCTTCAGTTGAGGAGGTCCTTGGTACCAAGGGTGCTTTGGTTTTAAATCGGCTAATAAAGCCATCTTCATTTTTGGATAGGATTGTCAATTGATCGAGTCCTTTAGTAAACTGTTGTAATGAAATGGGTTTCAGCGTTAGATCCTGTTGATATATGAAATCAAAATTTGCAATACCTGGGCCCAAATGGCTTACTAAATTTTTAAATTGGACTCGTTTTCCAGAATTTGCCTGAAGCGGTATGGACGGTTTAAATTGGCCGAACGTGTCTGTCAGGCTTAAGGATAATATTATTACTAAGATTAGTATTTTTTTCATTTTTTAGCTTTTTGAATCAAATGATTGAAGTATGTATAATACAAATTTAAATTTTTATCTTCTTCTTGTTCCACACCATTCCAGACTATTCTATGCACCTTATTGTCGAAATTGAATTCTAGAAACTTATATAAATTTCCTGGATTTGTCTTCTCAATTGACTTAATACCCAGCTTACTATAATTTTCTTTTAATTGGGCAACATCGTTTTTGGATAATTTTCTAAAGCTAACGCCTTCAGATTCTATAATTCCGTCTAAATACAAGGTGAAATTATCCTCTTTCCCAACAAATCCACCACCATGACCTATTTTTATATATTCCATACCACTCTTCGTTTGATTGGATTTAGACGATTTGCATGTGCAAAATAGAAATGAAAGGCAGCAAATTGTAAAAAATACAAAAATTTTTAAAGGCATAAGGTCAAATCTTAAATGTATGTTAAAAAGTGATCAAGAAAACAAATATACAGCACAAAACGTTGTAACTTTGTTAATCAAATTTATAAAATGAAATCTATGAAAAAAGTATTCTTCGTTCTTAGCCTTGGATGTTTATTATCCATTGGCCAGTTAGCTGCTCAAACTTGTAATCATTCTGCAAAGGCAACTAGTGGTAAATCATGTACAAAAGCCGAAATGAAAGCTTGCGGAAGTGCCACTGTTAGTGCTGCAGCCCTCACAGCCGCAGTAAACGATCCAACCATTGAGAAAAAAGTCTGTGAAAAATCAGGCGCAGTTTGTTTTGTAAGAAAGTCAGTTGATGCTACAACAGGAGAAGCCAGTTTTGCCAGTGTTAAATATGATGATGCAACAGCTACCTTTGTAAATTATACTCCTGAAACTACAGAAGTAAAAGGAAAAAAAGCTTGTTGTAAAGCAGGATCAAAATCTTGTACTAAAGCCACAGGAGCTTCTAGCGCGAAAGGTGCTAAAACATCTGCCGCAGGTACAGAACAATAAAAATTAAATCTTACTTCCTAGGAAAAAGGCTTTCTGAATAAGAAGGCCTTTTTCATTTTAATAATCATTAGACTCATTGATATGGATACTTTACAAATTGCGATTAGTAATTAATGCGGGCACTATAAACAGTAGCGTAAATACTTGGAGGATTTCAAAGACATTAATTATGAAACCATTTATCATAATTCTTACTATTGTACCTAGAATAGCCTAAACACAACAAGTTTGGCATCTAAAATAGTTTGGACTAACGCAGACTTTTCGCCTAATTTCGTAGTATGCAATTTCTTAAGAAGAAGATATTAAATATAATAATAATATATATATTGTTTATTTCTAATTCATTTACTCAGAAGACTGTAAAACTCACGGAAAATTGGTTTTTTAAAAAAGCTGGTGATATAGCTTGGCTCCCCGCACAAGTGCCGGGAAATATTTATCGAGATTTAAGGATGAATCAGCTTATCCAGGATCCATTTTATGGAAATAATGAAAAAGAATTACAATGGGTTGGACAACAAGAATGGTGGTGGAAATGTCATTTTGAATGGGATGGGTCAAGTGAATTCTCAAATATTGATATTAATTTTGAAAGCCTGGATACCTATGCGGAACTATTCCTTAATCTAAAAAAGATTGGCGAGCACAATAATTATTTTAGTCCATTCTCGATGCCTATTTCACAATGGCTTCATATAGGCCAAAATGAGCTGCTAGTCAAAATAAAACCAGCCGCATTGATCTCTGATTCCTTGTATGCGACCAAGTCAGTGAAGTTACCGGGAGAAATGAGGGTAATGACCAGGAAACCACAATTCCATTATGGATGGGACTTTGGACCTAAATTTATAGGTGCTGGCATTCCTGGGAATGTTGCGCTAAAATTCTGGAATCATTTGAATATTGAACACGCCACTCTCCAAACTAAAACTATCCATAAAGATTTTGCGGAACTCGAGTTGATACTGGATTTTTCATCGGTAACAAATCAGAAAATTACCTTAGATCTTTTTGTGGATCAACACAGGTTTACATGGGTTGAATCTATAACAACCAAATCAATTCAGCTCAGAAAAGACATCAGAATTCCTAAAGCAAAATTATGGTGGCCAAATGGCAGTGGAAATTCACACTTATACAATAGTAAACTTACCATTTTAAATGAAGTTAATGAACCTATCACCGAAAGACATTGGAAAACAGGTGTGCGGACCATAGAGTTAATTCATAAAAAAGATTCCTGGGGGAAATCTTTCTATTTCAATATAAATGGACAAAACATATATATCAAAGGTGCCAATTATATTCCTCAAGACATTTTTCAAACAGTAAATCAGGATCACCTCGCCATTTTAATGGATGCCAAGGAATGTAATTATAACATGTTGCGGGTTTGGGGCGGCGGACGTTATGAATCTGATTCATTTTACGAACTATGTGATCAATTAGGAATATTAGTTTGGCAGGATTTTATGTTTGCTTGCGGTATGTATCCGGGTGATGAAATATTTTTACAGAATGTGCAGCATGAAGCACAGGAACAAGTAAAAAGATTATCCCGGTTTTCTTGTATGGCACTTTGGTGTGGAAATAATGAAAATAACGAGGGATGGCATAGATGGGGATGGCAAAGTCTATTAGACTTAAATGAAAAAAATAAACTGTGGGCAGATTATCAAAAATTATTCAACCAAATACTACCTGCGGTAGTAAAAAAATATTCCAATAATACTTCTTATTGGGAATCTTCCCCTTTACACGGACGAGGAGATGCTCAATTTCAATTTGAAGGAGATGCTCACGATTGGGGAGTATGGCATGATGAAATGCCCTTTGAAAGATTCGAAACACATGTTCCAAGATTTATGAGTGAAGCAGGGTTTCAATCACTTCCTTCTATAACTACCATTGAAGCATTTGCTCCAAAAAAAGAATGGGACTTAGAATCAGCTTCTATGCTGTCGCATCAAAAACATCCCAGGGGAAATAAACTTATCAAGGATTATATAAATTTAGACTTTCCAGAACCTGGCAATTTTGAAGATTTAATTTATCTGAACCAGTTAGCTCAAGCAGAAGGATTGTGTAAAGGAATTAAAGCCCAACGACGTCATAAACCCATTTGCATGGGAACTTTGTATTGGCAGTATAATGATTGCTGGCCGGGAATCAGTTGGTCGAGTCGCGACTATTTCGGTCGCTGGAAAGCATTGCAGCATTACTCAAAAGAATGGTATGAAAATGTGATCATCACTTGGCGTGATTCTTCGAATATAATTGACTGTTTTATGACTAGTGATATCTTGAATCCTATCCAAAGAAATGTAAAACTGTATCTCATGGATTTCTATGGGAAGATCATTTGGAGGGATTCATTCCAATGTAAGTTGCAAACTAATCAGTCCAAAAGAATCTATACCCTCAACACTAAAATTCTTAACGTAGAAATAAACAGTGCAACTAATTTCATATTTGCCACTTGGGATGAAAATGGTACCGAAAGAAAATCCATTCATTATTTTGAAAAAATGAAGAATTTAGAATTACCTAAGGTAACATTTTATATTGAACGCGGAATGAATACCGATGAAGGTGTACTCATTCAGATAAAATCAACTGCATTGGCCAAATCTGTATACCTTTTGGAGGATAGCACTCATCGTTTTTTTCCAAATTTTTTTGATTTGATTCCCGGTGAATCTAAAACTATCCTATGCAAAACCAATGATATTGACTTTGACGAAAAACTAATTAAAATTAAATATCTCAATTCGTTAGTTCAAAAACAACCTTAAGTATGAGTATGAGTTTTAAAGAACAAATTAGAATGGGAATTCCAGAAGAGCTGCCAGACATGCCTATATGGGATAACAACATTCCTCATGCACCAAAAAGAAATATTTCATCTGTACTTAGCATCGAAGAAAAAAAACTAGCCATAAGAAATGCATTAAGATATTTTAAGGCTGAATGGCATACTATACTTTCGGCAGAATTTGCACAAGAATTACAAGAGCATGGCCGGATTTATATGTACCGATTTCTACCGACCTATGAAATAAAAGCAAAATCTATTGAAGAATATCCTTATAGATCCATACAGGCAGCGGCTATCATGCTTATGATCCAAAATAATCTGGATCCGCTAGTTGCAAAATATCCACATGAGCTCATAACATATGGTGGCAATGGGGCTGTTTTTCAAAACTGGGCGCAATATCTCCTCACGATGCAGTATTTGGCGAACATGCATGATGACCAAACGCTCGTATTATATTCAGGTCATCCATTAGGTCTTTTTCCTTCACAAGCCCTAGCGCCAAGGGTGGTGATTACTAATGGAATGATGATTCCGAACTACAGTAAAAAAGAAGATTGGAATAAATACAATGCATTAGGGGTCACCCAATATGGACAAATGACGGCGGGTTCATTTATGTATATTGGACCACAAGGAATTGTCCATGGCACTACCATAACCTTGCTGAACGCTGCAAAAAAATTATCACCGCCTGCCGAAAATTTACACGGTAAATTGTTTATTACCTCAGGTTTAGGCGGCATGTCAGGGGCACAGTCCTTAGCAGCAGTCATTTCTGGACTTACTTGCGTGATTGCTGAAGTGGATCCTGCGGCTATCCAACAGCGTTTGAATGATGGTTACATCCAACAGAAAAATGTATATACTAATTTAGACATTTTATTTCAAAAGGTCATTGAATACAACGATCTATTCAACGGAATTTGTTTTGTCTATGCTGGAAATATTGTAGAAGTTTGGGAATACGCGGTTCAAAAAAACATTCCTATCGATTTGGGATCTGATCAAACCTCGTTACATAATATTGATGACTTAGGATATTGTCCGATAGGTTATAGTTTCACAGAAGCTGAAGAATTAATGAATTCCGATAAAACGAAATTCATGATAGAAGTTAGAAACACACTGATTCGTCATGTGAATGCACTAAATATACTATCTAAAAAAGGTATGTACTTCTGGGATTATGGCAACGCCTTTCTAAAAGAAGCCGGTGACGCAGGGGCGGATATTTGGAAAGACATAAACACACAAGAATATAAATATCCTTCTTATGTTCAGGATATTATGGGTCCCTTATATTTTGATTATGGCTTTGGACCTTTTCGTTGGGTATGCATGTCTGGAAATCCGGAAGATCTACAGGAAACAGATCAAATTGCTGCATCAATACTTAAAGAATTGATCTTAAAAACAAGTGGGAATACCCGATCTCAGTACCTTGATAATCTCAACTGGATAGAAAATGCTTCAAAAAATTTACCGGTTGTAGGGTCTTTATCGAGGATACTTTATGCAGACTCAAATGGTCGAATTGAAATAGCCGCTGCTTTCAACCGAGCTATTCAATCCAAAAAATTAAAAGGACCTATGGTCATTGGCAGGGATCATCATGATGTGTCTGGGACCGATTCCCCGTTTCGCGAAACGTCCAATATTTATGATGGCTCCAAATTCACAGCTGATATGGCCATACATAATGTAATAGGAGATAGTTTTCGTGGGGCTACCTGGGTGTCCATTCATAATGGAGGCGGTGTCGGTTGGGGCGAAGTAATTAATGGAGGGTTTGGGATGGTTTTAGATGGGAGTGAATCCAGTGAACAAAATCTTCGCAACATGCTTTTTTGGGATGTAAATAATGGAATTGCTCGCAGGGCTTGGGCTAGAAATGAAGGGGCGCTGGAATCTATCAAAATCGCTATGCGCCAGAACCCCAGCCTGCAAGTAACTCTTCCAAACACAGTCCAAGGGGAGCTTTTGGAAAAATTATTCTGAAGACTGTTGAAAAAATTCCAAATTTTAGCAATACCTTGATCACAGATTAAAATATTGTAGTTTTATGATGAACGATACTGTTTCTTCTATTATGACGAGAAATCTGCAAACCGTCACAGCCGATGATAATCTGGAAAAGGTAAAAGAGATTCTTATCAATTACAGAATACACCATATTCCGGTAGTGGATGGGGAAAAATTAATTGGACTGATTACCACTTATGATTTATTCAAATTGAATGTGGATCATAAAGATTATGCAACAACCAAAGTAGCTAATGTTATGACTAAAAAATTAGCAACATTAGAACCTACTGATAAAGTAGGAACAGCTGCAGAAGTGTTTATGGAACACTTATTTCATGCGTTGCCGGTATGTGAAGATGGAAAACTGGTAGGAATTATTACCAGTTTTGATATCTTACGGTATGAATATGAGAAAGAATATCCACCCAGAAAATAAGATAGACTTGGCTGTAGATATTAGATTCTAATTAACATCATCAGTGTTTCTCCTAATAGGATTTTATCTTTTCCCTAAATAATTTTTCTGACGTTGTAAACTGCTTCGGCTATTTTTTGACCATCCATAGCAGCAGATAAAATACCTCCAGCATAACCTGCTCCTTCACCTGCAGGAAATAATCCTTTAATTTTAATATGCATATTACTATCCTTATCTCTGGGAATTTTTACGGGAGCACTGGTTCTTGATTCAGTCGCCACAACAATTGCCTCCTCTGTAATGTATTTTTTCATTCTAGTCCCAAATACTTTAATACCTTCTTTAAGTCTGGTGTAAATTCTTGATGGAATAATCTCATGTAGCGGTGCATTGATCAATCCTGGGATGTAAGAACTAGCAGGTAGGTCTCTGGATAATTTGCTATGTATAAAATCTGGTAATCGCTGGGCTGGGGCTTTTTGAGTTCCATCCCCTGCTTTGAAAACTTCTTGCTCCACAAATTTTTGGAAAAACATACCGGCTAAAACATTTTCATTTGAGAAAGATTTCAAATCTTCTTCACTTACTTCCGTCACCAATCCTGAATTTGCATATGGGGAATCTCGGCGTGACAGAGACATGCCGTTGACAACTATTTCACCAGCAGCCGTTGCCGCTGGAACAATTAAGCCGCCCGGACACATACAAAATGAAAAAACACCTTGTTGACCTATTTGACAAGCCATACTATAACTGGCAGGAGGTAAATTCTCATGTCGACCAATTTGATGGTATTGAATTTCATCGATAAGGGCTTGCGGATGCTCCAAACGGACGCCAAGAGCAAATCCTTTAGTTTCCAATTCAATCCCTTTAGATCGTAATAAAAGGTAAATTTCTCGGCTAGAATGACCAGCAGCCAAAATCAGATGTTTGACAGGAATTTTAAGATGATTGACTTGAATACTTTGAATTTTATGATCTTTTATTGTCAGATCATCCATAAAAGAATCAAAATGAACTTCACCACCAAAATGGAGGATTGTATCGCGAATATTCGTTACAATTTGTGGTAGCTTGTTGCTTCCAATATGAGGATGTACATCCACCAATATATCTTCACCCGCACCATGGTGCACTAATAAGTTTAATACGTCTAGGATATTTCCTCTTTTAGTAGACCTGGTATATAATTTCCCATCAGAATATGTTCCTGCACCTCCTTCACCAAAACAATAATTTGAATGAGGATTTACTATACTGAATTGTTGAATCGCTTTTAAATCTTTTCTCCTCGAACGAACGTCTTTTCCGCGTTCAAAAACGATGGGTTTTAATCCCAATGAAATTAATTTTAAAGCGGCAAAATATCCACATGGCCCTGCACCAACTATATGGACTTCCTCCGCTGAGCTAACATCTGAAAAATTATCTAAAACATGAGGAACTATTTCTGGGATATCCGATAAGTATATCTGTGCGCGCAGCACATAATAAATCTGCTTTCCTCTGGCATCAATATTTCGTCTAACTATTTTGAATTTGAATTTTTCTGGCAGTTTGTGCCCTGCTTCAAATTGGATTTGTTTCCTCAATGAACTTTCATTGGATATTTCTTCCGGTATAATTCTAAAATCTACAAACATTTAATTTAAACTAACGCAGACCGTATTTTCATCAGGCTTTCCAAAAGGGATTTCATTGAGTTCAACTTTAACATATTCGCTCCATCAGACTTAGCCATACCAGGATTAGGGTGTGTTTCTATAAACAAACCATCCGCACCAACAGCAATAGCCGCTTTGGCAATCGTAGAAATTAATTCAGGTTTTCCACCCGTTACGCCCGAAGATTGATTTGGTTGTTGTAAAGAATGTGTGCAATCCATAATAACGGGCACTGCAAAGGATTTCATGATTGGAATAGATCTGAAATCAACTACCAAATCCTGATAACCAAACGTCGTTCCTCTCTCGGTCAACCAAACTTTATTATTTCCACTTTCTTTGACTTTATCCACAGCAAATTTCATTCCTTCCGGACTCATGAATTGTCCTTTCTTTATATTAACTACTTTTTGTGTGGTAGATGCAGCAATCAACAATGAGGTTTGTCTACATAAAAAAGCAGGAATTTGCAAAATGTCCACAAAAGTTCCCGCCAGAATAGCCTCCTCTTCACTGTGAACGTCCGTTGTCACCGGAACATTAAAGTGATCTCTAACTTTTTTCAAAATACGAATACCTTCATCGTCTCCAATACCTATAAATGAATCAATTTTTGATCGATTTGCCTTTCTATACGATGCTTTAAATATGTATGGAATGTCAAAAGACCGACATAATTCTATCAATTCCCCAGCAACATCCATACAGAGTTGTTCGCTTTCTACTGCACAGGGTCCCGCTATTAAAAAAAACTGATGGCTTTCCTTTGATTGTATATGTTCTAATCCTTCCCAATTCATACTTTCAGTATTTTAAAACCCAACTATCTTGGCTATATTTTTTTTTCAATTCCGTAAGGACCCCAGCTAAATCGTGTTTTAAACAATCAAAAGAAATTCCCACTCTGTTGAAATTATTATAGTTCCCCTTATACACTTGATATCCATCCGCAATTACTTTTTTCTCCATCCGTCTGGCATTAGATATTTTGAGAAAGGATCCCACAATAATTACGCACGTTTTATTTTTTACTTTATCATTCAATTCCGCTACATTTTCTATTGTAATAATTTCTTCATTCTTTAAAGAATCATACTGGCTAGTATCTAACGTATTATTTTTCGGGGTATCTAAAAGTGTAGGGTGTAAATTTCCAGAGTCACCCATGCCAGGTATAGACTGGTTTAATAAACTGTCCACTTTAGAAATATCTGAAGATGTATCCTTACCAGACTTTCCTGTTTTTTTCACTGGACAAAACCAAAAACAAATTAAGATCAATAATAGCATAGCGATAATCAACACAATATTCCGAAATTCAATTATCGTATGCCTGGGTAAACTTTTAATAGGCGCTCTTTCTTCGATTTGCGCGTGAAATATTTTTTGCACCGGTTGAATTTCCAATGCTTCTAAACCAAAAAATTGATGATGTAAATTCTTCTCAGTGGGTAGGAATACGATTCCATTTTCAGATGCTGTCAATTGTCCAAAAGGCAGAAAGTTAATAGTCTCACCCTTCTTGAGTTCCTCAGTTAAACTAAAACATAAATCTGCGAGTTCATTTTCCAATTCATTTTTTGGATACCCTGTCTCATCGATTAAATGCTGAACCAAACTTTCCGCTCTGTTTGTCTCCTCTTGAAGCCATTGGACAGATAAAGACGAAGGATAGACTTTTCCTTCTTGATGATCTATGTATGCTTTGGTTTCGAATGCCTGGAATGTACCAATACCTGGCAATTCAAACCATTTATAATGGTTGAGATGCCATAATAGCAGGTACAGGATATCAGGTTTGGTTTCCAATCTGGTGAGGTAACTATATTATATTGCAAAAATCAACCCAAAAGTAAGGAATCGGAAGCCTCAAAAAAAAGAAAGGTTTTATACTCAGTAAGAGTATTGTTTTTCAGGATGTTATGTATAACGTAATATTATATTTGATTCTTTTCTAATCAAGTTTAAACTTTGAATACTCGCAGCAACCGAAGCCCATACGGGTGCCATGATCCAACCGATGACGGGAATTAACATTATGGACAGAAACGGAATACCATTCGCGATAAGTTCTGCTTTATACTTCCTGGCCCACTGATTGGAATCAGCATACTTATAATATCGTTCCAACGTAAAATCCATATTATTATAGCCTGAAAAAAAACTAGAAATCAGAAAGGAGAGCAAAGGAAATAGTAACCCAATCACTGGGACGAAACTCAATAAGAAACAAAGAAAACATAACAACAATTCTAATAGTAAATTTCGTATGGAGAGTCTCAC
>JALYPU010000037.1 GCA_030856215.1 Bacteroidota bacterium
GATAAGGAGCTGTATGCTTTTCCAGGAGGACACATTGGCGTATTTGTAGGCGCAAAATCACAGAAAGAACTCGCACCTAATGTTGCAAAATGGGTGATAAAAAGAAGTTGACCTATCATAAAATAAATCAAGAAAGAGCTGTTGCTGACTGGTAACAGCTCTTTTAATTTTACAGGAATGCCCTTACTTTATAATTATCCCGAAAAAATTATTTCACTGGATCAGGGTATTAAGATTAATTATTGCGATGAAGGTTCAGGTGAATGCTGTTTGTTGTTTGTCCATGGATTGGCCAACTATTTTCCTGTATGGAATTCCAACATAGAATTTTTTAAAAAATTTTACCGGACGATAGCTTTGGACCTTCCCGGAAATGGTAAATCCTCTATAAATGGAAATAGTCAGTACAATATTTCATTTTATACAGATTGCGTTCGTCAGTTTATAGAAAAGCTTTCATTAAAAAATGTAGTGCTTATCGGACACAGTATGGGTGCACAAATTGTTACAAATTTAGCCATTCGAAATACTATACAAATAAAAAAATTAATCCTTTGTTCTCCCTCTGGAATTGAGCGGTTCGAAGAATGGGAAAAGGTATTGTTGAAAAATGCATTGTTTTTAGGAAATCAATGGAACGCGGATGAGACATACATTAGCACTATAATCCAAAAAAGTTTTTTTCAATCACTGCTTGAAGCCGCAAAAATCATTTCAGATCTAACTAAACTTATGCAAACCCGTAATCGATCATCGTACCAGAAGATGATCCATGAAAGCATTTTGGCCATGTTAAATGAACCAATTTATTTAAAACTAAAGCAAATTGAATGCCCGTGCTTATTATTAATTGGGGCCAAGGACCAAATGATTCCAAATAGTTGGTTGCATCCTATGCTCACTCCGGATAAAATTGGTTCATGGGCATCCGTTGAAATAAAGGATTGTGAATATCATTTGATCCAGGATTGCGGCCATTTCATTCAAATCGAGCAATCACTTCGCTTTAATCAAATTCTACAACATTTCATTCGGGATTTATAACTGTTTTGTGCTTCCTTTAGGAATAAAGCGACAATCCTTTTGACCATCCAGTTTTTCTTACGAAATTCGCCTAAATTTTCATAGGATGATCGAGCTCACTCAAAAGGAATATATAGAGACAGCCCTTCAAAATTGGCGGGAGAAGGAAAAGCATGCAATGGAACTCAGTAAAATTGTCGGCGAATTGAGGTTCGATCGATCGATTGAACTGGTTTTATTCAGAAAGGACTTGTACGATCGACGTCCGAGCGAAATCATAAGTGATCATTTATTTGCAAAAAATTACACCGACGTGGCACTTACCATCGAGCTAAGTCTGGATATTGCAAAAGAAATAGTAGCATTTAAGGAATTGCTTTCCAGTAAAATTGATATTGGAAAACTTGCCTCTGAATGGGCTCATGAATTCAAATCGTATGATAATCTCCGAGAATTCATTCTTTATAAATTAAGAAGAGGTGTCGAACAGACTCAACAACATTCAGAATATCGAGATGTGGTGTTATATGGATTTGGCCGTATTGGTAGATTGGTGGCTAGAAGGTTGATATCTACCACAGGTAGGGGAGAGCAGTTAAGATTGAAGGCTATCGTGATTCGTCCAAGCATGAAAGTGAGGTTCGAAGAAGTCCAAAAACGTTTAGCCTTGTTGGAATCAGATTCCATCCATGGCGATTTTCCAGGTGCTATAGAGGTGAATCCCGATGGAACAGAAGCCGAAATCAATGGAAATCGCATAAAAATGATTTTTGCCAACGATCCTAGTGAAATAAACTATGAGGACTACGGAATCAAAAATGGTTTGCTTATAGATAATACAGGCATGTGGGATACGCATGAAAAACTGAGTGCGCACATGAGACCTGGAATTTCTCAAATAATCCTGACAGCTCCAGGCAAGGATATCCCAAATATTGTCGTTGGTGTGAATCATCATCAGGTAAATTCTGAAAAAGAACATATTTTTTGTGCGGCATCATGCACCACAAACGCGATTGTGCCAATTATTCAAGTGATGGATAAAAAATTTGGCATTCAAAAAGGCCATCTTGAAACAGTACACGCATATACAAGTGATCAGAATTTACTGGACAATTTTCATCGAAAGCCACGACGTGGGCGTGGAGCACCAATAAATATGGTCATTACCAGCACCGGAGCTGCCAGTGCCGTGGCAAAAGTATTGCCACATTTAAAAGGCAAGTTGACCGGTAATGCTGTGAGGGTGCCGATACCAAATGTTTCATTGGTGATTCTGAATATTACTTTAGAGCGCGCTTCCACACTGGAAGAAATCTTAAGTGAACTTCGAAACGCTACATTACATGGTGAGCTTGTCGAGCAATTGCAATATTCAACGTCCAATGAGTATGTTTCCAGTAATGCAATTGGCACTACGTACGCCTCTGTGATCGACGCACCATCTACGATCTTATCCAATGATGGCAAGACGGTAACGATCTACGCTTGGTACGATAACGAATATGGATATACCTGCCAAGTGGTGAGATTAGCTAAATATGTCGCAAATGTGAGAAGGTTTGCATACTACTAATCTAATACCATGGAACCCGATTCATTAAAAACTTGGATCCCATTCCTGATGGGACTTTGTGCAGCTATTGGTCTTTATTCAGGTCTTAAAATCCAATTACCTCTAAATACAAAATGGAACCAGGATGAACTTAGGCCATTGCCTTCTGCCTACAACCAAAAGATTCAGGATGTCTTGACTTTTATTCAATCCAAGTACATGGATTCAGTAAATATGGAGGCTGTCACCGACGAATCCATACGTCAACTTTTGCAATCGTTAGACCCTTATTCCAATTATATTTCAGCAGGGGAATTACAATCCAATTTGGATGAAATTGATGGTGACTATAGTGGGATAGGCATTGAGTTCTATGAGACAAAAAGAGGCATCATTATATCGTCTGTTCAAGAAAATAGCCCTGCATTTAAAGTTGGATTAGAAGCCGGTGATCAAATTTTAGAAATCCAGAATGTGTCAGTTGAAGGCAAAACCAATCAGATAGATACATTAATTTCATTAATTAAAGGAACACAGGATGCAGTAAGAATTAGTTGGAAAAAAAATGCCCATGATAAAGTTCGTAAGGCTGCCATTAAAAAGGAAAATTTAAATCAATCTTCCTTGGGTCTAGTATTTTCTCCCGACAATAAAAGTCTATACATCCATGTAAATATAATTGGAGAAAAGACGTATAGCGAATTTATGCGGGCAATTGAAGAATTTATAATCAATAAAAATTGTGAAAACCTTATCATTGATCTGCGAAATAATCATGGAGGTGTAGTTCATGTAGCCGCTGATATTTTGAATCAATTGATACCTGAGAAGGATCAAATTTTGTTTTCCACGAAAGGCAATAATGTGGTGGGAAAAGTTTATAAATCTTTAGGTAAAAACTTTTTTAGAATAAATAAAATAATCGTTTTAATAAATGGACAGACTGCATCTGCTGCGGAGATTATTGCAGGGTCATTGCAGGATCTTGACCGGGCAACCATTATTGGACAGCCCAGTTTTGGAAAGGCAACAGTGCTTGAACAATATAATTTACCGGATCGTTCAGCCATCAGATTAGCAGTTAGTCGCTATTATTTACCTTCAGGAAGGAGTATTCAAAGGTTGGATAGTTTTGTGGCAAACGAGAATATCCACGTTCAAAAATCAGGAGATGAGAGGATTGTATTCAAATCTAAAAATGGTAAACCTCTACCCGCAAACAACGGGATCATTCCTGATGTGTTGATTCAAATAGCATCGAATGATAGTTTGGACTTAATAGAGGATATTAGTATAAAGTGGGTATTGGAAAATTTTCAAGAAATAAAAAATTTGATAAAAGATAAGCCGAATGATTTAAGGAGTAATCCTAGTTTGTTATTTTTGATCTCAGAGATAATTAAAAGGGAAACACCGATAGGTATTTCAAAAAAAGTGGAACAAAAAATGCAAGAAAAACTGTTTTACTCCATAGCAAAAATAATGTTAGGTTCCGACATTTCGGCGAGATGGCAACTCGAAAAAGATCCTGCATATTTAGAAGCCTTACAATTGGTAGCTAAAAACTAATTACGATCCCAATTTATCGAATAAAATTTAGTTCGCCGTCTTCATTATAATTTGCCATAACACTAGGACTTTGTGGCGATTTATCCATTCGCTTATATTGGCAGACATAATCCACTGACTGTAATATTTCATTAGTAATTTCACCAAAATGACTTGGAGAGGGGAACCCTGAAATATTTGCAGAAGTAGCAATCAGCGCTTCTCCTGTTTGCTGAATTAATGCCTGGCAAAATAGATCTTTGCAAATACGTATCCCTATGGATTTATTCTTCGGAAGTAATAACTCAGATACATTTTGCGCAAGTGGATAAATGATCGTAAGTGGTCGTTCATGAATACTCAACAAATTTTCTATTCTGGGGTGTATGGTCATTGTGTACTGTTTTAACATTGCAATATCAGAGACAAGCAAAATAAAATATTTGTCGTCCGACCTTTTTTTAATATCGCGTATACGCAGAACACTATTTACTGAACTGACCGTGCATCCTATTCCCCATATGGTATCTGTTGGGTAAACAATTATTTTCCCTTCACGCAGCATCTGGGCTGTTTTATTTATTTCTTCGTCTATTTCGCTTATAAAACTGGCATTAAGAAGCATGGAGAATATGTTATTTTTGCATAACTAATAACGATTTTTTTCGTTGGTATTGATATATAGTCCGCTAGTGAAGTTAAAGTTATTCGTATTTTTATTGGTTTGTTTCCTGGGATCTGATCTTTCAGCCCGTCACATTATTGGTGGTGAAATATTCTATTCTTGTGTCAGGGCAGATTCTGCCAGAGGCCGTGTCACCTTTTTGTTTACCCTAAAGATTTATCGGGATTGTTATGGTGGCGGCGCTACTCTGGATGGAAGAGTGAGTATAGGCATTTATCGAAAAAGAAGTAATGTGGATTATGATGTAGCCTATATTAAGGACGTCAATCTGCTGTCAAAACGATTTTTAGATCCTAGTACCGACAATCCTTGCCTAGAATTACCACCTAACGTATGCGTGGAAGAAGGAGTCTATGAGTTTGAACAAACCATGGATATGATAAGTGTTCCATATGTGGCCGTATTTCAGCGCTGTTGTAGAAATGAGACTATCAGTAACATCTTGTCCCCAGGGGATGCTGGAGCTGCCTATTCAATTGAAATATCACCAGAGGCTCAACGATTATGCAATAATAGTCCACAGTTCAATAATTTTCCACCCATTGTAATTTGTGCAAATCAAAATTTAGACTTCGACCATGGTGCTCGTGATGATGATGGTGATGTGTTCATATATGAATTTTGCGCCCCGAGTACCGGAGGTGGAAAAAGAGGCTCTGCTGAATTACCTGGCGACCCGTTAAGTTGTGATGGAGTTACCCCTGACCCTTTCTTTTGTCCCCCTCCATATAATCCAGTGGATTTTAAATTGCCATTTTATTCAGCGCTAAACCCATTAGGTGGTAGCCCTGTGGTAACTATCAACACGGCAACAGGCCGAATATCAGGCCGACCAAACACACTGGGTCAATTTGTTGTCGGGGTTTGTTTAAGAGAATATCGAAATGGAGTGCTTCTGACCACCATGCAAAGAGATTTTCAATTCAACGTCGCATTTTGTCAACCCACTGTAATTGCTGATGTAGCCTCGGACTCTACGATTTTAGGTCAGCGATATTATATTAATTCATGTGGTGAGAATACAGTTCATTTCAAAAATTTAAGTACCAAAGAGAGTAACATTAAAGACTATTTATGGGAATTTGATATTCAGGGGAATAAAAAGACATTCACTACCAGAGATGCTACTGTCACCTTTCCAGGCATTGGAACTTATCGAGGTATTATGATTTTAAATAAGGGAACTGAGTGTTCGGATACTGCAGATATTTATGTGAATTTGTTTCCTTCCATTAAAGCGGAGTATTCACATTTGTATGATACTTGTTTGGCGGGACCTGTTGCATTCAAGGATTTATCTATTACTGGAAGTGGTCAAATCCGTTCCTGGGATTGGACATTCGAGCCTTCCAAAAAGTCAACCATTAAAGATCCTAATTACCTATTCACCACACCAGGATATAAACCAGTCAAGTTAAAAGTTACGGATATTAATTCTTGTGCAGATGATACGACTATAGTTATTCCGTATTTTCCTGTGCCCGCATTAATAGTAGTCAATCCAAGCTCATTCTCAGGTTGTGAACCATTGACAGTAAAATTTGAAAACTTATCTGTACCGATAGATTCTACTTATAAGATACTATGGGATTTTGGTGATGGAACCACTTCTAATATGATTTCCCCTGAACACATATTTGAAGATGATGGTATTTTTTCAGTAAAATTGGAGATTACCTCCCCAATAGGTTGTTACACTTCAATAAGTTATCCAGGCTGGATTGACGTAAAAAATAGTCCTGAGGCGGGGTTTTCTTATAGTCCAAAAGAGCTCAGCTCGTTTAGAAAGGACATCACTCTCACGGATGAATCCAAATTTGCAGAATCCATTCAATGGATTATTGATGACAGGATTATATTATACGGCAGCACCAATCAGTATAGTTTCAGGGACACTGGAATTCATAAAATAACCCAAATCGTATATAGAACCAATGGATGTACCGATACATTAACCCAATATGTTGATATTGAACCCAAAGTAACTTATTTTTTGCCAAATGCCTTTACACCTAATGGGGATGGGAAGAACGATGATTTTTTTGGAAAAGGGGTTTTGGACGGCATGATGAATTTTCAAATAAATATTTGGGACCGTTGGGGCGGCAAGATATTCAGTACGAGCAGTCCCAGTCAATCCTGGAACGGACGCTATGACAATATAGGCGATTTTGTACCAGTAGGCGTTTATGTGTATATAGGAAAATACACGACCCCTAGGGGAGAAATTGTTAATTTCAAGGGCTATGCGACCGTTATTAGGTAAAAGAACTAAAATTTAATACGATTTTCCCTCATTCATTTTTATTAATTATTGTATCTTTGCGACTCTTTTTGAAGGCCATTAAAATTAAAAGCCATGGATTTAATTAAATACGTCGAAGACCAATTATTAGACATCAGTAGGATTCCTTCCTTTCAGGCTGGGGATACGGTGGTTGTCAGTTACAAGATCATTGAAGGTAACAAAGAGCGTATTCAGGATTTTCGTGGAGATGTTATCAATGTCCGTGGGGAAGGAAAGAAGAAAACCTTTACCGTACGCAAGGTATCAAGCGGCGTTGGAGTGGAGAGAATTTTCCCTTTTTCATCTCTAAATATTGTTGAAATCGCTGTAGTTAAAAAAGGGAAGGTAAGGAGAGCCAAACTATTTTATCTTAGAAATCTTTCTGGTAAAAAGGCCAGGATTAAGGAGGCAAGCTATAGTAGCACTAATAAAGTAACTAAAGAAACTAAAGTAACTAAAGAAACTAAAGAAGCAGCGGTTCCCGAATAACCATCTTGAAGTTTGTTTTAGGATTGGTTTATTTAAAAATGATAAACCATTATTTACTTTTCCATTCGTAAATTTTTCAGTCTTTCATCCAAAAAAAACTCGCTACGCTATGTGGCATGGTTATCAATGACTCCATTATGTTTTATATTTTCTGCCTGCTATGGAATACATTTCGTGGCATACAAGGTTCAAGAATTTAGAATGATAACCAACCTTAAATAAATATGGATTCAATTTTATTAATCTACCATTAATCAACATGCAAAGCTGTTTTTAAATACCGTATGTCATAAAACCAATATTACAATTTCAACAACTTCTCGCTTCTAATAACTTCCCCTTTTTCAATTATTTTAACGAAGTAAACACCACTGGAAAGTGATCCAACTTCAATCCCATTGCTCCCTTCAAACAATCTCTGAGACCATACTAATCTTCCATTTAAATCAATGAGTTTAAGATGCATCTTTTCCGGATTATAATCCAATACATTGACTATAAAAAAATCCTTACAAGGGTTTGGAAACAACTCAAACTTAAAATGATCCTTATCGTCGATTGTAGATGTTGTCCCTACATTTAATGTCTTACACAAGGTATCTGCTCCGTTTTTGTTCTTAGCAATGAGGCACACGTCATAAATTCCATTCTTACTGTAGCGATGGATGGGACTCTGTATGGAACTTG
>JALYPU010000059.1 GCA_030856215.1 Bacteroidota bacterium
GAGTCTCACCGCGCGAAAAATAGATGCCATGAAATTAGTATTAAAAGTTCGCTGTTTAAAAATATACTTTTGGCGGTAATAAAATTCGACCTGTTCAGATATTTTACTCAATATCGGATTCAAAAAAATAAAAATAAAGTAGCGGTACAGTATCAGGGCTATCAGGATCCCCATAATTTTAAAAATATAGGACGTTATCCATTGATATTCACTCATGGATTGAAACCATGGAAAGGCATAAAATAATGGCTCCAGGAGTTTATCTGTATTTTGCCATGCATAAACAATAAGAAAAATGGACAAGGCGGTACAAAATAAAGTCAATAAAACTAAATATTTTATAACTCCCGGCTTAAAAAAGTATCCGAAACAATCCAAATAAGACGTGATACTATTTCGAATAGCGAAAAACATAGCCTGCTCTATTCTTCGATTTTCTTTCGTTTAATTTTAAATAGTTCCACTACTTGCTTCTCAGTCAAAAAATCAATTTCTGTAAATTGGGTACTTACAAATTTTTTAATTTCCTGATACTCTTTGCCCCTTTTATCTTTAAAGAAAACCAGCAGTTTATCTATATAGTCCATGCATAAATGTTTTACCTCCTGACTGAAGGCAGAATTATCGAATATATTTATATAGGCGGCAAATGTTTTATACACTTCAAAAAATGAATGATATTCCGGTTCTGTCAAATTAACAATGACATTTTGAATATACAATCGAATGGCATTTCGCAAACATTCATTATTCACGGACATTCCTTCGTATTGAGAATAAAAAGATTGCACTGCATCCAATGCATCTTCATGGACAAAACCTTTATTGTGGATAGTTTCCATTAAGTTATAATATTTTAACAAATCATCTACTTTGGATCTATCGAGTAATGCGGCAAATTTCCGGTCAGCTGTTGGACCAAAATGCATTTTTTGTTTATAGCTTTCTTTTAAAAAATTAAAATAGATTTGATTGAAGTTTGGATTTTCCTGCCTGCAATAATTTATAGCATTGGAAAGGTGTTGTGTTTCCGATTCATCTAATGTAATAAAATTTGCAATAATAGACATCAATTCAAGAAACTCAGGTTCCCGGATCAAATCCTTTCGGTTGATTAATTTATGTAATTCATTGATGTAACTCTTATGATGAGCTTCGAATTTAATTCTATTTAATAAAAAAGTTTTTAGTGTGGATGTTTCAACTTTTAATTCATTAATAGTTTCTGGAAAGTGACAGGTAAAATAATTATAATGCGCAAATTGCTTGCGATATCTTTCCAGTAATAAAAAACGTTCGTGCTCTTCTCGGAAACGGTCAACCAACATAGATTGTAAAAAAGCTTTCACTTTTTTATTTTCAATTTTTTCCATTAAGTTAGTTATCCATATATCGCTGCTCAAAGCAAATCCAACTTGAACGGTCTGGCCGATTCGTTGTTTAATAACATCGAAATTGGCAGAATTGGCAATGGCAATTAAGACTTCTTTGAAATGTTCCTGAGGTCTGGTATATTTTACTAAGTCATTTACTTCTCCCCTAAGTACACTGTATCCTAAAATACGCGGTAAAAATAAACCTTCAAAATAGGGATTGACGAGCACCTTTTCAGCTTCTTCCAGTTGAAGTGGATGATTATCTGCTACTTCCTGATAAACTTCGGCAACTAGCGGTTCATACGCTTCTTGCAACGCCTTATACAATTCTGGAGTTTCTTCTTCCAGATAGGCGGCAAGTTCTTCAGAACCCTGGATAATCTCGGCTATTGCCTGAAGTCTTTCTTTGTAATCTTGGTCCAACGCTTGCATATAGTAAAGTTTTATGGCTTATTGAATGAACAAAACCTAGTAATGCTAACAACATTACTAGGTTTTTAAATTCTTATAATTTGTAAAATTATGATACTTTATTAATATAATATATAAAATACCAGAACTATTGTTTGTATTTTAAAAAATAACAGAATTTTATTCTTCCTCGGATTTAGTTTCCTCGACCGGCGCTTCCGTTGGTTTATTGACGGCGATCATTTCTTTGTGGTACTCAGAAATCTCCATTTTGCGCGCTTCAACTTTAGAAGCAATAGTAGATTCTTTATTAACGATCCAATCCTGGTACATCTGATCCGCGGTTTCCTGTGGAAAGGATCCTTTACTAACGCCACGCTGAAGATGCTTGCGGTACATGACGCCTTTGTATTTTAATATTGCCTTAATAGTGTCTGTAGGCTGTGCTCCTTTCATTAACCATTCAAAAGCTTTATCGCGGTCAATCTCCACAATAGCTGGTTTATGTATTGGATTATACATACCGATGCGCTCAATGAACTTACCATCTCTGGGGGATCGTGCATCGGCAATTACGATATGATAATAAGGGGCTTTTTTTCGCCCTTTTCGCTGTAATCTAATTTTAACGGCCATTTGTTGTTGTTTAAAATGTTTAGACCCTTACCCGTTTACTCGGTCAAGCCGACTCTACTGGCAATTGGGCTGCAAATGTACAACTTTTTCTAAAAATCAATATGCAATTTTAAATTAATTCTCCTAGAACTGAGGTAATTAGGGATGGCAAATTGATAATTATACACTGATTTTATCCAACTTATCGAGGCTTCATTTTTTATCTTCAATAAATTAAACACTTCCAAACTTACCCACGCTTTTCGACTAAAGTGCAGGAAATGATTAGGCCTTTGGACTCTTTTTACCTCATCCCATAGTTGGGTTGAAAATCCTATGTCCACTCGGTGATAGGGTTTGTGACGGTATTCATTTCTATACTCAACGTTAGCTCCCTTAAATCCATAAGGTAGCCCAGTAGCTATGGTAGCATTGAAATGCATTTTGAAATGTTCGTTCCTGGGCAAATAATCCTGAAAGAATAAGCCCAGGGCAAAAAACTGATCAGTCGGTCTTGGAACATCTGGGATCAGTTTTCCTTCAGATGATCCTAGAATGTGTTCCTTGTGCTCAATGCCTGCTAATTTCTCCCGGGTCCTTAAAAAGGATACATTTACCCAGGACTCTGCACCTTTTACAAATTCACCATGAATTCTATTATCCCATCCAATTGCATAAGCTTTAGAATCATTTAGTGCGCTGTACCGAATTCTCACATTATCCAAATCGTAACTTACCAAATCCCATAGACTTTTATAATAGAGTTCAGATATCCAACGAAGAGTTCCTTCGCTAATTTTAAGCCATTTGAAATCCATTTGTATTCCTCCCACTGCATGAAATGATTTTTGTGATTGAAGAGATTCATTAATTGTCCCTAATTCAGATCTAAGCTCCCTGTAAAGTGGCGGTTGAAAATAAAAGCCCGTGGCTAGCCAATAGTGCAAATTGGCTGGATGGTTCAAAGGAACAAATTCTGTTTTTAATCTAGGACTTATACTCCATTCTTCATTCAATTTTGTATAATTGAAGCGTAGGCCTGGAGTCCAACGGATGCTCAATGATCTATTGTGTTGAATTTGAATCGCATTTTGCAACCAAACACTTGTCTTAAAATTATCGAACTCATTATTAGATTTTAATACTGAATTGACTTGTACTTTTTGACCCGTATGAGGTAAAGAATACCCTGCAGAATCGATTCGCTCCCATTCATTGATCTGATCTTTAAAAAATTCTTGTCGAACAGAAACCCCCCATTGTAAAAAATGACTGTTAGTGGATGTTGATTTATTTATAAATTCAATAGCCCCTCTTACTTCATGATGATGTATAAATGTTTTTAGAAAATTTCGCGTGAATCGATGTTGGGTACCTTCTCCCCAAAGTTTAGTTTCTTTATTTTCTTTTTCACCATCACCAGCTTCAATTTCGGCTAAACGATAGTACCCTAAAATATCAAATTGCTCTGATTCTATAGTTCGATAAAAGGAACTCAGATATTTCACAAAATAGGGTCTCTTAGATTTGATCGGGTAATAACTCAGGCTAATTCCTGCCATTTGTTGTTCAAAATCATCTTTCTCCTCGCCTTCGAAAACGGTGTTTAACCGTAAGACAAAAAACACAGAACCTTTTGCCTGGGATGAACTTTCGGGTATGAGATGAAATTTACTTTTATTCAAATTACCAATCAACCCTAACTGAAGTGAACGACTGATATCAAAAGTAAGGTAGGATTGCAGATCCAAAAAACTAGGTTGGTATTCACCTTTAATATCTTGTGAATTCAATAAATAAGCGTTGGACTTATAACGACCGCCCAACAAATAATTGAATCGGTTATCTTTAGTTTTGTGTATTCTCCGTCCTCCCTCTAAATGGGCACTTCCTCCTAATAAACTCATGGTAACACTCGATCGTATGCTATCAGGTATTTTATATTTTAAATTCAATACGGAAGATAATTTGTCGCCATACTTTGCTTCAAATCCCCCGGAAGAAAATGCCAATTCTTTGATGAGATCGCTGTTAGGGAAACTTAGTCCTTCCTGCTGACC
>JALYPU010000074.1 GCA_030856215.1 Bacteroidota bacterium
GCTATTGACCGTGAAATTATTATTTCTAATGCATTTTTTCCTTTGAACCCTGCCTTTTCACCTCTTCTCCATCGACATACTAGTGCGAATCGTGACGCTTTATTTCCCCCATTTGATCCCAATAAAGCTCGCCAGTTATTTCATGAAGGGCTTAGTGAGTTAAATTTGTCTATTGATGACTTAGATCCATTAACACTGATTTACAATGAAGGTGAAATTCGGGAATATACCGCTCATTGTTTAAAAATTCAATTTAAGGAAACATTAGGTTTAGAATGTGAGCTAAAACCACTTCCATGGAATAAGCTTTTTAATCAAATGACTTCAGGAAACTTCCAATTAGGTCTTTTCAATTGGAGTCCGTGCATAGATGATCCATTACATACATTGAATTATTTTCGATTCAGCACAACTAATGTTGCACAGTGGGAAAATTCGGAATATCAAAATTTGTTGCATTTAAGCGAACAGCAAATCAATCCCTTTCAACGCTCCTCCTATCTCATTAAAGCTGAAAAGCTTCTATGTAATGAAATGCCTGTCATTCCAGTATTTTATCAACCGTCTTTAGGCTTGGTTAAGAAGAACCTTCAAGTTGTACACAATCTTTCTGGCAGCTTTAATATAGCCAAATCTTTTAGGCAAGAGCCAAACCCTCTTTAACTTAGGTATGACAATTAATAATATCGAAAAAGAATCGGGATATATAAATTTAAAGCAATACCTCATTTTATTTTTACCTATTGCCCTAATGACTTTTTCGACAAATCTTTTTCCCACTGTCGAAAAAATTTTGTTGGCTAGTCTTTCAAAAGAGAATATGGAAGCATCCCTTAGTGCTTTTTATGCCGTTCAAATTTTTCAATTAGCCTTTGTTTCCCTTGCTACTATGGCGCAAGTTTTTGTAGGAAATTGGTCGGGGGAAAAAAAATGGAATCAAATTGGACCTGGAATTTGGCAGTTTATTTGGTTTTCTCTATTATCACTTGTCATTACTCTTCCTTTTGGGTATCTCTATGGAAATTTCTATTTTAGCGGTACTATCATTGAAGAAATTGTTCTTCCTTATTATTATTCTCTGCTGGCAATGAGTTTTCTTTTTCCTTTGGGAGGAGCTCTGACCTGTTTCTTTTTAGGACGAGGAAAAACATATTTCATATTTATTACGACACTTATTTGTCATCTTATTAAATTACCCATAGGATATGCTCTTATATTTGGTTGGAAATGGATTCCAAGTTTAGGGTTAATGGGGGGTGCTTTAAGTATCTTTATAACTCAGTTGGTGTTTTGCTTGGCATTATTCGTTGTTTTCCTTAATAAAGAGAATCATTCATTGTACCATACAAGAGACTGGAGATTTAAATGGCCCCTCTTTTGGGAATGCATTCAACCTGGTATTTTGCGCGCTATGAATCGATTATTGACAATGGCAAATTGGGGAGCCATAGCTTATTTAATGACACAAGGTGGAGAAAACCATCTTCTTATTTTATCTATTGGAGGAACTCTTATTCTTTTTACAACTTTTTTTGGCGAGGCGATTTGCTTGGCTCAAATGACAGTTGTTTCACAAATTTTAGGTTCTAAAAAATATCAGTCTCTTTACTTGGCCTTTCGACCGGGGATTGCAGTAACAATAATTGCTATGGTAATCTTATCTGTCAATTTATTAGTTTTTCCAAGTTGGACATTTCAAAAGCTATTTCCACAAATTATACTTGATTTAACAAGCATTAATCTAATTTTTATGGGAGTTTGGTTTTCATTTGTCTTCTGTACTTTTGCCTTTTTGCCAATTAGCTATATTTTGGCTTTTAAAGATACCTACTTTTCTCTTTTTATGGGTTTTGTCAATTGGATAACAGGATTTTTATTTATTTACACTTTTATTAAAATTTTAGAAGTTTCACCTGACTATTTTTGGTTATTAATGACATTTTCTTATTTTATTACAGCCCTTTTATATTATTTACGAGCAATTTGGTTAATTGAACAATGTAAAAGAGCAAATTCTTTATGCATGATTGAAAGTAAAGCTTGATTGGCATATAGTTTAACTCTTGTTTCCTGCTTTCCAAGGCAGCCTAAGCGGTTGCAATGCATATGCAAAAGGCTTTCAATGATAGAGTTTCTTCGTTCTATTTCTAAATGTCTAGCGATTTTACAAAAATGCTGAATGGATTCCAGCCTTATCTGTGAAGCAGCATGCATCACTTGAATTTCTGGAATTTCATTATTTCTATCAAATTGCAGCGCATTAATAAGTGTAATTAATTCATTTTTATGTTGTCGAAATCCTTTTAGTTCGCTTTCGCTATGTTTTGCTATGTTTAAAATGGATATTATTTCATTAACACTTAAGTTGAAATTGCGTAAGAAATTGACAATCGATAAAGCATGTAAAATGATTTCTTCGCACTCAACCTGTTTGGTTAAAAATGCATGAATGGTATATAAAGTGGAGAGAGTATCTCTATAAAATATTGTTTCAGAGATTTCAATTAAATTGGAGCCTCCATAACGCTCAATTTCTCTTTCATATTTTGAAATCGAAACGTCTCTTACCCAACCTAAATCAGTCCATATAACAAATTGTTTTTCAAATTCAATTAAAATTTCTGAAACCATTTGAAATGATTGAGAATGGATCCTTATTCGAAGATGCGACTCAGGATCCTGATAACGGACAATAAACCACTCTTTAAGATTACCCTTCTGTCGAAAGTCTTCAATAAAATTGTAAAGGTATCCAATTAGAAATTCGTCTATTTTTTTTTGTTCCATATGGAGCTTTAGATATACCCAATTGCTTCCGGGAAATT
>JALYPU010000112.1 GCA_030856215.1 Bacteroidota bacterium
TATTTATGTTAGCAGAAGCTAAATTAAGAACGGGAGTGGGAGCAGTTGAACCGGATTATATAGCCGCTATTCAAGCAGCTTTCGTAAAATTTGGGTTAGCAGCACCTCAATCACTTTTGGATGGTAAATATAAATATCCTGCAGGAGGTACGTTTGAAGAAAAGTTGGAAGCTATTATTACTCAGAAATGGTTGGCAATGGTAAATCAAGGACACGAGAGTTTCTTTGATCAAAGTAGGACAGGCTATCCTAGAATTTCATCGGTACCAGCTTCTGATCCAAATTATGTTGCATGCCAATGGACATATTCCATAGAAGGGGTAACGAGTGGAGCATTTCCGAAAAGATTAATTTTTCCAGATGTTTCCAGAAGAGTGAATGGAAATACACCGGCTTTTGTTCCTATAACTACAAAAGTTTGGTGGCATAAATAGTATTTAATAATATAAAACTAATATAATGAAAAAATATATTTTAATTGGATTTTTATTCACTTCATTGTTTCTTGTATCATCTTGTGAAGAAGAGACTGTGAATGTTTCCAGAATAACTTACTATCCTGAAATTACCTTGGCAGGAGAACAATGGAATACAGTGAAACAAGGTGGATCATTTACAGATCTTGGAGTAAAAGCCTTTGAAGGAGATACTGAAATCATTCCAGTGGTAGGAGGAGATGTGGTTAATACGAATGTACCAGGTGTATATACAATTACTTATACTGCTTTAAATAAGGATGGATATTCTGCCACAGAATACAGGTATGTAGGAGTTATTGCACCAGATGTTGAAGGAATTGATCTTTCTGGTCAATATAAAAGAACTGCCGGAGCAAAGGGGGTTAGCACAGTCACTAAAATTTCCGACAATTTTTATACTAGTGATAATGTGGGTGGTGTCGCATCTCCAGGTTTAGCTACTACGGTTCGTTTTTATCATTATCAAGGAAACAAATTGGGTGTGCCCCCTCAAATAGTAGCAGGTTCCCTTTTTTCATGTGATATGTCAACAGTTGAGGTTGGAGTTAAATATTCTTGGAGAGTTCTTAATTCTGGCTATGGCACAGCCTTACGAACATTTATTAAACAATAAAAATTGAACTTATGAAGCATATAAAATATATTCTACTAGCTCTGTTATTTGTTTTTATACAAAGTTGTGATCTGACAGATGATCCTGCAATAACGGGAACAAATACCCAAAGTATGGCAGGAGAATGGTATTTAGAATTATTGGGATTGGATAGTTCAGTAGCTGTAGGCCATTCCTTACATACAACGTCTAATACTGCCGCGAACCTCCCTAATGAGATGTGGTTCAGTGACGGGGGACATGTTTACCATCATCAAAATAAAATTGATGTAAATACAGCCACAGGGACTTTTTCAGCTACCAATGCTATAAATATTTTGTACAGCGGATTGACTGGAACGCCAACTGGCACACCTGTAGTTGCTCTGGGTACCGTAAAGGCTTTTACTTCTGGTGATCCAGAAAGAATTACGATTACGGATGGTAAGATTTCACAGGAGACTTTTATTGCACCTTCCAAAACCAGAACTGACTATTTTTCTTGTAATATAACATACATTTTAAGAACGGTGTCATTTACTGCAGCGTCTTATTCTATTAATGGTACGGACACTACAGTTGTATGGAACAGGGGATCTGAAATGGACGAACCAGATGGTCCATATATTCTTGCTGGATATCGCCGTACAGGTTTCTTAGAAGATGAGCATTGATTTATTAGTTTAAATTTATAAAAGGGCCTCGAATTTTTTTGGGGTCCTTTTTTTTTGGAGAATTAGTCTTTCATGCTTATCTTTGCAGTCCAAAAAGTTAAATGAATGCTCATTATTGATGTAAAAGATGCTGAATCCATAGACCGGGCTTTGAAGAAGTACAAGAAAAAATTCGAACAGTCAGGGACCTTAAAGGAATTACGCAGACGTAAGGCTTTTACTAAACCTTCGGTCGCAAGACGTTCCCAAATACTTAAGGCTGTATTCAAAGAAGAATATCTAGCTAAGAACGCATAATTAATAATTATAATATTTAATTAGTTAGTTTTGTTTACCTTAGCCTCATAACAAGGTTAAGTTGATTCCTATTTTATTATTTCTACGACAGCTCACATCAGTAAAACGATACTCACAGCATACGGTAGATGCCTATAAATTGGATTTAACCCAATTTCAGGATTTTTTGGAAATACAATACCCACACGTAAGTCCCAAGGAAATAACTCATTTTATGGTTCGAAGCTGGTTGGCGGCACTCCATAAAATTGGATTGGAAAACAAAAGTATTATACGAAAAATTTCCAGCCTAAAATCTTTCTTTAAGTGGATGCTAAAGAAAGGAGAAATTAGCCATAATCCTATGAAAAAGATCATCAGCCCTAAGGTTAAAAAGCGGCTTCCTATCTTTTTAAAAGAGCGTGAAGTAACCATTTTATTTGAAGAGCATAATTTTACAGAAGACTTCGAAGATCAGCGGGATGAATTGTTGTTAGCCCTCTTATACCAAATGGGTTTGCGAAGGGCTGAACTCCTATCATTGAAGGATACCAGTTTTGATTTTAGGCAAAGACAACTAAAAGTATTAGGGAAAGGCAACAAAGAACGAATTATTCCTTTTGGGCCTGAACTAGATATTAAAATCCGGCGTTATATCAAGAGTAAGGCTGAATTGAAAACGATAAATACTAATATACTTTTTATAACACCACAAGGTGTCAATATGTACCCTAAAATGGTGTATAATATTGTCCATAAACATTTATCAAGGGTCAGTTTAGTAGAAAAGAAGAGCCCACACATATTGCGGCACAGTTTTGCAACTCATTTAGCAGATAACGGGGCCGATCTCAACGCCATTAAAGAATTACTTGGTCATTCAAGTTTAGCCTCTACCCAGGTTTATACCCACAATTCCATTGATAGACTTAAGGAAACCTATAATAACGCACATCCTAAAGCAAAAAGATCTATTCATTTTGATGCAGACAGTAAATTATTGATATACTTGAACGAAAAGTTAGAAAGCCTGGAGCATTATGTTTCAAGAGAAATTGAAGCTAAAGTTATGTTGAGGTTAGAAAAAGTGGGCCATATTCAAGATAAAATCGTAGAGATCCTAATAAATCTCCCAGGACATCCCTTAGTTGCTAAAAGCACCGGTAAAACCTTTGAGCAGGCCATATTGGATGCCATTGAACACATCAAAACCCAATTGATTAGATACAAGGAGAAAATCCAACGAAAAACAAAGAAATAGTTAATTAATTTTTTATTTCACTTATTCAAAATAGTTATATCTTTGCAGCTCGTTTTGCGGGGGTAGAAAAGTGTGCCCTAATGATATGAGGCAAAAGCCAGTGTAGCTCAGTTGGTAGAGCAGCTGACTTGTAATCAGCTGGTCGGGGGTTCGAATCCGTCCACTGGCTCAGAAAGAGCTGATAACAAGGGGGTGCGCCGGAGTTGGAGAGCCGGGCCAGACTGTAAATCTGGTGTCTTTGACTGAATGGGTTCGAATCCAATCACCCCCACAAATTCAGCATTGGTGCCAGCGTTAAGTGCATTAAAACGAAAGCGAAACTGTTGGGAGAACGAACTAGAATATATGGTGAATATGCATGAATGAGACGACGAAGAAAATTAGTTCATATTTTATAAAAGGATAGTCAAGAAGAATTTATCTAATTGAATATCAAAAAGTTCTTCAAAAAAATTGACCAAAACATCGCAAGGATAAAAATCTTGATGTCTTGGTGTACGCAAATGGAATAGGTGCATAGGCTTTATCGCTGACATCATAAATTGCGGGAGTAGCTCAGTTGGTAGAGCATCAGCCTTCCAAGCTGAGGGTCGCGGGTTCGAGTCTCGTCTCCCGCTCAATATTAAATCGATTGTTTCCAAAACGTTGGAAACATTTCGCAACATACCAGGAAGTTTTAGTAGGGATATTGGCTTCGATTTGAAATTTACCCGAATTCAAACTGAAACGGCCAATGTAGCTCAGGGGTAGAGCACTTCCATGGTAAGGAAGGGGTCAAGGGTTCAATTCCCTTCATTGGCTCAAATTGAAATTATTATTAAATTAAATACATAACAAAGACTAAAAAATAGTTACCAATGGCAAAGGAAACATTCAAACGTATAAAACCACACGTCAACATCGGAACAATCGGACACGTTGATCATGGTAAAACGACACTTACATCAGCAATTACCTCCGTTCTTGCAGAACTGGGTCTAGCTCAAAAAAAGGACTATGACTCCATTGATAACGCTCCGGAAGAAAAGGAGAGAGGGATCACTATTAATACAGCACACGTAGAGTATGAAACTAAAAATCGTCACTATGCGCACGTCGATTGTCCTGGTCACGCGGATTATGTAAAAAACATGGTTACGGGTGCCGCTCAAATGGATGGTGCGATTTTAGTGGTGGCTGCTACGGATGGTCCAATGCCACAAACCCGAGAGCACATACTATTAGCTCGTCAGGTTGGTGTACCTGCAGTGGTAGTTTTCATGAATAAAGTAGATTTGGTGGATGATGATGAAATGTTAGAGTTGGTAGAAATGGAAGTTCGAGAACTTTTAGATAAATATCAATTTGACGGAAATAATGCCGCAGTGATTAGAGGATCTGCGTTAAAGGCCCTGGAAGGAGATGAGGCAGGTAAAAAAGCCATTATGGATTTAATGGAGGCAGTGGATACAAAAATTCCTGAACCTGTTCGTCTAATTGATCAACCATTTCTTATGCCAGTAGAAGATGTATTTTCTATTACAGGTAGAGGTACTGTTGCTACAGGCCGTATCGAAAGAGGTATCATTAAAGTTGGAGAGAGTGTAGAAATCGTAGGTATGATGAAGGCGGAAGAAAAGCCACTGACATCTACTATCACGGGTGTAGAAATGTTTAGAAAATTATTGGATAGAGGTGAAGCTGGCGACAATGCAGGTTTATTATTGAGAGGAATTGAAAAAGATGATATCAAACGTGGAATGGTCATATGTGCAGCTGGATCAGTTAAACCGCATATGCAGTTTAAATGTGAGGTATACGTACTTTCAAAAGATGAAGGTGGACGTCACACACCGTTTTTCAAAGGATACCGTCCGCAGTTTTATTTCCGCACCACTGATGTAACTGGAGAGTGTTTATTACCAGAAGGCGTGGAGATGGTTATGCCTGGCGATAATGTTTCGTTAGACGTAACCTTGATCAACCCAATTGCTATGGAAAAAGGACTTCGATTTGCCATTCGCGAAGGAGGTCGTACTGTTGGAGCTGGCCAAGTAACTGAAATTATTAAATAATAATTTTATCCTGTTTCCAATCGTTGGTTGGAGACAAGAAATACGGGCATAGCTCAACTGGCAGAGCGACGGTCTCCAAAACCGTAGGCTGAGGGTTCAAGTCCTTCTGCCCGTGCAAATGATCATTTATGGATAAATTGGTTTTATATTTTAAGGAAAGTTATAGTGAGTTGTTGGATAAGGTTTCCTGGCCAACTTGGCCTAACCTATTGGACAGCGCAAAAGTCGTGATCATTTCATCTTTCATTATTGCTATAATCATTTTTGTGATGGATTTTATTTGTAATCTGGTAATCCATAATGGAATCTATGCACTTTAATAATTAATTATCGTAATGAGTGAAGACAAAAGATGGTATTCCTTACGTGTAATAAGCGGTAAGGAGAAGAAAATTAAAGAGCGTCTTGAAGCTGAAATTCATCGTTCCGGTTGGTCTGAATTTATCACACAGGTGATAGTCCCTTCGGAAAAAGTATATAAAATAAGAAATGGAAAGAAGGTGATCATGGAAAGAAATATTCTTCCTGGTTATTTATTGGTAGAATCTTTTCACAACAAATTGACGGGTGAAATTGTCCAGCATCTTACCAATATGCCCGACGTGATCCATTTTCTGGGAAAGAATAATCCCATTCCTATGACGCAGGTGGAAGCCAATCGAATGTTAGGAAAAGTGGATGACTCATTGAATGCCGGAGAAACCATGATCGAGCCGTTTATTTCTGGTGAGACTGTAAGGATAATCGATGGCCCTTTTAATGATTTTGTGGGTGATGTAAAGGAAGTGAATGAAGAGAAGAAAAAATTAAAAGTTATTGTAAAAATATTTGGTAGAGGAACAGAAGTGGAGTTAAATTTTATGCAAGTAGAAAAAACAAGTTAATCAGCGTCTCATGGCTAAAGAAATAGAAACATTTATAAAATTACAAGTAAAAGGTGGGCAAGCAAATCCAGCGCCTCCGGTAGGACCTGCATTGGGTTCCAAGGGAGTGAATATTATGGAATTCTGCAAGCGATTCAATGCAAAAACTCAGGATACTCCAGGAAAATTACTTCCGGTAGTAATCACCGTTTTTAAGGATAAATCATTTGATTTTGTAGTGAAAACACCTCCTGCATCTATTCAGTTGTTAGAGGCTGCCAAAGTTCAAAAGGGATCTACGGAATCAAACAGAAAAAAGATTGGAACTGTAAGCTGGGAACAGGTGGAAGAAATTGCCAAAGTAAAAATGCCCGATTTAAATGCATTTACTATAGAATCAGCAATGAAAATGATCGCGGGAACAGCCAGAAGTATGGGATTAAATATTTCCGGTACACCTCCATGGTCTAATTAGAACGTATTATTTAACAAGGGAGTATCATCTTATAAAATGGTACGTTGACCTTAAAACACAATAAAATGACACAACTCACAAAGAAAAGAAAGGTAGTTGACCCTAAAGTGGACCATGCAAAACTGTATAATTTGGAAGAAGCATGTAAACTAGTTAAAGAAGTCAGTACCACCAAATTCGACGCGTCCGTTGATTTACACATTCGTTTAGGTATAGATCCTAGGAAAGCAGATCAATCGCTTCGAGGTACCGTAAGCCTGCCCCATGGGACTGGTAAGACCAAACGAGTATTAGTGCTATGCACGCCTGAAAAAGAAGCTGAGGCTACCAATGCCGGCGCTGATTATGTTGGTTTGGATGAATTTATTAAGAAAATCGAAGCTGGTTGGACCGATGTAGATGTGATCATCGCCATGCCCACAGTTATGGCTAAATTGGGTAAAATCGGTAGGATTCTTGGTCCCAGAGGTTTAATGCCGAACCCCAAAACGGGTACTGTTACTATGGATATTGCTGGAGCAGTTACCGAAGTGAAAGGGGGTAAAATTGCCTTTCGTGTAGATAAGTTTGGAATTATTCACTCGGCTATTGGACGTGTATCATTCACAGCGGATAAATTAAAAGAAAACTCTATGGAATTATTGAATGCCATAGTCAAGTTAAAACCATCTTCTGCAAAAGGTACTTATGTTAAAACAATTTCTATGGCATCCACTATGAGTCCTGGAATTAAAATCGATACTAAGGTTGTTCGTATATCTTAAAATGAAAATTTCATGAAAAAAGAGCAAAAAACACAAGCTATACAAGAACTGAAAGATAAATTTGAAAAAGCTCAGTTCTTTTACCTCACGGATTCTTCCACGCTTACTGTGGAAAAAGTAAATCAATTTAGGAGATTATGCTTTGACAAAGGCATTGAAATGCAGGTTATAAAAAATACCTTGGCAAAAAAAGCGTTAGAGAGTTTAGCAAAGGAAAAAGGTTTCGAACCCTTATATGTTTCACTTGAAGGACCTACTGCCGTTTTATTTGCTGATAATGCTTCATCTCCTGCAAAACTGATTGAAGACTTTAGAAAGACGAACCAAAGACCTTTATTGAAAGCAGCTTATATTGATTCTGCTGTATTCACAGGTGATGACCAGATTAAAGTATTAGTTGCTTTAAAATCTAAAGAAGATTTAATAGGCGAAGTAATCATGTTATTACAATCTCCTGCAAGCCGTTTGATAGGCGCTTTAAAATCCGGTGGTACAACCATTGCCGGGTTGGTTAAGACGTTACAAGAAAAAGGCGGAGCGCAGGCATAAATTATGGCTTCCAAGCTTCACTCATAAATATTATTAAACAGATCAAAATCAAGTAAAATGGTGGATGTAAATGTGTTGGCAGAGGAATTAGTTAACCTAACAATTAAAGAGGTTAACGAACTTGCGTCTGTCCTAAAGGACAAATATGGTATTGAACCTGCTGCTGCTGCAGTAGCATTTGCTGCTGCGCCTTCAGCTGGAGCTGGAGAAGCTGCGGTTGAGCAAACTGAATTTGAGGTACTCCTTAAATCAGCGGGTGCAAATAAACTTAACGTAATTAAAGAAGTTAAAAATCTTCTAAACTTAGGTTTGAAAGAGGCTAAAGACCTTGTAGATGGTGCTCCTGCTTCAGTTAAATCTGGAGTTTCTAAAGAAGAAGCAAACCAATTGAAGGAGGCCTTAACAGCTGCAGGTGCTGAAATAGAAATTAAATAATTTCAATTTTCAGAACCTATAGAGGTATGCCTTTAAACCAAAAGGAATACATATATGTTTGGCTTAGATCACAATGTCTTGTGGTCTAAGCCTTTCATAGTTTTTAAAATTTTGAAATAAACGGGTTATTGCCCAAATAAATATCGCTAAATGGCTGTTCCAGCAATCAATCAAATTACTAAACTTCGCCATAATTTCAGTAAAGCTCCACTTCGTGCAGCTTATCCTGATTTTTTAGAAATCCAATTGAAGTCATTCAAAGAATTTTTTCAATTGGAAACTACCCCTGACAAAAGAGCCAATGAGGGTCTTTTTAAGGTATTCAAAGAGAATTTTCCAATTTCAGATGCTAGAAATATATTTATTCTGGAATTCCTGGATTACTATGTAGACCCCCCGCGCTATGATATCGATGAGTGTGTCCAACGAGGATTAACTTATAGCGTACCACTAAAAGCTCGATTGCGCCTATCTTGTAACGACGAAGAACACGTCGATTTTAAAACTATTGAACAGGATGTTTTCTTAGGAAACATTCCGTACATGACCCCGAAAGGTACCTTTGTCATCAATGGGGCAGAACGCGTAGTGGTGTCTCAGCTTCACAGATCACCGGGTGTATTTTTTAGTCAGACCTATCATCCAAACGGCACAAAAATATTTTCTGCCCGAGTGATTCCCTTCAAAGGAGCCTGGATGGAATTTGCTACAGATATTAATATGGTCATGTATGCATATATTGATCGTAAGAAAAAGTTTCCTGTAACCACCTTATTAAGATCCATCGGTTTTGATTCTGACAAAGACATCCTGCATCTATTTAATCTATCAGAGGAAATTAAAGCCACTCAGAAAGAACTGAAAAAAGCAATTGGTAGAAAATTAGCTGCCAGGGTTTTGAGAAAATGGACGGAGGACTTTGTAGATGAGGATACTGGAGAACTAGTGACGCTCGAGCGAAATGAAATTATCCTGGAGCGCGACGTATTTTTAGATGAGGAAAATGTAAAGCTGATTACCAATGCTTCTGTGGATACTATTATCCTTCAGAAGGAAGATATTGAAGAAGATTACTCGATTATTTATAACACCTTACAAAAAGATCCATCCAGTTCAGAAATTGAGGCGGTTACCCATATATACCGCCAATTGAGAGGCAGTGATCCTCCAGACGAAGAAACTGCCAGGGGAATAATTGACAAATTATTTTTCTCTGATAAAAGATATAATTTAGGAGAAGTTGGGCGATATAAAATCAACAAAAAACTTAAACTAGCTACGTCTTACGACACGTTGGTTTTAACCAAAGAGGATATTACATCTATCGTAAAATTTCTGGTTTCATTAATTAACCAAAAAGCGGAACTCGATGATATTGATCATCTAAGCAACCGACGCGTACGAACGGTAGGCGAACAGTTGTTCGCTCAATTTGGTGTGGGACTGGCCAGGATGGCTCGAACCATCCGTGAACGAATGAACGTTAGGGACAACGAAGTATTCACACCGGTTGATTTGATTAATGCGAGAACGTTATCATCCGTGATTAATTCATTTTTTGGAACGAGTCAGCTATCACAATTTTTAGATCAAACAAATCCATTAAGTGAAATCACACATAAACGAAGAATTTCAGCACTGGGACCCGGTGGTTTATCCAGGGAACGTGCGGGATTTGAAGTTCGTGACGTGCATTATTCGCATTATGGTCGCTTGTGTACTATTGAAACACCAGAAGGACCTAATATTGGATTGATTTCTACGCTTTGTGTACACGCCAGAATCAATGCAATGGGATTCCTGGAAACGCCTTATTGGAAAGTAGAAGCCGGCCGGGTTAATATTAAAAACGGCATTCAGTTCTTATCAGCAGAAGAAGAAGATTATGCAAAAATTGCACAAGCAAACGTACCGGTAGATAAAAAAGGAGAATTACAAATAACAAAAATAAAAGGACGGGAACATGGAGAATTTCCGATACTCGGGCCTGAAGAGTTAGAGTTCATGGACGTAGCTCCGAATCAGATTGTGGGCGTTTCAGCATCCCTCATTCCATTCCTTGAAAATGATGATGCAAATCGTGCGTTAATGGGATCCAACATGCAACGTCAGGCAGTTCCATTAATAAAACCCCAAGCTCCCATCGTCGGAACTGGATTGGAAGGTAAAGTGGCGTTAGATTCCCGGATGCTTATGAACGCGGAAGGAAATGGTGTCATTGAATTTGTTGATGCAACCAAAATTGTCATCAAATACGATAGAAATGATGAGGATCAACTAGTTTCATTTGAAGATAGCATCAAAGAATATCCACTGACAAAATTTGCTCGTACCAACCAAGCCACTTGTATAAACTTGAAACCCATAGTTAAGAAAGGTGATCGTGTGACATCCGGCACAATTCTTTGCGAAGGTTATGCAACTGAAAATGGAGAATTGGCCTTAGGAACGAACCTTCAAGTTGCCTTTATGCCATGGAAGGGTTATAATTTTGAAGATGCTATTGTTCTTTCAGAACGAGTTATTCAAGATGACGTATTTACTTCTATCCACATCGAAAGTTTTGAGTTGGAAGTGCGCGATACAAAATTAGGAGAAGAAGAACTTACCAACGATATACCAAATGTTAGCGAGGAAGCGACAAAGGATTTAGATGAAAATGGAATCATCCGTATTGGTGCGAATGTAGCAGAAGGAGACATACTTATTGGAAAAATTACACCAAAAGGTGAAACGGATCCAACGCCTGAAGAAAAGTTATTGAGGGCAATTTTTGGAGATAAAGCAGGTGACGTAAAGGACGCTTCTTTGAAAGTACCTCCATCAATCGAAGGTGTGGTCATCGACAAACAATTATATGCTCGAGCGAAGAAAGATAAATTCCAAAAAATTCAGGAAAAGGATCTATTAACAAGATTGGATGAAAAACATAATGTAGCATTGAATGAGCTGAAGACTATTTTAGTTGATAAACTTTTAAAGATTGTAAAAGATCAAGTCTCTCAGGGAGTCAAGAGTATATATGGTGAAGAGATGATTGCGAAAGGATCTAAATACACCAATGCATTATTGAAGAAATTGGATTTTGTAAAAGTGGATTATACTAACTGGATGAAAGATGTTGATAAAAATGCATTAGTTTCCAGACTACTTCACAATTTTAATATTAAGGTAAGTGAAGAAGTAGGAAGATATAAGCGTGAGAAATTCAATATTAGCATTGGAGATGAATTGCCATCCGGTGTTTTAAAATTAGCCAAAGTATATATTGCTAAAAAACGAAAACTAAAAGTAGGCGATAAATTGGCGGGACGACACGGTAATAAAGGAATTGTTTCCCGAATTGTACGCGTGGAAGACATGCCGTTCCTTGAAGATGGATCTCCTGTTGATATTGTTTTAAATCCATTGGGAGTACCATCGAGAATGAATTTAGGTCAGATTTTTGAAACCGTATTAGGTTGGGCTGGTAAGAAACTAAACTCAAATTTTGCTACGCCGATTTTTGATGGGGCCACGATTCAGGATATAGATGAATATGTTAAAAAAGCGGGACTTCCTGCATTTGGACAAACCTATCTTATTGATGGGGAAACCGGAGACCGTTTTCATCAACAAGCCACTGTTGGGGTAATTTATATCTTAAAATTATCGCATATGGTGGATGATAAGATGCATGCGCGATCAATAGGACCTTATTCTTTGATTACGCAGCAACCGCTAGGTGGAAAGGCGCAATTCGGAGGACAGCGTTTTGGAGAAATGGAGGTATGGGCATTAGAGGCCTATGGAGCTGCAAATATATTGCGAGAGCTCCTTACGCTTAAATCGGATGATATCATCGGTCGTGCTAAAGCGTATGAAGCTATAGTGAAAGGAGATAACTTACCAGAACCAAATATTCCGGAATCTTTCAATGTATTGATTCACGAATTACGGGGATTGGTGTTGGATGTAAAATTTGAATCTTAACTAAACGTGTAAACAGATAAAAAACATGTCATTTAAAAATAGATTTATAAAGCAGGATCAAGAGTTTGATAAAATTGTCATCAGTTTAAGTTCTCCAGACGAAATATTAGAGCGTTCTTATGGGGAAATCTTAAAACCTGAAACGATCAACTACCGTTCTTACAAACCGGAACGTGATGGATTATTCTGTGAGCGTATTTTTGGACCAGTAAAAGATTATGAATGCTATTGTGGTAAGTACAAACGAATCCGGTATAAAGGAATTGTTTGCGATCGATGTGGTGTAGAAGTTACTGAAAAGAAAGTGCGTCGTGAACGAATGGGCCACATCAAACTGGTTGTGCCAGTGGTTCATATTTGGTTTTTCAAATCATTGCCAAATAAAATCGGTTACCTTTTAGGGTTATCTTCCAAGAAGATGGAAACGATCGTTTACTATGAGCGGTTTGTAGTGGTTCAACCAGGGTTAGCAGGAGGAAATGGTACAAAACCTATGGACCTACTAACTGAAGAAGAGTATTTTGAAATTTTGGAAACTCTTCCAAAGGAAAATCAAATGCTGGATGACAAAGATCCAAATAAGTTTATTGCAAAAATGGGTGCAGAAGCCATTTTTGATTTATTACAAAAATTAAAATTAGATGACTTATCGTTTGAATTAAGGCATCAGGCATCAAATGAATCTTCTCAGCAGAGGAAATCCGAAGCGTTGAAAAGATTGCGCGTAGTGGAAGCATTTAGAGAAGGGTTGAGTTCAAGAAACAATAAACCTGAATGGATGATTATTCAATACTTGCCAGTTATTCCTCCAGAACTAAGACCTCTTGTTCCATTAGATGGAGGGCGTTTTGCCAGTTCAGATCTAAACGATTTATATCGAAGAGTTATCATACGAAATAATCGATTGAAAAGATTGTTGGAAATAAAAGCACCAGAAGTTATTCTTAGAAATGAGAAAAGGATGCTTCAGGAAGCTGTCGATTCACTTTTTGATAATTCTAGAAAATCAAATGCCGTAAAAGCAGAAGGTGGCCGCCCTTTAAAATCATTAAGTGATATTTTAAAAGGTAAACAAGGTCGATTCCGTCAAAACTTATTGGGTAAAAGGGTGGACTATAGTGGTCGATCTGTTATTGTCGTTGGTCCCAATTTAAAATTACACGAGTGCGGTATTCCAAAAGGAATGGCCGCTGAATTATTCAAACCATTTATTATCCGTAAATTAATTGAAAGAGGTGTAGTAAAAACAGTTAAATCTGCAAAAAAATTAGTGGACCGAAAAGATCCGGTGATATGGGATATTCTTGAAAATATTTTAAAAGGACATCCTGTGTTACTCAATCGTGCGCCCACACTTCACAGATTATCTATTCAAGCTTTTCAACCACAACTAGTAGAAGGAAAAGCGATACAGTTGCATCCATTGGTATGTGGTGCGTTCAACGCAGATTTTGATGGAGACCAGATGGCTGTGCACGTTCCATTAAGTAATGCGTCCATATTAGAAGCACAATTATTGATGTTGGCGCCTCATAATATGCTCAATCCACAGGATGGATCTCCAGTGACCCTTCCTTCTCAGGACATGGTATTGGGATTGTATTACTTGACTAAAGAACGAATACAAGACAAAGACAGAAAGGATCGAATTTATTATGCTCCCGAAGAAGTTCACATAGCGTTTAATGAATCTAAGATTGAGCTTCATGAATCCATTAAAGTAATGGTAAAAATTGAAAATGAGCTTGGAGATTTAGTCAATAAGATTGTAAAAACGACCGTAGGTAGAGTTCTGTTTAACGAGAAAGTTCCGAAAAGTGTACCTTATCTGAACGAGCTTTTGACTAAGAAAAATCTTAAATTAATTATTGCGGATATTATACATCGTACCAACTTTGCTGTTACGGCTAAATTTTTGGATGAAATTAAAGACTTAGGCTTTTATTGGGCGTTCAAAGCAGGATTATCTTTTAATCTTGGAGATTTAATTCAGCCTTCTATTAAAACAAAAACATTAAATGATGCGCAAAAAGAAGTAGATGAAATTTGGGATAGTTATAATACCGGTTTGATCACTAACAATGAGCGTTACAATCAAATTATCGATAAATGGACTTATGCGGATAACCGTATTACGGATAATTTAATGAAAGAACTTGCGGTACATAAGGGAGGATTTAATTCCGTGTACATGATGCTTCATTCAGGGGCTAGAGGTTCTAAACAACAAATAAAACAGTTGTGCGGACTGCGAGGATTAATGGCAAAACCCAGGAAATCAGGAGATACCGGAAGTGCTATTATCGAAAATCCAATCTTATCGAATTTCCAGGATGGATTAAGTGTATTAGAGTATTTTATCTCTACGCATGGTGCTCGAAAAGGTCTTGCGGATACCGCATTAAAAACGGCAGATGCTGGTTATTTGACTAGGAGACTTGTAGATGTGGCGCAGGATGTAGTAATCACTGAAGAAGATTGTAATACTTTAAGAGGTATTGAAACATATGCATTAATCGATAATGAAAAGGTCATTGAAAATTTATCCTCAAGAATTATAGGACGTTTTACATTACACAATATAGTACATCCTGAATCAGAGCAAATCCTATTGACTGCCGGCGATTATATAGATGATAAAGTTGCCTTAATGATCGAAAGTCTAGGTATTGAAGCTGTAACGATACGTTCAGTGCTTACTTGTGAAGCTAAAAAAGGTGTGTGCACAAAATGTTATGGTAAAAATTTAGCTACTGGCCGGATTACTGAAGAAGGAGATGCAGTAGGAATTATATCTGCACAGAGTATCGGCGAACCAGGAACTCAGTTGACACTTCGTACCTTTCACGTGGGTGGGGTAGCTGCTGTTTCCAAGGCTGAATCAGAAATTTTAGCAAAATTTGACGGGATCATAGAATTTGATAATTTGAAATTATCAGAATTAAAGGAAAATGGTAGCATTACTAAAATTGTAATATCAAGATCTGGAGAGATTAAAATTTTAGATGCGGAAACGAAAAAATTGCTTTCCAGTGCTCACGTTCCATATGGATCTACGCTGATGTTTAAGGATAAGCAGAAAGTAAATAAGGGAGATCTTTTATGTTCATGGGATCCTTTTAACGCATTAATAATTTCTGAATTTTCTGGGATTATTAAATATGATAGTATAGAGGAAGGCGTCACTTATCGTTTGGAACGTGATGATCAAACCGGTTATACAGAAAAAGTTATTATTGAATCAAAGAATAAGAAAAAAATACCAGCGATAAGCATTCTTCATCCGAATGGAGAAGAGCTAAAACATTATGCTTTACCGGTGGGAACCTATCTTTCGGTAGAAGATAATTCAGAAATTTATGCGGGACTAAAAATTGGAAAAATTCCTAGAAATATTAGTAAGGTTTCCGATATCACGGGAGGTCTACCGCGTGTAACTGAATTATTTGAAGCTAGGAATCCTTCAAATCCTGCTGTAGTTTCTGAAATTGATGGTATTATTATCTATGGAAAGATTAAAAGGGGTAACCGTGAAATACTAGTTGAAGACGAGCGTACAGGCCAACGTAGAAAATATTTGATTGGACTTTCTAAACATATATTGGTTCAGGAAGGTGATTTTGTTCGTGCAGGCATGGCACTTTCGGATGGTGTTATAGCTCCAAGAGATATTTTAAATATCAAAGGATTATTTGCGCTGCAATATTATCTTGTGAATGGAGTGCAAGAAGTTTATCGTTCGCAAGGTATCAATATCAATGACAAGCATATAGAAGTTATTGTTCGTCAGATGATGCGTTGGGTTCAGATTGAAGATCCGGGAGATACTACATTATTGGAAGGTGAGCCTGTCGATAAATGGAATTTTATTGAAGCCAATGATAATATTTTTGATAAGAAGGTTGTGACTGATTCATTTGAATCCGCAAAATTGAAACGTGGACAAGTGGTCTCACTTCGACAGGTAAAGGAAGAAAACTCTTTCTTAAAAAGGAATGATAAGAAGGTCGTGGAATATCGCGATGCTATTCCAGCGACGTCGAGCTCGTTATTACTTGGAATTACCCGGGCATCATTGGGTACGAGTAGTTGGATATCTGCAGCTTCCTTCCAGGAAACCACCAAAGTGTTGAGTTCGGCGGCAATTGCTGCGAAAGTGGATGACTTGTCAGGACTTAAAGAAAACGTGATTATTGGTAAGAAAATACCTGCAGGTACGGGCGCTAAAAAGTATCGGGAAATATTTGTAAAACCGGCCCCTGAGCTGATCGTTTAGAAATAAACATTTAATTTATAAGGGCTTGTTTTTAACAAGCCTTTTTTGTTATTAGACTAGCTAGTTCGTCCTTAATAACTATCTAAGTCAATCAGAATCAATAAAATAAGATTAAAAAATACTATAATATATTGCAAGAAATACGTAAATTGTATTCAAAATCTTGCATATTTTATGAAGCCAAAAATTCAACAATCCAGCGTATTACCATTCAGCACAGTTATCGAGAATCAAATTGATTTAAATCATCCTATTGCTATTTTGTCAAAGAAAATAAGATGGTCAATATTTGAAGAAGAGTTTACAAAACTTTATTCTCAAGGAATGGGAAGACCTGGCAAACCAATAAGATTACTGACGTCATTGTTGATTTTAAAGCATGTACGGAATTTAAGTGATGAATCAGTTGTAGAGCAATGGTCGGAGAATATCTATTATCAATATTTTAGTGGAGAGCAATTTTTTGTCACAAAACAACCATGTGAAGCAAGTGAACTAGTTCATTTTCGTCACCGAATAGGATCGGAAGGAATTGAGTTGATATTAAAAGAAAGCATCACCATCAATGGGAAAGATAGTGATGGCTTAATATTAAGTGCAGACACCACAGTTCAAGAAAAAAATATTACATATCCAACCGATGATAAGTTGTATAAAAAGATTATCAAAAGATGCAATAAAATAGCCGATGAACGAGGAATCGATTTAAGACAGAGCTATACCACGACTGTCAAGCGGTTAGGACATTTACAAAGATTTCGGAAAAGTAAAAAGCATTATAAGCTAGCTAATAAGGCTGATCGTAAGATAAAGACCATAGCTGGTAGATTAATGAGAGAAATTGAAAGAAAATTAGATCCTCAAGGTTATGCCAAATGGAGTACTGAACTTGAAATCTACAAAAGAATAATAGCACAGAAACGCAATGACCATAACAAGATTTATAGTATTCATGAGCCTCATGTAGAATGTTTAAGCAAAGGAAAGGAACATAAGAAATATGAATTTGGAAATAAAGTATCTATCCTGATAACTCAAAAAACTGGAGTCATTGTAGGAGCCATAAGTATTGATAAAAATAAACATGACAGTAAAACTACTGATGAAGCATTAAAACAATATGAGAGAATGACTGGTAAAACGGCTGAACAAGTTTATGTTGATAGAGGATATCGAGGTATTAGTATGAGCGGAAATACTGAAATCAAAGTAGCTGGAAAACAACGAAACATTACTCAATCGCAAAAGAGAAAACATAGTCGAAGGGCTGCTATTGAACCTAAAATAAGCCATCTGAAATCAGATCATCGATTAGGAAGAAATTATTACAAAGGTATTGTAGGAGATC
>JALYPU010000119.1 GCA_030856215.1 Bacteroidota bacterium
ATCAGCCATTCCAAAAACGAAAATCTGTAGTACACAAACTGATACCCAAAAAAACAGAAACCCAGGAAATACAAGCTTTACACCCTACTTAGCTGCAATGTGGGTTAAGTCTCTTTTCATCGAAGTGGATGAGTGCGCTTTGGATAATGATTTCTTCATTCCGTCGAGCTTCTCTTCTATAGGATATTTGATGACTAGTTACTACCCAAGCCATGGATCTTTGCTGTGCATAGTCAAATAAATCAAATCCATACACATCAATTAAATGATCTTCGCGGGCATCTAGCATATAGTCCAGGTATCGCGTGTTATTCAAATGACCTAATGGATCGCAATCCTTATAGCGTATTCTGTATTTCGATTTTGGATTTGTTGCAGATAAATTCATCTGATTTATTTTGTAGTGAGCTGTGATAATAAAAAAGTATAATCCAATGCAATGTCTTTATATACTTTAAATCGTCCGGATGCCCCGCTGTGGCCAGTTTCCATGTTACAATGTAAGAGTAAAACTTGGTTGCCTTTTTTCATATGACGCAATTTAGAGACCCACTTAGCTGGTTCCCAGTATTGAACTTGAGAATCGTGCAACCCTGTCGTCACCAACATTGCGGGATACTCTTTGGGTTCAATGTTATCATAAGGAGAATACGATTTCATATAATGATAATATTTTCCTTCATTTGGATTACCCCACTCATCATATTCGCCGGTGGTCAATGGAACGGTGTCGTCCAGCATGGTTGTCAGGACATCTACGAAGGGGACAGCAGCTATGACTGCTTTCCAAAGGTCTGGACGCAAATTGATCACTGCACCCATTAAAAGCCCTCCTGCGCTGCCACCATAAGCGAACATCAAATCTGATGAAGTAAAATTATTTTTTATTAGATGTTCCGCACAAGCTATATAATCATAAAATGTATTTTTCTTTTGTAATAATTTTCCTTGTTCATACCATATTTTACCTAATTCCTGGCCGCCTCGAATATGCGCTATGGCAAAAATGAATCCTCGATCCAACAGAGATATTCTCGATAAACTAAAACCTGGATCTATGGTTATTCCATAGGATCCATAACCATATAATAAAAGTGCTTGAGCTTTTTCGCTTTTTAAACTTTTCTTGTACACTAAAGAAATAGGAACCGAAGTGCCATCATGAGACTGCGCGTAGATTCTGTCCGTATGATATTCCGTCGGATTATATCCTCCAATAATTTCTTGTTGTTTTAATAGGTCTATTTTTTTTGTGTGAACATTCAATTCATAAACAGAAGGAGGTGTTTTTAAGGAGTTAAAGTTTAAACGAATGACATCTGTTTGGTATTCGTAATTTTGTGTCAGATGCATATCATAGACCACTTCGTTTAAATCAATATAATAGGGTTCTTGTTCATTTCGAATGATTTTTATATTTAATAGCCCTTCTCTTCGTTCTGATAAGGCCATAAAATTTTTAAATACGTCTACATCTTCTAGAAAAAGTGCTGCATTATGTGGAATGATTTCCTTCCAGGTTTTACGTTCCGTATTGGAGGGGCTGCAAGACATCAATCTAAAATTGGGTGCACGCCAATTCGTACGTATTATCCATTGATCTTCATGATGATCAATGTAATATTCCAGATCTCTTTCTCTTGGGGAGAATATTTTCGGCCTACTGTATGGCTCATCAGCTGGAATTAATTGATATTCTGAACTAACTGTGGAGCTTGAACTAATTAATATATATTTCCCAGACCTGGTTTTACTTAAATGTGCATAATAACTTTCGTCCAGCTCATCATAAATTAGCAAATCGTCATTATTTGGAGTGCCTAGTTCATGAATTTTTATTTTGCTTTCTCTGAGTTTTTCATCTTTTAATACATAAAATACAGTGTGACTATTGTTGGCAAATACCGTAATTCCATTTGTATTTTCAATATAGTCCGATAAAAAATTTCCAGATTCCAAATCTAAAAAACGGATTTTATATTTTCTGCGACCTTCTGTATCCTCACTAAAGGCTAAAATTTTATTGTTTGGACTAATATTAATTGAGCCAAGCTGGTAAAATGAATAATTTTCAGCCAAAATATTTACATCGAGTAGTAAGTCCGCAGTTGTATCATGGAATTCTTTTTTTCGATAATATACTGGGTATTCTTTTCCAGTTTCAAAACGGTGAAAATACCAATATCCATTTTTTAAATAGGGCTGACTTTCATCCTCTTGTTTAATGCGGTGGATGATTTCATTATAAATGGTTTCTCTCAGTGAGTCATAAGAGGACATATATTTTTGCGTGTACTCATTCTCGGACTTTAAATACTGAATGACTTCCGGATCTTCTCTTTCATTCAACCAATAATATGGATCCTGACGGACATCGCCATGAATCGTCAATTCTTTAGGTTTTCTTTCTACTTGTGGGTAATCTTTAGGGACTGTATGCATCTGTATTTTAGTAAGATAGAACGAATTAATTACAAAAAAGATCAACAATTAATTATTAAACTGATAATAAATCAACGATTATCTTTAAGCCTAATACCGGTTTGGCTTACTAAATGCGCGAATTTTGGCATAATTCAAAAAAACTATTTTTATTGGCGATCCCTATTATGTTAGGTAGCGCCGGGCAGAACATTATTGCACTCACAGACAGTTTGTTCTTATATCGATATGATGAACAGGATTTTGCTGCGGTAGGATTTGTAAGTGTTTTCTATTTGGTTATCTCCGCGATAGCCTATGGATTTTCCAAAGGAGGCCAAATATTAATTGCCAGGAAGTTTGGAGAGCGTTCCTTTGATTTCGTTAAAAAGTATTTTTATGCCATTGTTTTCTTTGAATTTATCATAGGACTCATCGTTTTTTTTATTTTAAAATTCTTTGGCCCCCAAATTTTATCTGTCTTTGTTGACTCTGAACGGATTATGGAAAAGGCCGTCCAGTTTTTGAATTATAGAATCTATGGAATTATATTTTCTTATTTGGGACTTGCACTGGTTTCCCTATATATGGGTATTAGCCGACCCACATTTATTTTAATAGATACCATTTTCCTCGGTTTGGCTAATCTTATTTTATGTTATGGGCTGGTTTTCGGAAGGCTAGGCTTTCCAGAGATGGGAATAGCCGGAGCTGGTTTAGCCAGTGCCATTGCGGAAGGTCTCGCATTTGTAGTGTTCGTAGTGTACATGTTTTTTGATAAAGAGTTAAAGCCATTTGCACTTTTAAAAATTCCTCGTATTGAAATTTCGTGGATTCGCACCATTTACAAACTAAGCATTCCAATTTTAATACAATCGGTTATTGGAATTGGCAGCTGGTTTTTATTTTTCAGCTTGATTGAAAAATTAGGGGAACGCGCATTAGCTATCTCCAATTTATTGCGAATTGTCTATTTAATCTTTTCTATTCCCTGTTGGGGATATTCTGCAGCTTTAAATACAATAGTCAGCAAGACCATTGGACGTAAAAGGGAGCAGCGCGTTTTAAAGCAAGTGTATCACTCATCCATTATTGCATTTATCAGCACGTTTATCATTTCTTTTCCATTCTTACTATTTCCAGAAAGCCTTCTTTATCCTTTCTTAGGAGGGGAGGACTCATCCATATTTAGAGATTCCATACCGTATTTTAAATTGTTATTTTTCATAATGCTCATATATTCCGTATCAACTATGTTCTTCAATGGTGTCAGCGGTACCGGGGAGACGGTGAAAGGTCTAAATATTCAGTTGATAGGCACCATTTTATATTTGGCGATAGCCTGGTATTCTGTAAAGCACCCAGTTACGCTAGGTTTGGGTTGGGCTTGGTCTGCAGAAATTGCATATTGGTTGGCTCAGGGTTTGATATCCTGGTGGGTACTTAAGCAGGGGCAATGGTATTTTATCAAGATTTGATGAGATAGTTGTTTCCTTAGGGTAGGCTTTCAGGTTCGAATTTAAGTAGCCACTCTAAGCCCTTGATTTTAACAGGTAAATATAATATTAAAATTTATATGTAATTGATTATCAGATGAAAATCAAGGTAATTTGTTTTGATATATAAATAATTTATATAATTCTTTTCTCTATTTTTGCGGTCTTATGCGTCTTAAAAGTTTAGAGATAAAGGGGTTCAAAAGTTTTCCTGACGAAACCATCATTCATTTCAATGAATCTGTGACAGGGATCGTGGGTCCAAATGGCTCTGGAAAATCCAATATCGTCGATGCCATTCGATGGGTCTTAGGAGAACAAAAAGGGAAAGAACTCCGATTGGAACACATGCAAGACGTGATCTTTAACGGGACCAAAAAGAGAAAGGAAGCCGCTTTAGCCCAAGTAAGCCTAAGTTTTGATAATACTAAGAACATCATACACTCAGATTATCAGACTATAACCATTTCAAGATTGCTTTACCGGAGCGGTGATAGCGAATACCGCCTAAATGGGGTAACCTGCAGACTGAAAGACATCACGAGTCTGCTTATGGATACGGGTATCGGCTCAGACTCCTATGCGATCATTGCCTTAGGGATGGTCGAAGACATCTTATCTAACAAAGAAAGCGCCCGACGAAAAATGTTTGAGCAGGCAGCAGGTATTAGTAAATACAAAGCCAGGAAGCGAGAAACTGTAAACAAATTAAAAGCGACAACAGAAGACCTTTCTAGAATTGAAGATGTTTTATTTGAAATTAATAATAACCTTGCAGAACTAGAGAAACAAGCAAAAAGGGCTAAGAAGTATTTTGAACTCAGAGAAAAATACAGAGCTTCAGGCTTACTCTTGCTTTTTCGTTCTACTCAAATTACCACGGACAAAATAAACACGCTGAGTGCTGATATTGAAAGCGAAAAACTAAAAGTGTCAGACGGTGAAGTCCAGTTAAGAATGTTGGAGGCTGATCTGGAACAATTTAAGAAGAATCACCTAGACCAGGAAAAAAGTTTAAGTGATTTTCAAAAAAAGGTAAATTCAATTCTGGACACTATTCGCAGTTCGGAAAGTGAGATTCAAATCAAGGAACAGAAACGAAATTTGGATGAAACCCAACTCACGTCAATAAGCCAGAATCTATTGCAATATCAAACCAGAATAGCCCAATTGCAAAAAGATCTAGATCTATTAGAGCTCGAGAAAATTAGCTGCCAGACTGATTTTGAAAAAATAAAAATAGAATCCTCGGAGTCTGAGTTCGTTCTATTGGAAAAACAGGAGGCGTATGATAATTTAAAATCGGGCGTCGATGAATTTCAAAATAAAAAATTAGCTAAAGAAAAACTCGTTTTTGATTTAGAGAAAGAGATGGCTATAATGCATAACCAACTTGAAAATTCAAAAGCGGAAATCGTACGTAACCAGGAAGATCTGAAGACCAAAAATCAAGAAATACAAACCCATCATACATTTAGTCTTGACATTGATAATAAACTCCAGAAAAGTCAAGAAGAAATTATCACTATAACCAAAGCTGAAGACGAGCGAGCCCAAAAGCAATCTGAATTTCAATTAGAAGTTGAAAAACTAAGCTCAAATTTTAACAACGCAAATCGTAGAAGAGATGCAAAAAAGAATGAGTATGAGTTATTAAAGAGTATGGTGGAAAAATTGGAGGGATTCCCAGAATCTATAAAATTTTTACATCATAATTGGAGAAACGACGTACCTGTCTTAGCGGATGTAATCTATACAGATGAAAAATACCGGAATGCTATTGAGTTGTTTATTGAGCCCTATTTAAATTACTATCTTGTCCACAGTGAAGCGGAAGCCGTGCATGCCATTCGTTTGCTTTTCAGTAATGCAAAAGGAAAAGCTAATTTTTTTATTTTAGACAAAATACAGAGGGCCTCCGTCATGACTAAATCTGTACCGGGCTGTAAAGCAGCCATAGATTTAGTAGAGACGGAAGAGATTTATAAACCGTTATTTAATTACCTCTTGCATAATGTTTTCATTAATAATGAAGAGAAGCCGCTAGAGGATATTGTTCGATATCCCGATGACATTTCAGTTATATCCCTTAGTGGGTCCATTGTAAAACAAGGAAATAGTATCACCGGGGGCTCAGTGGGATTGTTTGAAGGCAAAAAGCTGGGCCGTAAAAAAAACCTGGAAAAACTGGAGCTAGAAATAAAAGAAATGGAGCTGGAAGTTTTGGAACTTGACCGCTCGGTAGCCCAACTTAAGAACGAAATAAAAAAGATCGACCTCCTGACCCAAAAGGAACAACTTACAGAGTCTCGTAAAAAAGAATCCGAACTGTTGCAACAAAAGGCGCAAAATGAAACAAAACTCCAGCATTATAATGAGTTAATTGTACAGTTAGAGCAGAAAATTGCTGAACATGAACATCGAAACCAAATTAACAATCAAGAACTTATAGTTAAATCTGATGCATTAAATATTTATAGAAAAGAATACAATGAATTGATTGACCATGTTCAACAATCTGACCAGGTATTTGATAAAGTCTCTACGGATCTTTCTTTGGCACAAAATAAATACAATCAGTTTAAACTCGAAGAACTAAAATGGCAAAATAAAATTGATAATATACTAAAAGACATTTCATTTAAACAGCAACAATTTTCGGAAGTTGACCATCAGATAAAATCAGATAAGGAAAAAGAGAAAAATTTGAATATTTCCATAGAAACAGTTTCTGAAGAATTAAAAATGAATAATTCCACACTTCAGGAACAATATGAATTCAAGAAGTCAATGGAAGTCAATTTATCTTCTTTAGAGCAGGAATATTATCAAATCAGGAATGTCATCTCAGAATATGAAACCAAAATCCGCGGTACTGATAAATCTATTCAAGAGCTGCAATCAATCATTAATACTTATAAAGATCAGCGCTCAGAACTGAAATATAAAATTCAATCGAATGTCGAAAAAGCAGAGATCGAATTCCATACCAAATTAGATGAATTTACTGCAGATCAAGATACCATCGAATTGGATGAAGAACAACTTAGAGACCGGTCGATGTATTATAAAGTGAGACTGGATAATTACGGAGAGATAAATCCATTAGCTCTGGAGGCGTTTGAAGAAATGAGAGTACGTCATGATAAAATCATGGAACAGAAACTAGACATACTCCAGGCAAAAGAAAGCCTGTTAGAAACGATTACTGAAATTGAAGAAACGGCCACTGCCAATTTCCTGGATTCATTCAACCAAGTGCGGGTGCATTTTCAAAAAGTATTTCGCAGTTTGTTTACGGAAGATGATGATTGTGATCTCATACTTATGGATGAAAATGACCCATTAGAATGTGATATTGATATTATAGCAAAACCAAAAGGGAAACGTCCTAAATCTATTCATCAATTATCCGGTGGAGAAAAAACATTAACGGCTATTGCGCTTTTATTTTCATTATATTTATTGAAGCCTGCTCCATTTTGCGTTTTTGATGAAGTCGATGCTCCGCTGGATGATATAAACATTGAAAAGTTTAACACCATTGTTAGAAAATTTTCTGACGAGTCACAATTTATTATAATAACGCACAACAAACTAACTATGGCCGATGTAGATGTTTTATACGGAGTCTATATGGAAGAGCAGGGGATCTCAGCTGTGACAGCAGTTGATTTTAGAAAATATGACCATGAGGTGGTACTGAATGAAATGGAAGGTTAAATTACCACAAGGAGTTGACGAGCATAAATAGCATAATATATATCCATAGAATATCTAAGAAATGCCAGTAGACAGCTAATAAATTAATGTAGTGATGATCATACTGGGTGATAAGTTGATGAGAGTTTGATTGTTTTAATAATTTCCGAAGCACGAATAGTAGAAAAGGAAGTCCACCAATAACGTGCAACAAATGGAGAAAGGAAAATAAATATAAAAAACCAGTTGAGCTTCCGTCTCCAGGATCAATATTTTTCTGCAACAGAAAATACCAGGCTATTACCTGGAGTATTAAAAAAACAACACTGAATCCAAGAATAATTTGTAGTCTTTGTGAATATTGATTATAATTCAAAGGAACGGTAGATCCCTTTGCTCTTATAAAAATCCAGCTAGTCAAAAGAATTACCAGAGTATTAATGTAAAAAAGTACGGGTAATGTGGGTAGCTTAGTTTGATTTTGGTACTTTAAATATATAAAGGCTAAGCTACTTCCTACAAAAATCATGCTTAAACTGGAAATTAATAGCGTCATTACCACCCAGTCTCTGTTTCTTTTCACCGCATCACTTTTCATTCTAAAGTTTAAATAATTGAAGAAATTTAGTTAAATAGTACGAAATTTACCCCAAGTTGCCTTAAAATTATGTTTTGAAACTATGATACGATTTATATTAATACTATTTACGACACTGATTTACGAGATTACGTTGGATTCCCAATCTTTGCAAATTAAGAATATTCCTTTTATAGTTAACGGAAAAGAACTAAAGTATGCTTGTGCCGGTGGAATTAATAACGCTCAGGTAAATCAAGCGGACATTAATTTTGATGGATTCAATGATATTATCATTTTTGATAAGCTAGGGGATGTCATGGTGCCATTTGTTTACGATCCATTAATTGGAGATTACGTATATTCATATGAAGCAAAACGGTTATTTCCGGTAGTCAAAGATTGGGTGTTATTTAGAGATTATAACAAAGATGGAGCGATAGATATTTTTTCAAGTTCCTCTAATACGCAAGGACCATTTGGAGTAGAAGTGCATAGAGGAATTAGAGAAGGCAATCAACTAAAGTTTGAATTAGTACGTCAACCGGGAAAGTCTTTTGATATTCTATTTTATCCTGTTGGGAATGGTGAAACGCAGATTCCAGTTGATTACACAGATCTGCCAGGACTTGATGATGTTGATAATGACGGTGATTTAGATATTTTGAACTATTTACCTGGCGGAAGTACTGTTGAATTTTTTAAGAATATTGCCGTAGAACGAGGCTGGTCTTTGGATTCGTTGCGTTTTATTTCAGTAGATAAATGTTACGGTCAATTTGCTGAGAGTGGATTTACTCAAGAAATTACCTTAAGCACAAATGAAATCGACTGTGCCCAATTTAGAAACCCTGGCAATTCAAAAAGACATGCAGGTTCAACTATTTTAAGTACACATTTAGATGGAAATGGTTTAAAGGATTTATTGATTGGAGATTTGACTTCCTCCAACATCATAGGTTTGTTCAATAATGGTAGCTCAACAAATGCCTGGATGAGCCGACAAGAGGAACTTTGGCCAGCCAATGACGCTCCTGTGTCTATAAACATTTGGAATTCTGCATTTGAAGCTGATTTTAATCGGGATGGATTAATGGATATTTTTATTGCACCCAATCAACGATACAATTCTGAGAACGTGAAGAATCTTTGGTATTACCAAAACTTTGGGACCGTTAATTCGCCCTTGTTCGAATTATTCCGGAAAGATATTTTTGTAGGTGACATGGTCGATATGGGTTCTGGCATTAGTCCTTGTTTTTTAGACTACAACCAAGATGGATTGATGGATTTATTGTTGGGCACAGAAGGAATTTATAAACCGGGAAATACAAGAGAGGCTGGTTTAGTTTTATTTAAAAACACAGGAACTAAAAAAAATCCTCAATTCACATTGGTTGATAGTAACTATTTAGATTTTCGGTTATTTTCATCTGGACAAGATTTTACTTACAACTTCAGTCCTACAGTCGGAGATTTAGATAATGACGGGGATCAGGATATGTTAGTTGGAGAATATAAGGGCTATATGTTTTATTTAGAAAATATTGCGGGACCCGGTATAGAATTTGTATTTAAAAATCCTGTCTATCCTTATAAAGATATTTTTGTGAATCAGTACAGTGCGCCTGAATTGGTCGATTTAAACCGGGATGGATTAATGGATATAGTTATTGGAGGCAGACTAGGAAATAACAATGCACAAAATGAAGCTTGCAGTAGTTTTCGGTATTATCAAAATATTGGAACAACCAATGAAGCAAATTTTAATCCAAATCAAACTGAATTACCAAACACGGTTTGCCTGGGAAATGCTATGATTCAGGGCGAAGGTTCCAAAGTAAATTCTTCTCCTGAGTTTTATGATTTTGATGGAAAATATAGAATGTTTTCGGGCGGGCTTTTGGGAGAATCTTATGTTTTTACAGAGATTGAAGGAAATATTTATAATAATTTTACGAAAGCCATACCCAATTACGGTCAAATGAGAGAAGGGGAGCGCACGCATCTGGATATAGCTGATATTGATGATGATGGCATATTGGATATGGTGGTAGGAAATCAACGAGGCGGAATCAGCATTTTTAATACAGAATTTAGAGTAGATGGAACCATTGTTAGTACTAAGTCTATTACAGTGCAGGATACTTGGAGTATGTTTCCAAATCCTGTCCAACAAACACTCCATATTCGTTGGGAAGAACCACAAAGTGGTACGCTCAAAGTTTTTAACCTTAACGGAATGGTCGTTATTACAAACGAAATTAAAGAACAATCCCAATTTGAATTGGAATTAGGTCAACTCAATAAAGCATGTTATATCATTCAGTTTATCAATGCTAATAAACTGTTTCAATCCAGGATTACAAAACTTTAAAAACTAAACCATGAAACAAATTTTACTCATTTGTTTTCTCTATTCAATTTCAATTAGTGTATGTTATACACAGGATATATTCAAATTTAGTCCGGTTGATGCAAATGTTACTATAATAAATGTCGTGGATCTTGCGTGTCCTTCTACGTTGTCAGGCGGGTCAGGGCAAGCGATTTTAGGATTTAACTATATAAATACAACATCCAATCAAATCTTTGGTGCATGTTCATTTATTGAGAAATCGGGGGTAATTGCAACAACAAAAGCTATTGTTGGAACCACGCAAAATATAGACATTCAAAAACTTATTCATAGCGGAACTGCCATTTATTTAATTGGAGCGATTGGAAGCAATTCACAAAAGGCTTTTATCATAAAAGTAAATAATGCAGATAAAAGCATAATATGGTCAAAAATTATAGCTCCAAACCAACCGGAAAATAATTTAGTTCCAAGAGATATCATCATTTCACGAAACAGGATTTATATATTGGGCGACTATTATTTAAACAGGGGACCTGCTGGGGCCAATAAAATGGTTCTCTTCAGTATGGATGAAAACGGCATACTGGATTGGAATCAAGTTTTGAATGCAAGTGATTTTTCATCAGACGAATTAGCGGGAGGTATGACATTGTCGCCGCGTAATTCAATCATAATCACAGGAACGTCTATTCAAAAACAGAATTTCGCAACGAATGTGTTGGTGGCTGATTTTCAAATCTCCGGGGCGCTGATTCGAACTAAAAAAATGCAATTTTATAATGGAAGTCAATCGGAAGAATATGTCCCTGGAAAAACGTTTATTAAAACCAATAGTGTCAATATTCATTTAGCAACACAAGCAATAGGAGAAAAATTAGACGCAGGTTCTATTTTGATTACCATGTTGGATACGGCTTTTAACTTAAGAACCTGGAGAAATTATTCACCGATAATTCGAATGGAATCATTTGAAATTGCCAACAGCGTATTCATTTTATCGGGACAACAGCCCATTGAGGCTGATGGTCAGGGATTTGGATTTGTAAAAATTAATGGGGCTAATGCTATTGTTGAAAAAGAAGTAGTGTATAAAGAAGGTTTCAAAAATACTAGTGCAGCTACGACATCCCATGCCAATTTTCATGGGTCTTGGAAGAATTACATCATGGCTATGAAATCTAATAACTTGGAAAGTAATTTCATAGGATTTGTAATTAATGATGCGGATGGAAGTAATCCATGCGAAACAGAAATTTTTCACAATGTGACTAAAGATCCTGTAGTTTTATCGGATCTAAGTTTTAGCGCAGAGCCGAATAATTTCACCATAAATGATCCTAATTTGAGTTTTGATAATTTTGAGTTCCATACCCAATCACTATGTAGAATAAGTAGTACCGACGAAACATCGCAAAATGAATTTTTTATTACGCCTGGTATTTCAGATGGTTTATTTCAATTGAATAAGATAAACGAAATAACATTTCTGAATGTATTTGATGTTTGGGGTAACATTGTTTATTCACAATCAAATTCTATCAGCCAATCGATAGATTTACGATCAATGGCTAAGGGAATTTATTTTGTTAGTATCCATCGTGCAGGCAAAAATTTAATTCAAAAAATTGTAGTGCAGTAAATTTATTGAAATATCAAGCTACCTATTCTGACCATCGTACTACCTTCTTCTAAAGCGAATTTGTAATCGCCGGACATACCCATAGAAAGTTCCTTAAACGATGATTGGGTTGAAAAATATTCCTGCTTTAGGCAATCAAAATGGTTATGTAATTTCTTAAACTGACTTCGAATTAGTTGATTTTCATTAGTCATGCTGGCCATGCCCATGACGCCGCATATGGAAATATTTTTGAGGGCATCCCAATTGTAGGCTTCCAAACTGTTTCTTAATTCATCAAAAGAGAATCCATATTTCCCTGCATCATTCGAAATATTTATTTCCAAAAGGATGGATTGAGTTCTTTGATGCATACTGGCACTTCTATTAATTTCAGTGGCAAGTTTAAAGCTATCCACAGAGTGTATCAGTTGCACGAATCCTGAAATTAATTTAACTTTATTGGTCTGAAGGTGCCCAATCATGTGCCATTCAATTTCTTTGGATAATTGGTTGCTTTTATCCACGAGATCCTGTACTCGATTTTCTCCAAACGCGCGATAGTTATTATGTAATAGCTGTTTTAATTCATCCAAGGGTTGATTTTTAGTAACTACAATAAGTTGTGCTCCAAATTCATCAATTTCATTCGTTAATTTATATAAAGTGTCTTTATTCATTATTGTTAGACTAATACAAGATACATGACATAGGATAAGAATGGGCTTCATCTAGATTATTCATAGCATTGATAAATTTAAATTCTTTGAAATGTATTAATTGTTTTACTTCCAGGTAATCTTCATTGATGCGTTTTTCAGACAACAAATATTCTCGCATAGTTCCTTTTAATAGTGGAGTAGCAGGGGTAATCCATCTCTCCCCATCGTAAAAAACTATATTGCTGTAACTGCTATCTGTTATGTAATCGTCTTTTAGAATAATGATTTGATCTGTATCAGGGATTTGTTTCATCAGGCTGTTAATATTTTTTCTATTTGTGAATTTAAATGGATAGTCAATTTGATTATCGTTTTTAATATGTACGTTTTTAAAGACTTTCGAATGATACGGTTGAACATTGAATTTAAATCCAAGGTTGTTGTATTGGACCTTTACTTTATATTTTAGATGAGGCAACATAGGTTCCTGAAATTGTATCAAGCTTAGATTGATAGCTTTTTCCGAAGGATAAAACATTTTAAATGTTTCCTCCATTCTTTTTTGATGAAAGAATACATTTCTTATGCTTCCTTCTTTCATGGCCATCGTCTCAAAGAAAGGGAACATAAATTTTATTGTTTAACTCTTGATATTCTTTTATTGGGTCTGACATGTAAGTAATACCTCCACCTGATTTAAAGACCAGTTTATCTCCCTTTTTTTCGATATACCGTATCATAACGGCTGAATCTATCTCAGTCCCATCGTACACGCCGATAACACCAGAATAATATCCGCGATGATAATTTTCTACTTGATGGATTATTTCCACCGTACGGTTTTTTGGAGCCCCACAAATTGATCCGGCTGGCAATAAAGAATCAAAGATTTTTGCTGGAGTTTGCCTATACTCTGGTCGCACAGTTCCTGAGATTTCTGAACTCATTTGCCATATAGATCCTTTATGTGTTTTTATTTTATCCAGATATTTAAAATTTGCTAATCTTACCTGAGTAGCGACAATGCTTAAATCATTTCTCAGTAAATCTACAATTGTATTGTGTTCTGAATTTTCTTTGGGATCTTTTAAAAGAATGTCAGAATTATTGGGTAATTCAGCGGTGATGGTGCCTTTCATTGGGTTTGTTGAGATAATATTATCCCTAATATGGACAAATCGCTCGGGAGAAAAGAATACAAACTGGTCCTTGCTAAAAAACTTATACTTGGCCAAGCAGTAATCATAAATAGTTTTTAAGTCTAGTGTAGTCTGAATTTCAGTTTCAAAAGTAAGGTTGCATAGATAAGTATCCCCTTGCTGTATGAAGTCCTGTACCTTTTGGAAAGATTGTAAATAAGTTGGATATGGAATAGGTTTTGAATTAAACTGAAAATCATTTTTAAATGAAGGAAGACTGCTATCATTAAAACTAAAGTCAATTTCGCCCCGGTTAAGATCGCATAGCTTTATGCAGTATCCCATGGTTTTGCAAAAAGAGATTAAAAATATGTAGGGAATTCTTTTTGAATAGAGTGAATCCATTTGATTAAGACATATTTCATATGGGGTACTTGTAAACATCAGATCTCTCTTCTATCTTTCTGGCTTAAAGTTAGGTAACATTTTATGTCTGAAATAGGACTTACTGTATTATTCGTGGATAATAACGACTCTTTTACTTACAACTTGATTCAGATGTTGGAGGAGTTAGGAGCTGAGATAAAACTGGTCAATGGTAAGAACGAAGAAATAGAGCATTTAAACGCTTACTCATATATTATGTTCTCACCTGGACCCGGATTACCCGATGATTTTCCATTGATGTCATACATACTAGAGAATTACAAACCACATCAAAAAATATTGGGTGTTTGTTTGGGACTTCAGGCTATAGCTAAATTTTTTAATGGCCGTTTAATTAATAAAGCGATTGTTCAACATGGTGTCCAACAAGAAATATTCATGCATCCAATACTTCAGAATTCTTGTTTGCGACATATTCCAGAGAGATTCCATGCAGGATTATACCATTCATGGGCGGTCGATGAGGAATCGTTGCCCCATGATTTAATCATTACATGTTCCACAGAGGACGGAGTTATTATGGGATTGATTCATAAAAGCGACCGTATTGAAGGCCTGCAGTTTCATCCTGAAAGTATTATGACTCCAGGAGGATATACTATTTTAAAAACCTGGCTAGAAAAATAAAAACCACGTATTAATTTTCACTTAAATTTAAATCTTCCAGCATACTTGATAATGGATCTTTAAATTCAATTCTTTGGTCATACCACTCCTTCTGTATAGCATTTTGTGCGGATAAAAAATGCAACAGGGCCTCCTTTAAAAGCAACTTCGAAAGTTTAGTGTTTTTTTCCTGACAAACTAATAATAGTGAGGCATCCGAAATAGCACTTTCGACCGTTTTTGTATAAACATTTTCAGGAATATCCGTATCCAATTCCAGGCTATTTCCATTGGAAAACCAATTAACGACGGCAGTGTAGGATTCATTAATTTTTTTCTTTCCATTGGAATACGTCACAAATAGTGGCTTAATTTCGGCAGAAATAGCCTCATTAATCAGGTGAAGGGCTACTTCAAGGCTACCTTGTTGTTCGCCTTCATAGACTAATTCCAATTTGCCGGTTAAAGCAGGTACCACAGACAACAAATCTAATATTCTAGCCTGTGCTTTTTTCTCCCCGTTAATCAACATTCTATGTTCAACAGCGCTTTGAAGTAATTCACGGGCTGCAATGCTCAATCTTGCAGAAACACCACTTTTTTCATCAACAAATTCACTTTCGCGCGCGATAAAAGCAATTTGATCAATGATACGAAGGATCAATTCAGGGATTATAATCTGACTTTTATGGTCCGAATTTATTTTTGCCTCTGAATCAGTAATTTTCATTGCATCTTCCAACTCGATAGGGTAATGTGTTAATATCTGGCTTTCAATCCGGTCTTTTAAGGGAGTGATGATACTTCCACGGTGGGTATAATCTTCTGGGTTTGCAGTAAAAACGAAAAAAACATCCAGGGGCAATTTTATTTTGTACCCGCGAATTTGAAGATCTTCTTCCTCCAGAATATTAAAAAGCGAAACTTGAATCCGGGCTTGCAAATCCGGCAATTCATTGATTACAAAGATGGAACGATTGGATCGGGGAATTAAACCATAATGAAGACTTCTTTCGTCTGCAAAACTCAATTTCTGATGCGCGGCCTTGATTGGATCCAAATCACCAATGAGATCTGCAATGGACACATCAGGTGTCGCTAGTTTTTCCACATAGCGCGTGGATCTATGGATCCATTCAATAGGCGTTTGTTCACCTAGCTCTTGAATTTTTTGTCTGGCATAAATGCTGACCGGAGCATAAGGATGATCGTTGATTTCAGATCCAGCAACTATAGGAATGTATTCGTCCAGAAAATCTACCATTAAACGGGCAATTCTCGTTTTAGCCTGGCCCCTTAATCCCAGGAATAAAATATTATGTCCGCTCAATAATGCACGCTCTGTATCAGGTATAACTGTTTTGTCATACCCATAAATTCTAGAGAATCGGTGCTCCTTAGATTTTATTTTTTTAATGAGATTATCTCTGATTTCAGTTCGTATCGTTTTGAAAGGATATTGATCTCTTTTTAATTCAGCAATAGTTTTTGCGATCATCTGCTTGAATTTTTCTTACGGTTATTTTTATAATTGACTAGTATTTTTTCTCCCAATCCATCTAAGGAAGTATAAAATGATTTACCCTGGTTGGCTTTTGTAAATTCTTCGATGAACTCTATTAAATAGGGGTCTGAAGCAACCATGAACGTATTGATATCGATTTGCAATCGTCTGCATTTTACAGCCAGGCCTAACGTTCGTTGAATTATTTGTCGATCCAGGCCAAAAGAATTCTTGTAATATTCTTTTCCTTTTTTAATACAACTGGGTTTGCCATCGGTGATCATCATGATCATTTTGTTCGGATTCCTTCTTTTGTTTAATAAATCGATGGCTAATTCCAAACCCGCCACAGTATTAGTATGGTAAGGGCCTACTTCCAAAAAAGGTAAATCCTTGAGCTCTACTTTCCAGGCATCATCACCAAATACAATTACATCCAGGGTATCTTTCGGATAAAACTGGGTGATCATATGAGCAAGAGCTAAACCCACTTTTTTTGCGGGTGTGATCCGATCCTCTCCATATAAAATCATGGAATGTGAAATGTCAATCATAAGGACCGTGCTGCATTGATTTTCTTGTAAGCGATCACTAACCACTAAGTCGGCTTCTTCCAGGTATTCGGGAGTACTGTTTTTGAGATAGGCGTTCTTTAAAGATTCGGAAGCTTGTACCCGTTCAAAATCATCTCCAAATTCAAAGTTTCTCAATTGATCATCTATTTCATCTCCTCGCCCGTTTTTTTGATTGCTGTGATTGCCGCTCCGGGTCTTACGCATGCGTCCAAATATTTCTTCAAAGGAAGATTTTCGGATATCTATTTCTAATTTTGAACTGGCTTTATAGGGGTTCTGGAATTGTCGGGTATCTTGCCTGGTAATAAATCCTTTATCTTCTAATTCTTTTATGAAATCGGCCATACCATAATCTGGTCGGGTAAAAGGAAACTTTTGATCGATTTCATTCATCCATTCAAAGCTCATCAATATATCTCCTGAGGTCCTGAGTAAGAGCTCCCTGAACAATGAAAACATGTTAGAGAAGGTTTTACGGCCCTTTCTTGGGTTGGGATTAAAGTAAAATCGAATCCCATTAAATTCAGAAAATTGTCTAGTCGGTTCCAATGGATAAGTAACGAAATTTAATTATAAACGTTTAGATTTAGTCGATTTCCTTTTTAACATGCACGGTTCCTTCAGATTTAATTTGAAATAGGTAGATTTGCGCCTTCAATTATTTGCGATGAGATATGTAATTGCCTTATGTGTGACTTTTCTTTGTCTAAGCCAGCTTTCGGCGCAGAATGGAGATATTCGTGGAAATGTATATGATAGAGCATCAGGTGAACCTGTTTCTTTTGCCACAGTATTTTTAAAAGGTACTGATATAGGGACTGTGACCAATTCTTCTGGCTTTTTTAACATGGCAGGAGTCCCTAAAGGGGATTATACAATTGTTGTTAGTTTTATAGGTTTCGATAGCCTGATTACCCAAGTGAGCTTGCGCGCCAACCAAATTATTAATAAACAAATGTTTATCAGTGAGTCCAGCTTTAAATTAGATGAGGTCAGTATTTCAGGCAAACGGGAGCAAGCCCGAACGGAAGTTAAAATTTCCAGTATTACCGTTACACCGAAAGAAATTAAATCCTTACCGTCTACAGGTGGTGAACCGGATATTGCCCAATACCTGCAGATTATTCCAGGAGTCATCACAACGGGTGACCAAGGGGGACAAATTTATATACGTGGAGGTTCTCCTGTCCAAAATAAGATCCTGCTGGACGGAATGACCATTTTCAATCCTTTTCATTCTATTGGTATTTTTTCTGTTTTTGAAACGGAAATAATTAGAACGGTAGATGTTTTAACAGGGGGATTTAGTGCAGAGTATGGCGGGCGTATTTCAGCCATTGTGGATATGAAAACAAGGGAAGGAAACAGGAGCCGGTTATCGGGGTTGGTATCAGGAGGTCCATTTATGGCCAAAGTATTATTGGAAGGACCAATTTCACGATTTAGGGATGATAAGCCAGGTAGCACTAGCTTTTTGATAACCGCTAAGCACTCATACATTGATAAAACGTCGCCATCACTTTATAAATATGCGATTGATCCTGAAGTTGGAAAGTTACCTTTCCAGTTTACTGATATTTACGGCAAAGTTTCCTCGGTATCCAACAATGGTAGTGTGCTGAATTTATATGGGTTTAATTTTGACGACAAAGTAAATTATACAGGTTTGGCGGATTTAAATTGGAAAGCGAGTGGGGCGGGAACCAATTTTAAACTCATCCCTAATAATTCCAGTATAATTGTCGGGGGAAATGTCAACTATTCCAGATATTTTATCAAGTTAAATGAAGTTCAAGCAGATCCCAGAACTAGTGAAATCAAAGGACTTCAATCCAATTTGGACTTTTCATATTTCAACCGCAATGCAGAAATAAGATACGGGATTGAATTTAATACATTTTCCACTGATTTTGATTTTACCAATTTCTTAAAAATACCCATTTCCACTAAGAATAACAATACAGAAATTGCGGGGTATTTTAAATACAAGTTAGCTACGAAAAAAATAGTTTTTGATCCAAGCGTTAGATTTCAATACTATGCATCTTTAGGAACGGTGAACATTGAACCACGGCTGGGTTTAAAATGGAACGTAACTGATAAAGTAAGATTAAAAGCAGCCGGTGGATTGTTTTCACAAAACCTTATGAGTTCTGTTAGTGAACGGGATATTGTGAATTTGTTTGTGGGATTTATAACGAGTCCTGATTTAATAAAATCCACTCATGGTATTGCAGGATTTGAAATCGATTTGTCTGACAGGACTGATATCAATGTTGAAGGATATTATAAAGATTTTACAAGCCTATACAATTTGAATAGGAACAAACGAAGTGCCCAGGAATCTAATTTTTCAAAAGAAACCGGTGAATCTTATGGAGTTGATTTTTTGTTGAAATCTACCTGGGTAAACTGGAGTCTTTGGTTGGGTTATTCTTTAGGTTTTGTAAATCGGGATGATGGAGTACAGACATTTCCTGCATTATTTGATCGCAGGCATAATATCAATGTAGTCGGTACATATGAGTTTGGAAGAAGTCGTAAATGGGAGGCTGGTGTAAGATGGAACCTCGGCTCTGGATTTGCTTTTACTAAGATACAAGGCTTTTTTGGGGATAATAAATTTCCTAATGGATTAGACACACATTTCGGTACAGAAAATCCAGATATCGGAGTGATCTATTCAGATAAAATAAATTCAGGACGGCTTCCATATTATCATAGACTCGATGTTTCATTAAAAAGAAGAATTGATATTACGAAATTCATGTATTTTGATGTAACAGCAAGTGTCACTAATGCATACGATCGTAAAAATATTTTTTACTTCAATGTAGTTGAAAACAGACGAGTTGATCAATTGCCATTCCTTCCTTCGTTGGTGGTAAGTTTTCATTTTTAAGATAAGTATTTTCAAAGACTACTTTGCAACTGAGTACAAACCCCATTGAATCTTTCGAATACTGAAGGTCTCTTATGCTTCTATCTCCATGCCTCATCTCAGCTTTCGCAAGCTACAGCTTCAATTTCGGTTCACTTCACTGAAAGACATTTTTATGTCTTTCAGTTCGTTCATATCTCAGCTTACGCAAGCTACAGTTTCGATTTCTGTTAATTTCGTATTTGTTCACCCTCTCTTTTAAGAGAGGGGGTAAGGGGGTGAGTTGAACGATATTTTTAAAAGCAATACCTCAATGAATCCTCCCTTTAATTTCCTCCAACGAAAACTCATCCATTTTCCAATAATTATAATTTAAATAATTGAGGATATTGGTAATGTCAATTTCGTTAATGATGGTGTTTGGAGGCATCTCAATATTTTGCAGGCGATTCGTTATTCCGGGTCGAAGATTACCTTTAGTTCCATTTTTTAAAATATTCGCCAATTGATTCCTGTTTTGATTAATCCAGACGGCATCTTTTAAATCCGGATATAACGTAGAAAAACCCTCAGCCTCATTACCATGACATCCGGCGCAATGAACCATGTAGGTAGCTTTCCCTTCTTTGTAAGGTTCCGAACAAGCAACTAAACCGAAAAAAAATAAGAAGAAAATTTTAATCCATTTCATTCAAAAGTGTTTTGATATCTTTTTTCATTCGATCAATTTCTTTCGGGTCGGTCCCTAAACAATACGAACGAACATGAAAATCCCGATCCACTAATATAATCCAACCGCTATGATCAAAGCCGCCAGGTGCGGAATCATCTTCAATGGTAATACTCATATATTCATCGGACAAATCATAGATATCCTTTTTTTCTTTTCCCTGCAATAAATAAAATTGCTCATTTTCAATACCTAATTTATCATAATACTCTTTTAATCTAGGAATAGAATCTCTTCGGTAATCGAGGCTGTAGCAGAGATAGGCCAGCCTTTTTTCATTGTGATAGGTCTCTTCAATATCCATAAGGCCTCGCATCATTTTGGGGCATATGCTTGGACAGGAAGTGAAGAAGAAAACAGCGAGGTGCGCCTTGTTTTTTAGGTCTTCACGTCGTAGACTCTGGTTAAACTGGTTGGTCAAATGAAAATCGGGTATTTGGTTATGTACCAACTGACCATTGACTTCCTGTTTATTTCCTAAAATAGGAAGCTTATCCGTTTTACAAGATATCGTAATTGATAAAACGAATAATAGAACTAAATATTTATCCAATTTATTTATTTTTTAGTTGTTTTAATTTGAATTTTATTCCGCTGAATTCTTTATTCATTCCTCCAACTGGCGGATGTTCTGCCAACTGGCTGATTAATTCGTAATTAATTCTTCCACCTTTTCCAAAAGCCATTCCTTGCTGAACACATCATTTGCTTTAGTAATGTCAGATTTTAATTTTAAAAGGTACGTGTTGTCACTTAATTTAGCATCGTAAAGTTTTTTTGTAAATTTAATTAGGTTTAAATAGAATACCTTTTTACTCTCAGCTACATTTTTATTTCTTCCTATATATAATTTGAAACTATCACCAAATGAGCTTAAGGCATTATACTCATCTAATTCATAATAAGTAGCCAATAACATGCATTTTGCACTCAAACTATAATATACTTCATCATATTCTACCTTTTGTAACAGTGGAATTACTTTAGAAAATTCTTTCTTATAGAAAAATAAATTTGCAAGATTATAGTTATAGGCATTATGTCTATAACTCTTGTTAATTCGGGATGAATATTTACTAATAAAATCTTCCACCCAGCTAAATTCATTAAGTCTAAGGGCAGCCGTCACGATATTTTTAAAAGACCATGGGGTGATTTGATTGTTAACAAAAATGATTTCTTTCTCAATGGAGCTTTTATATAATTCAAATAATTGTACCAGATATTTAGATTCACCTTTATTGGATTTTTGAATGGAGTAGTTAATAGCAGAATCCATAATGTCTTTCGCTTCCTCAATAGGAAATAAGTCGATATAGTTGCTTATTAAAACTTTTAAATCAAAAAAATGATTCTCATTTTCAAATTCTACATTCGTATAATATATTTTCAGGTATATAGCTATGGGAGGAATATTTTTAAATTCATCTTGCGTAGCGATTTGAATGATTTCATCGATAAACAGAATATTTTTATCAAGGGCAATTATTTTACTCCAGCTTAATAAAGTGCAATAGTATTTTAATTTTTCTGAAATATAAAAATAGTCAAGGTTAGAAACAATGGTTTCCAAATTGATTTTTTGAATGTTTTCCTTACTGGCTCTATTTACTTCAATATTCTGTAGTTTATACAAGTTCTTTTCTATTTCATATTGATAGTAGTAGTAGGATGCAGGTTTTAGATTTTGACGTTGCGATAAGCTTTTCGCAGAGCTGGTGGCGCTATTATACATCCGCTCAATTTGTTTTCTGTGGACGGCTTCCAATAAATAATTCGCCTGATGCAATGGGTTTTCGTTATAGGCCTCCTGCGCCAGATACTCTTCCCCCAGGTCCAAAAGATCCGTGCATAACTTTCTGAAGCGGCGATCATCATAGATGTCTTCTTTGTAAATAAAAGGCCAGAGTATTTCTTTAGTCAGATCTTCTTCGTTTTCAGCCCTTATATGCGTTTCTAAGGCATAAAACAAGGCTAAAATTTGCTCGTTGCGATTAAAATACGGCGATTCCAAAAACCGGCGAAAACGGTTGAGCTCTATCACTGTTAAACTAGAGAGTAGGGCATATACTTTGGTTTCTTTCAAAAACTGGTAATTTTAGTGTAAATATACGAATATCGATTGGGCAACTTAAAAAATCATTTTCATATTAGAAATTTATATAATTTATTAAACATTGATATACAAATTTGTAGATAACATATTGAAAATTAATTATATATTAAATTAAAAAGATTGAATATAAGTATTGGATATATAAAAACTTGTGTATTTTTGTGCAACTGGTTTATATAATGAAAATAAAAGGATTCATTGTACTTATCTCCCTATTTTTCAGTCTGGCTGCCCAAAGTCAGGACGATGGTCCATATAAAATTATAAATTTACTTAAAACCTATACAGTAACGCAGCATATCTATAATGTCTATGACCCTATAGAATTGATTGATAGCTCTGCGAACGGTAGTTTGACCTTGGTTTATAATGCTAATGATCGACATTTGGCGATTACGTACGTTCCAGACCCTAATTTTATAGGGGCTGACACTATAATAGTTGAATATAGAGATTTTAGACCTCCCACTGGAAAAATTAAATATAAAAGCTATATTTTTAATGTATTGAAGTCTTATCTGGCAGCTCGGCCGGATTTTTATACTTGCGATATCAATGCCACCAATATTGTCATTCATCCTTTGGAAAATGATTCCACCTCTATTTCAGGGTTAAACCGCATAGAACTTACCGGTATTTCTGCCCAAAGAAACGTCACAGCGAGCATACAAGGCGATACCGCTATTGTTTTTGATGCGAGACCAGATTATAGTGGACCCGCTTATATCAACTATTCTGTATGCGATACCTTAGGAACCTGTGAAAATGGGTCTATTACCATTCAAATTAATCCTGCCAATTATCCTCTTTCTGACACTATACATGTAGGAACTGCTGAAGACGTGGCCGTAAGTGTGGTGTTACCTTCTGATGACTATTCAATAACAGATGCCCCGGATCATGGAACCGCAGAAATTGATAATGGAGCGTCTGTTTTATACAAGCCTTTTCCTAACTATTTTGGATTTGATACTATCGTGTTGGAAGATGGAAATTTTACACGTAGCATTTTTGTGGAAATTTTTTCCCAACCAGAAGCTAACCAATTTGTAATCAACGACCGCTTCTATACTCCTATCAATGAAGAAGTCAATTTTAATGTTGCCGCTAATGATTTGGTGGATAAATATGTGATTCTCACCCACGAAACCACAATGGGAGGAACATTAACCCGAATCAATAATTCTGGTGATTATAAATATGACCCACCTGCAGATTATCAAGGGGTTCAAAGCTTTATTTATAAAGCTTGTCCAAATGGAGTTTGTGAATATGGAAAAGTGTTAATTTATGTGGGAGACTATCAACCCAAAAACGTTGATTATTATTTTACTACACCAAAAAATACACCGCTATCCTTAAGTTATAATATTCCATTGGATGCCTTCGAATTCGAGTCAGATAATGATTCAATCAGATTCTATCCTGGTTTAGACTCTTTCCACTTCACAGCACCAAGATGTGACACTATGTTGAAAGGATATGATATGCTTTTATTTCATACCCCAAGGCATTTTGCAGGCGCTGTCGATTTTAATTTAACCTATAAGATACTTTCAACCGGGGAAACATATTCTAGCCAAATAAGAATAGATGTACTCAATGAGGTCATTCCATGTCCAAGTCAATGCACAGGAGAATGTGTTTGGCCTGGAGATATTGACCTTGACGGTGTCGTTTCCATGAAAGATTTGTTACAGCTAGGGTATAATTTAGGTAATACTGGCGCAGAAAGAAGTGCTTCATATGGGCCAAGGTCAAGATTTCGGGCACAAAAAGCTACTGACTGGAATCTAAAACTACGGGGTAGCTCCATTGATTTAAAACATGCTGATACAGATGGCAATGGCAAAGTGTCTGCCGCGGATACAATGGCTATTTCAGATGAATACCGTAATCAACATTCGTTAATTCCTGAAGAAGTTTACGCCAGAGGAAATTTTCCTTTTAATTTGGAAATTGTAGAAGTCCCGGATTCAATTGGAGATTGGGCTGCTATAGAAATTCAACTAGGGAATGATCAATATCCAGTAATTAATATAGCCGGCTATTCTTATGAACTGGACTATAATAGAGATGTTGTAGATGAATCAAGTCTGTACGTAGATTTCTATGAAAATAAATGGTTTCCTCGCGGGGCTGCCACGCTTAATATGTTTAAAAAACCTTGGGATGGTCGATTGGAAAGTGGATTTGTGAGAGCTAACGCTAGAAAAGCTAGTGGTAAAGGAGGCGTAGAACGAATCCGTTTTATAGTAGAAGATGATCTTGGTGGTTTCAGAGGTGATGATGGATTTTTAAATGTACCATTTTACTTCAGCAACATATTGGCATTAACCGAAGAGGGAGAAATAGTCCAATTGGAAGATCGTACGATCAACTTAAAATTCAAGAAAAATCAAGATGTTCAAACGGAATTGGATCCTAATAAATTGATAGTATATCCAAATCCAACATCTGAGATCGTTCAGATTCATTTAAATGGACGAACAGAGATTAAATCTTATACGCTTTATAGCATGGAGGGAAAGATTTTACGAGAAGTAATACATCCCGATAAAAAACATAATTCATTTGAAACACATGGATTGGAAAATGGATTATATTTGCTTAAAGTAGAAACGTCCCTTGGACCTATTACAAAAAAATTGGAGATCTTGAAATAATCCCTGTTTTTATATAACCAGTTTTATTCTGATTATTGTTAGATAAATGAGTCGCGTTTTTACGCGACTTGTTTATTTAATATAGGATTGTCCTAAGTTGTTATGTTGATATCCCTGAAGGTAGTGGATACTTAGTGATCAGTTATAGGGAAAGAAACGATACTTTATAAATTATACGTTTTATTATAACTTCCTCTTTTCTATCATCGCCTCCATCTCGTCCTTATAGTTTTTACCAATAGGAAGATGTTTTACCTGCCCACGTTCTACGACTTCGATACCATTTCCAACAATCGCCTGAATTTTATTGAGGTTTATTATAAATGATCGGTGGGCTCTTAAGAATATATGCTCCGGAAGTTTTTCTTCAAGGCTTTTCATAGTTTGTAGTGTGATCACTCGTTGGGTTTCTGTGTGTATAATGACGTAATCTTTTAATCCTTCTATATAAATTATATCAGCAAAATTAAGTTTGATCAATTTTTTATCTGCCTTGACAAAGATGAACGTAGCTGCAAGAGCTTCCAACGATTTTGGAGCTTCAAGTTGAATTTTAGCGCTCACTTTATTGATCGCTTTTAAAAATCGTTCAAATGAAATTGGTTTTAATAAGTAGTCAATAGCATTCAATTCAAATCCCTGTATAGCAAATTCGCGGTAGGCAGTTGTGAAAATAGTCATCGGCGCATGCTCTTGACTTCGTAAAAATTCAATTCCTGTTAGTTGCGGCATCTCAATATCCAACAACATCAAATCAACGGGCTCTTTTCTCAATATGTCATTGGCCTCAATCGCATTATTGCAAGAGGCTACCAGGAATAAATTCGGTATCTGAGAAATATAAGTTTGTAAAATTTCCTGAGCCAGAGGCTCGTCATCCACGATCAGGGTACGTATCATTTTTATTGAAATTAGTTGTTTGTAAATTTAATTTTATCTCAAAGGAATCGGGACGATCCAAAATTTCAAGTTTGTGGCGATTCGGATATATGATTTCTAATCTCTTTTTGACATTCACCAAACCGATACCGCCCACCTTACTTCCATTAAAAATTGCAGCTATTTTTGGAGGTTTAGAATTGATTATCTGGAATTGTATAGCATCTTCTGTTTGATTTAAATTGACATGAATAAACGAATCGTCGATACTAAGTTTCAATCCATGTTTAAAGCTGTTCTCAATGAAAGGGATTAATAATAAAGGTGCTACACTGGAATGACTGATATCACCCGTGATTTGTACCCTAATGTCGGCAGGTTTACTCAATCTAAGTTTTTCTAACTCAATATAATTATGAATATAGCGTAACTCTTTTTCCAGAGGAACTTCCTTTTCATTGCATTCGTATAGCATATACCTCATCATATCCGATAATTTTAACACCACATCCGGAGCTAAATCTGATTTTTTTAACGTAAGCGCATATAAATTATTCAAGGTATTGAATAAAAAATGTGGATTAATTTGATTTTTTAAAAATTGTAATTCAGTCTGAATATTTTTTGTGATCAATTCTTTTTTTTCTTTCTGAATACTTAACCAATCAAGAGGAATGCGAACTAAAGAAGATAATGCTGTAACAATAAGCAGACTGATAAAATTAAAACCAGGGTCGGTGACCCAAGCATATGTGCGGAGACTAAAAAATTGAAGCAACGTGGTATTTGATAATATTTTTATAGGAGTACTTAAAAGCACCAACCCAATCAGCACTACGATGTATAAAAAAAAAGATTGGTTGAGCATAAACCTGGGTATCAACAATTTAGTGTTGATATTTACAAGGATGGCGAAAAACAAGGTTTCAGAAATCGACCATAATAATGCAGGTGCCCAACCCCAAGTAGGTGGACTGATATAGTAAAAGAAAGAGGCAATAATCAACCAAAAAAGCGTTTGCGCCCAAAGCCATGAATCCCTCCTGTTTTCCTTTTTTATTATTTTTTCTTCTGAATACATCCTTCCATAAAATTAAGGTAAGTCCTTGGTTTAAAGCTCATTTTTTCGATAGAACCTCCCACCAACAAGACAAATTCAGGTGATTCGAATATTTCTAAACCAAATATTCAAATCCATCGTTAGATTTGTCGAAATGAATACCTATTAGCTGATGGAAGATTTAAAAAATAAGGACATTATATCACACTATAGAAGTATTATCACGGGAATAGGCGAGAACCCTGATAGGGAAGGCCTTTTAAAGACCCCTGAACGGGCTTCAAAAGCAATGGAGTTTCTGACAGGAGGTTACCAATTGGATGCAGCTAAGATTCTCAAATCTGCATTGTTTAAAGAAAGTTATAGTGAAATGGTGCTCGTGAAAGACATTGAACTCTATTCTCTCTGTGAACATCATATTTTACCTTTTTTTGGAAAAGCGCACATTGCTTATATTCCCAATGGACATATTGTGGGATTAAGCAAAATTCCGCGTGTAGTGGACGTTTTTTCCAGACGTTTACAAGTGCAGGAACGTTTGACAGATGAGATTTTACATTGTATCCAAGACGCGCTGAAACCTCAAGGGGTAGCCATAGTCATCGAGGCCAGGCATATGTGCATGATGATGCGAGGCGTGCAAAAGCAAAATAGTATTACCACAACGTCGGCGTTTACTGGGGTGTTTAGACAGGTTGAAACCAGAAATGAATTTTTAAATTTACTCCGTTCAGATGCACGATTATGAATAAACTCGCGTGCATTTTTCCTGGTCAGGCTAGCCAGTTTCCTGGTATGGGAAAGGACATGTATGATATTAATGAAAAGGCAAAGTCATTATTTGAAGCTGCCAATGAAATAATGGGATTCAAAATTAGTGATGTTATGTTTCATGGCTCTGAAGAGGAACTTAAGGCAACTAGAATCACCCAACCCTCCGTATTCCTTCATTCGGTTATAAAATATATTTGTCATGGTGAACCATTGAACCCTGCTGCAGTGGCCGGTCATTCATTAGGTGAATTTTCTGCCTTGGTAGCTAGTCAGGTTTTAAGCTTTGAAGATGCCCTAAGATTGGTAGATATCAGAGCCAAAGCTATGCAAGAAGCTTGCGAATTAAATCCGGGAACCATGGCAGCCGTTGTCGGTTTAGAGGATTTAGTTATTGAAAAGGTATGTGAGGACATTGGTGAGGAAGTGGTCGTTGCTGCCAACTATAATTGTCCTGGTCAACTAGTTATTTCAGGCAGTTTGATTGGAATCCAAAAAGCAGAGCAAAAACTGATTCAGGCGGGAGCGAAGAGGGTTATTATTCTTAATGTTGGGGGAGCTTTTCATTCGTCTCTTATGGAGCCAGCAAGGGAAACATTGGCTGATGCCATAGAAAATATTGAATTCTGTTCACCGATTTGTCCCGTGTATCAAAATGTGGATGCGCTTCCTGAAACAGATTCTACTAAAATTAAAGATAAATTGATACGTCAGCTTACAGCGCCTGTCAAATGGTCACAGACTATGCAAGCCATGATCGATTTCGGAATTGATCAATTTTATGAGGTTGGAGGCAACGGAACGGTATTGTCAGGATTTTTAAAACGAATTGACCGGAATATTTCGATAAAACCATTAGAATGAAAAAAGACAATCAACAAAAGAAAATTAAAGCAGGTTCGCTTTTGATATCTGAACCGTTCATTCAGGATGATAATTTTAAGAGGACCGTTGTATTGATTACAGATCATTTGGAAAGTGAAGGTTCTGTAGGTTTTGTCATAAATAAAAAATCTGATGTAACAATTGAAGAATTAGTAGAGGAATTTGAAGATTTTTATGCGGAAGTATATTTTGGCGGACCTGTTTCGACAAATACCTTACATTATATTCACAATCTAGGGGATCTCATTGAGGGTTCTGTGAAAGTTTCGCAAGGCGTATATTGGGGAGGTGATTTTGAGAAACTCAAATTTTTAGTTGAAACAAAACTGGTGCAACCAGAAAATATAAAATTCTTCTTAGGTTATAGCGGATGGTCTGACGGTCAATTGAAAGAAGAAATTGATGAAGGTTCCTGGATTATATCAGAGATGGATGCTAATTATTTATTTAAGCTGAAACCGGAGTCCTTATGGAAGGAAGTTTTGGAAAATAAAGGAGAGAATTTTATTGCGATTGCGCAAATTCCTGGAGACCAAATATTAAATTAAAATAATAATTTCAAGTGATAAGATTGACTGGCGTAAGCCTGAACTATGGGGATAGAAAATTGCTAAATGAAGTGAGTTTTACCATTTCTCCTGGAGAAAAGATTGCTATTACAGGCCGAAACGGGAGTGGAAAATCTACGCTCTTTAAGATAATGTCAAAACAAATTCGTGTCGATGGCGGTCAGATTGAAATACCCAAGAATTATACTCTTGGAATGTTAAGTCAGGAATTGCCAGTAAATAGTGGAAGGACTGTTCGCGAAGAATTAAAACAATCACTTAGTGAGATTCAGGCATTAAATCAAGAGTTGGATGACATAGAAGATAAATTGTCTAATCCCAACAACGATATGGATACCATTCATTATTTGGTAGAACGCCAAATATTCATTCACGACAGATTGGACTATTTGCATGCAGATAAAATCGATGGAGAAATAGAAAAAGTTTTGACAGGTTTAGGGTTTAGCTCGGTCGAATTGGATAAAGATACCAGCATTTTTAGCGGGGGTTGGAGAATGCGTATAGAATTAGCCAAACTATTATTGTCGAAACCTGACGCCTTACTTTTGGATGAACCTAACAATCACTTAGATATCGTTTCAATCCAATGGCTTGAAAAATATTTGAAAGACTATGAAGGTAGTGTCCTGCTGATTTCGCATGATTTACAATTTTTAGATCGAATTTCCAACCGGATTCTAGAGTTGGATCGCGCCAGAATTTATGATTTTACAGGCAACTATTCTGCATTTAAAAGTTATCGTGCGGAGCGAAACCTGGTGGAAACAAATGAATTCAATGCACAACAAAGAGTCATCCAGCATAAAGAGGCTTTAGTCGATAAGTTTAGAGCTAAAGCGAGTAAAGCAACTTTTGCGAAATCACTTCAAAAAGAATTGGATCGAATGGAGATAAAATTAATGCCGGACGAAGACCTCAGTCAGATTAAATTACGATTTCAACCCTCACATCAAGGTGGTCGGGTAGTTTTGAAAGCGGAGAATCTTGGCAAATCTTATGAACAAAAAGTGGTATTTAAGAATGTAGATTTAACATTAGAGCGAGGAGAGAAAATCAGTTTCGTTGGAAAGAACGGAAATGGAAAGAGCACCATGGTCAAATTAATTTGTAACGAAATAGCCAGTACGGAAGGTGCTTTGGAGTTAGGGTATGAAATACGCATTGGATATTATGCTCAGGAGCACACGGAAATATTAGATCTAAATCAAACCGTATTGGAAACTGTGGAAGATGCCGCCTTACCGGAACTGCGACCTCGGATCAGGTCCATTTTAGGAGGGTTGGGTTTTGAAGGAAAAGATGTAGAAAAAAAAATAAGGGTGTTGAGTGGGGGAGAGAAATCGAGAGTGAGACTGTCTTTATTATTAGTAAAAGAACATAATTTCTTGATTTTGGATGAGCCAACACATCACTTGGATATTCCCTCCAAAGATTCATTAAAGGATGCTATTAATAATTATAAAGGCACCGTAGTGGTTGTTTCGCATGACCGGGAATTTTTAAGAGGGTTGGGCGAAAAGACTATTTCATTTGAAAATCAAGGAATCAAAGAATATTTGGGAGACGTTGATTATTATATTGGAAAAAAAGCTGAAGAAGAAAATTCAATCCAGACATTGGATATGAATCCTAAATCTAATAAGGAAAAAACTTTTAAGCAAAATCCACTCAATGCTGATGAAAAGAAAAAAGTGTTGCGTAAAATTCAAAATCTGGAAAAAGATATTGAAAAGATAGAAGTAAAAATGAAAGAGTTGGAAAACAAAATGGCCGTTGGTGGATTCTATGGATCTCAGGACTCAACAAAAGTTGTTGCTTCTTATGAAAATGAAAAAACCCAATTGGACATTAAAACAAAGGAATGGGAAGAGTGCTTATTGCAAATGGAATAGTGTTTTAATGGATGGATGTACCTAGTGTCAGTTTTAGAACAAGATTGCATAGGTAAATTATTTGTTTGTTTTAATCATTTTGTTTGTTAGATTTGTCACAAACTATGATAATGGAAAAGACTACCCTGGTATTTTCATTTTTTATTATTTCTTGTGGTTTATTATTCTCCCAAGCTTCTTATCAACTACAATTTTCCGCAGGAAATGATATTGGATATTTTCGCACGGCTGATTTTGACTCAAAAGATCAACTGATAACTTTTAGAAATGTTAATGGTGGAATTGATGTCATCAAAATGAATTCCAACGGAAAGATCATTTCCTATTTTTCTTATAAGTTTACCAATACAGTTATTGCGAGAGGTATAAAAGTCGATAAGGATGGTAATGTACTGATTACTGGCAACGTAAGTTTGGGCCAAGATTGATATTTGTTTTAAAAATCAATGCTAATGGAGCAGTCAATTGGATTAACTATTTTGGAAATAATTTTAATTATTTTGTTTCGGGCATCAATGTGAATGATGAAGGTTCCATTGCAATTACTGGTGTGGAAAACTTTTTTAGCTATTCAGAAACCGCTTTTTTCTTATTAGTTTCAAAAGTTGGAACGTTAATAAAATTTCAGAATATTAAATTCACAGATAGGGAGTTGTATGCGCTTTATAATATTGAACCAACCAAGGATAATCAATTCATTGCAGTAGGCCATGCGGGTAACTCTTCAACTCGAACGGATAATATAGTCCCTCTGTGGTACATTAAATTTAATTCTCAAGGTGACTTTGTCTGGAATAAAACCATTATTCCACTGGAAAATAAAGTAGACAGGGGAAGTTTTGGTTCTACGATTACTAAAGGTGTGAATGATGATTATTATTTAGTTGGAAGATATAGTGCTGATAGAGGGGCGTAGTGACTTCGCCAGCAGAAATGAACGGGACTATTTATAGAATTGACCCAATTACCGGTAATATAGTTTGGGCTAAACAATACATGAATCCAAGCGGTCAATACAGTTTTTTTCAAGGGATTTCAGTGCACTCAGGTAATCTGTTTGTTTGTGGATATCCCGGCTTTTTTGGGTCGGGCCAACTTTTGATTAGATTAGATAATAATGGCACTGTAATAAGTTCAAAAAAGTTAAACCAAATCGGAGGACTAAACATGGTTTCTACAATTAGCAAATCAATGGCATATTCCGGATACGTAAATACGCCTAATGGATTTGATTCTTATGTTTTAATTAATAATTCGATTTTTGACAATCTTTGTAGCTCAGAACAATTTCAATTGAACGTGAATGACTTTCCTCAAATAGACTATCAAACAAGTATAAACTTGAGTAATAAAATAGTTTCCTACAATGGGACACTTACTTCAAGTGAAGAAAAATGCCTAAGCTCCGAATTTGCGTTGTGCAGTGCAATTCCTGATACATCCTGGAATGTGAAGTTAGTTGCGGTTACAATTGTCCCATTCATTACTGGATTGGACAGTGTGATTTGTACATCGAATTCAAATATAGACTTATCAAATGTAGGAATTCCAATTGGAGGAACCTTTTATTTGAATTCAGTCATAGCGAATGAAATTGATCCCACAAAGTTAGATGAAAGTATGTCTCATCAATTGGTGTATGTGTTGAATGATTCTACTAGTTGTGAAAAATCCGATACGTTTTATTTTAGAATTAAATTGAAAGCACCGTCGACGATCATTGCCAGGGATATTTGCTTAAATACCTATGATAGTATTTATATAGAGGGCAATCCGGATCAAAAAGATCTATACTTTTGGGACTTTGATGGAGGACAAATTGTACAAGGGTCGGGTTCGGGTCCTTATTTAGTCAAATGGACTAATCCGGGAGATAAGAAAATAACTCTGAATATTCAAAGTAGAGAATGTGGTAATAGTCAATTTATAAAAAGAATTAAGGTTAATCACCTACAAGTTTCAACTTTAAGCGATAGTTCTATTATTTCTGGAGAATATATTGATTTATTAAGTACGATTGATCCTCCAAATGCTACAGTGCTTTATAAGTGGTCGCCTAGTTCGGACTTATCTTGTGCAGATTGTAAAAATCCTCGCGCCACACCCACAAGGACTACAAAATATATTTTAATGGTTACTGACCTAGAAACCGGTTGTACAGCAACTACGAGTATCAATGTCCGAATAAATTGTTGTAAATAAGGAACGTTCTGCGGAGCTAAGTATAAATAAGAAGATTTATTGAGGGGCTATGCAGAGCGGACGTATAGCATAGTGTTAACAAAGAAAAAGACCATGAATTTGGTATCCATGGTCTTCCATTAATAAAGTATTATAAACCTATAATTCTATCACTCTCATTCAAGTTAGTTGTAATACACCAAGAAAGGACTATCAGAATTTTAAAATGTTAGATATAATAAATGCAGGTAACCAATACCTTTGATGAAGAAGAAGAATCCCTTTTAATAACCAAACCTTATAATAATTTAATCACTGATAGTCCTTTATCCTGGATCCCATTTTCAATATTCAAATCAAGCTAACGAAATGACTAACTTTTTAATGATTTCGATAGTACAAATATCTGATGATTGTGAAGGGAAAACATCCTTGAAAACACCCATTTTTAAAAATCAGTGTTTACCCTAGTTAATGGGCCTGGGACGTGGATGAGCACTGAGGTTCCCTTGATCGGGTCTGAATCAATATTTATATCAGCTTTTAGGTATTGTATCCTTGAATAAATGTTGTTAAGGCCAGAGCCTTTCTTAATCTTAGACATTTCAAACCCTAAGCCATCATCCTCTATGATAATTTCTAAATCGTTTTCTTTAAGGCTGAGTTGGACCAGGATTTCTTTAGCTTGACTGTGCTTGCTGGCATTATTGAGTAATTCCTGGATGATTCTATAGATTTGAAGGGAAATCACTGAATCTATGTCTACAGGTGTTTCGAACCCATATGTTTGATATATTATATCAGGACCTTTTTCTCTATTGTAACGATTCAAAAGATCCCGGATAGCCTCTACAATTCCTAATTCCTGAAGTGCTCCCGGCTTAAGATCATGTGAAATACTCCTTACTTCATTACAAGCAATATCTACCAGTTCATGAATTTTAATGTAGTCTTTATTGTCGGAATCTTGGTTATGTTCGTGGTGTAATTTATCAAATCGAATTTTAATAGTAGACAACAAACCTCCTAAACTATCATGCAAATCTTTTGCAATACGTTCCCGTTCATTCTCTTGACCTGAAATCATAAACTGCATACTTTGCATTTTGACATTGTTTTCAAGCTCTTTAATTCGCTGACCATTTATTTGTTCATTTTGTTTGTGAATGATATTGTTGGTCTCTAGTTTTTGTTGGTAAAATAATATGACAAAATAAGCGGCTACTAAAATGGCCGCTAAGCTAATGATTAGGCTATAAAGTGCGAAATTAGAGCGACGGCTTTTAAGTTCAAATAATCGCTTGTTTTTTGCCAAATCAAGTTTTTCTTCTCTTAGCTCTTTGTTTTCATATCGACTGATAGTTTTGTATAATTGTTCGTTTGATTTTATGATGCTAAGCGTGTCGCTTAAAAAGGCATATTGAAGCAAACTTTCTGAAGCTTCCTCATAGAATCCTTGTTCTTTTTGGCATTGATACAAACGGAAAGAGATTTCTTTTAAATCCTCCATATATTTAAACTTATCGCAGGCTTCTCTACTCTTGAAATAGGCTATGCAGGCTTGGTTGTATTCTTGATTTTCAAAATAGAGTTCACCCAAATAGAAATAAGCTTGATATTCCATTTCTATGGAGTTAGTGTTCTTTGCAAATTTCAGTACCTGCGAAAGTTTAGTTTTCCGTTCTTTAAAACTTAATGATTTGTCAACTATGCCAACTAAAAGTTTATGCTCATTGAGGCAAATTGGGTCATTATTGTGAGGTTTTTCAGATTCACATTGATTTAGGAAATAATTTGCCATGTCGTGGCTTCCCAGTTTATAATAGGAGTGGGCCAACAAATGGACAGTTCTTACATAATCAATGATCCTATTATTTTGACGATAAAAAACCTGGCAGTATTCAAGATTATTGACAGCTCTCTGGTACCATCCCAAAATGAAATAAAGTTTGGCCAAAAGGAATCGTTGAAAATGCACTTTGTCAACATCCTGTAAGTCTGAATATATTTCAATGGAACGAATCAAAGGACTGATGGCACCGGCGTAGTTGTGCTCGTTTATAAGTTTTTGGATTTCGATCTCAAGACTGTCAGTACTACTATCACTAAACTGCTTGTTAACCACGGTAGAATCGTTTAACATAAACGTATCCTGTGAAAACAATGCATCACATAGCAGTACCAATACGTACAACACCACTTTACGGGAAGAAATCATTCAGTCGTAAAGCTACGTCTGAAATGGACTCCAAAAATCAGGGGAACCCACGATTTTATTAACCGATAAATGTCATTAATCGAAGACCTAACGATAATTAGTGGATTATGTATCCAATAGTTTGTGTTCATAGGCAGCTCTAACAAGCCCTGCCGTGTTCCTTACACCCAACTTTGAAATTAGGCTGCTTCGATGGGATTCAACTGTTTTCAAACTGATAAACAATTTATCCGCAATTTCCTGGGTAGTGAGCTCTTTCACAATCAATTGTAATACCTCTTTCTCCCTTCTTGATATTTTGGGAATGAACGTAGTCGAGCTCTTTTTTGTAGTGGTTTTCTTAAGTAGGCTGCCCATAATGGTTTCTGTAACCTCTGGACTAAAATAAGTTTCTCCGGCAGCCACAGTTTCTATTGCCTTGATCAACTCCAGTTGACCCGTATTCTTTAATACATAACCTAGTGCTCCATTTTTGAGGATTTCGCTGACGAAACTCTCTTCATTATACATAGATAAGGCTAAAATTTTTACTTTGTAGTTCTCCTTGCTTATTTTTTTAGCGACTTCGATGCCATTCATTTCAGGTAGGTTGATGTCAAGTAATAAAACATCAACCGCTTTATTTTTTAAAATCTGAAAAACTGATTTTCCATCAAAACAGCGGTCTATCACTTTGATATTGGACTCATTCTTGAGGATGGATTCAATGCCATCTACAAACATGGTATGGTCATCAGCAATAACAACCTTAATCATATTGATTCTGGGGTAATGATTTAAATAATATGGGAAGTAAAAGTAGGATTACAATGCAATACTACTAAATTTTTTATATATGATTTATGTTTTAGTGAAGTTTTTTAGGTAAAAGCCACTTATTTAATTGTGCGAGACAGGCTTTCATATCTTTGGGCATATCAGCCATTATTTCATATTCATTGTCAAATAACGTGAATTTCAATTTTGATGCGTGTAATGCACATCGACTTATAAGGGGAATAGGCTCTTGATCAAAATTCTTTTTTACTCTTTTTTTAATATCTGAAATGGATATACTAGTCATGATATTATAAAGTGGGTCTGCTAAAATTGGGCAGTTTATACATGCTAAATGTACCCGTATTTGATGCGTTCTTCCAGTTTTAGGATAAGCTTTAATGTAACAATAATCACCCCAGGCCGTTTCGCAGTGGTATTCGGTAATAGATTCTTTTCCTTTTGGATGTAAAATCATCTTTCCAGTTTCTGCCGAGGCATGGGCTATTGGTGCCGTGATAATACCATCAGCTAGAGAAGGACTGGAGGAACAAAGAGCCAGGTATTCTTTAAATATGTTCCTTTTTTCAAACCCATCATTTAATAACTGATGTACCTGAGGATTTTTTGCAAAACACAATACACCACTGGTTTCTTTGTCTATACGATGGACTGGCAAAACACCAGGGATTTTATCTGTTATTAGTTGCCACGCATTTAATTTGCTTTTATCATATCTATCAGGAATACTTAATAGTCCAGAAGGCTTGTTGATAGCAATTATAAAATCATCCTCAAAAATAATAGCATAATCTCTCATGCATTTGGGTCAATAAAGTTATGACTCGAAATGTCACCGACCGTTCGTTTATTGAACAAATAGTATTGAACAAAAATAGATCCCTTAAGCATGCCGCGCAAATTGGATTTTTTAAAACTATACGTCTTGATCAATGCGTCAGTATTTTTTTTCTTTTGTACCAAAAACAGTGTGCTCGAAATAGCCACTACATAGGCTTTCAGTATAGAAATAGCAATAGAAAATTTACCTTTGAATATAAAAGAAATCCCAATCAGCACATCTAATATTAAGCGTATAGGAAGTATATAGTATAATTTATACCACTCTATATTTTTAAATATGGTGTATAGATTATTTTTAAAATTTAAATACACTTTTTGCGGATGGTCATAGGCTAACGTGCCACCGCCTAGATGAAATACTTCGCCGGATGGAATATACATCACCTTGCCTCCCATGCGTTTCACTCGCCAACAAAAATCAATTTCTTCCTGATGCGCAAAATATTCAGAGTCAAATCCTCTTAGTTTTTCGAAAACGCTTGCTTTTACGAGCATGGCAGCACCACTTGCCCAAAATATTTCTCGTTCCGATTCATATTGACCTTTGTCTTCCTCAAGGTTATCCAAAATTCTTCCAAAACAAAAAGGGTAGCCAATAAAATCAATTAATCCACCCGCTGCTCCAGCATATTCAAACTCATTCGGACGCGTTAATGATTTGATTTTAGGCTGCGTAATGAATACTTCTGGATTCTTAATCATCTTATCCAATAAAGGACTAATCCAATCGGAATTAATTTTAACATCAGAATTTACAATCGCGAAGTAATCGGATTTTATTTGGGAAAGACCTTTATTATATCCACCGGCAAAACCATAGTTTCTTAACAATCGAATAATCGTAATCTCAGGATAATTACGTTCCAAAAAGTAAATGCTGTCATCGGTAGATGCATTGTCAATAATATATAAAGTCGCGTTATCCGGCTTGAATTTTATCATCGCTGGTAAAAATTCTTCGAGGTATTTTTGACCATTATAATTGAGTACCGCAATGGCAACCTGCGGTTGTGCGGACTTTTGGTAAAGCAATGAAAATGGTCTTAATACAATTTTTACATTGCGTTCATCTTCTGTGATTTTACGTTTTAACTCATCGATAGTCGTAAATTTTTCATCTGGACGAATAAATTTTATAACATCAATTTTTATTTTAGAATGATAAATATCTTCTTTGAAATCAAATAAATGAATTTCAATAGTAGTTTTCAATTTTTCTCCTAGAGTGGGTCGGGTACCAATGTATAACATGGATTCGAAACTTCGATCCTGGATATAACATACAGCTGCGTAAATACCGTCATTTGGTAATAATTTGTCGGGATCATCGGGTTCTAAATTGGCAGTAGGATATCCCAGCGTAGTGCCAATTCGTTGACCACTTACTACTGTCCCTTGTATTGAATAAGGTCGACCTAAAAATTCTCTTATTTTTTCAAAATCGTTTATCTGAACTAGTGATCGTATGAAACTAGAACTAATTTTTGTTTGGGAGGAAACTAGCTTAGGTATTTCAATAACCGTAAACATTTGTTCTGCTTCATACGCCCTCAATAATTTCATGTCACCACTTCCATGAATTCCAAACTTGTGATCGAACCCTACAACTATTACGGCAGGGTCAAACTGTTTCATTAAAAACCCTTCTACGAAGTCCGCAGCTAGCAATTGTGAAAATTCAACTGTAAAAGGCACGATTACGAGTATATCCAGCCCTAGGCTATCCAGAATTTGCTCTTTTTCTTTTTTAGAGAGCAACATCTTGATATGGGCGCTACCTTGGTCGATAATTTTTTTAGGATGGGGATAAAAGGTGATTAATATGGATTGGCTATGTCTGCTTTTAGCCGTTTGAACCAGTTCATGTATGATTCTTTGATGGCCAATATGCAATCCATCATATGCGCCAATACTTACAACAGTATCTTTGAACTCAGGTAATATATCATGGTGTAAATCGTAAACCTTCATCCGGATTAATGCTTAAAATTATTAATTTTTAAATAGTTCAACCAATAATAAGTTTCTTACGTTTAGTTTACTAATAAATATGGTTTTATAATGGAGGATATATTACCTGACATCATCAAAAAGCTGGAAGAGGTTATTGAACCAGAATCCAACTTGAATATTATTGAAATGCGAATGATTAGGGATATCAAATTAGAACAAGATAATTTGCATTTTAAAATTTATCTCCCTTCTCCACAATATGCCTCCAAAGATATCTTATATCAATCCATTCATCAAAAACTCAATCAACATTTCAATAATATTAACATTCACGCTCATTTTATTACAAAATCACCTCTTTCCGAAGCCCCAAACGCCATTGTTCCTCAAATTAAGAATTTTATTGCGGTGGGTTCAGGTAAGGGAGGGGTAGGAAAATCAACCATCTCAGCCAATATAGCCATCAGTTTACACAAGCTAGGATATAAAACAGGATTGTTGGATGCGGATTTGTATGGACCGTCCATGCCCACTATGTTTGGGCTTACCCAACAAAAACCTCAAGTAAAGGAAATTCAAGGAAAGCATAAGCTAATACCTATTGACGCCCACGGAATTCCAATGATTTCACTAGGAAATATCATTGAAGCTGAACAAGCAGTGGTCTTACGTGGTCCAAGGCTGGCTGCAATTATCAAGCAATTTTTTTTAGATACTGTTTGGCCTGAATTGGATTACTTAATCATTGACCTCCCTCCTGGGACAGGTGATATTCAGTTAACCTTAGTTCAGACAATTCCTTTGACAGGCGCAGTTATTGTCACAACTCCTCAAGAACTTTCAGTAGCAGATGCTATCAAAGCGGCGAATATGTTCACAATGGAGCAAATAGGTGTACCGATACTAGGAATAATAGAAAATATGTCTTGGTTTACCCCACCTGAGATGCCTGATAAGAAATACTATATTTTTGGTAAAGGAGGTGGCAGACGACTGACAGACATGACCAGAAGTAAGTTATTGGGCCAAATCCCCATTATTGAATCTATTAGGGAGCGATCGGATAATGAAAAATCAATATTTACGGATGATGGCTCAAGTAGTATATTTGAGGCAATTACTAAACAGCTGGTCGAGAGTGTCAGGTTTCGAAATCTAACGAATGTACCTACGACGATGGTACAAGTCAATACATAAGGATTAGCTATAGCTTACGAATGGATAAACAAGGAATTATTATAAAAATTGAAAAGGTACTGGATAAATTAAGACCCCATCTTCAAATGGATGGAGGAGACATTGAAGTGGTCGAAGTAGATAAACAACACATTCTAAAGGTCAGACTTACCGGTAACTGTAGCAATTGTGATATGTCCATTATGACCTTAAAAGCAGGTGTCGAACAAGCAATTCGCCTTGAAATTCCAGAAATTCTGGGTGTAGAAGCCGTATAATTATTCATGCAAAAAGATATTTATTTTCTAGCGAATAGCATAAAGGCTAAACGCAGTTTTCTTTGTGTTGGAATTGATCCAGACCTTTCAAAGGTGCCAGATGTTTTCAAAAAATCTGAACAGGGTATTTTTGATTTTTCAAAAGCAATTATAGATGCGACGTGCGAATTCGCAATTGCCTATAAAATAAATGTTGCATTCTTCGAACAACTTGGAGCTCATGGGTGGGAACAACTGGAGAAAATAGTAAATTATATTCCAAAAAATATTTTTGTTATAGCGGACGCTAAAAGAGCTGATATCGGTAACACGTCCACGTGTTATGCAAAATATTACTTTGAAGACCTTCAGGTGGATGCCGTAACCTTACATCCCTATATGGGTGTTGATTCTCTTGAACCTTTTTCAAATTATCCCCATAAATTCCTTATTATTTTAGCGTTGACTTCCAATAAAGGGCATGCAGATTTTCAAATGCAAAAGATGGCTAATGGAAAATATTTATACGAAGAAGTTATCCATCAATTTCAATCGTCGAATTATGCTGAGAAAACAATGTTTGTCGTCGGAGCTACTCAGCCAGAACATTTGAAACATATTCGTGATAATTTTCCTGACCCATTTTTTTTAGTACCGGGAATCGGGGCGCAAGGAGGAAACTTACAGAAAACCATTGAATATGGACAGAATAAATTAGGCGGACTACTTATTAATGTATCGAGAAATATCATTTATCCTGAAGGAGCCAGTACGTTTGAATCTAATGTAAATCTGGCAGCGAAAGGATTTAGGGATCAAATGTCAGTGTATTTCTAGGTTATTCGGTGCTTAAAAAAACATGCTTTCTAATTTTTCTATTGCTGTTCAAATAAGTGCTGATCATCTTATTGCTTTCCACATTACCATGATATTGATCAAGCCAGGATTTGATCTCTTCACAAGAATCAAAAGATATTTCATTTGATAGATATCCGATAGCAGAGCAATATCCTTTTTCCACTAAAATCAAACTATTCTCCTGGGGATTTCGGCCCCTATCCACTAAAAGGAAATTTTCTTTAAATACATGTTGAATTTCATCTACCATGGACTGAAAACGATCGTTATAATCCTCCATACTCTCTTCTGAATTACAAGCACCTAAACATAAACTCAACTGAAACCCATCACAAACAAAATTTGAAAACAACGTAGATTCATTAATGGATGTGCACAATTGATATTGTTGAATTAAATAGCTGATATAAGACTTTGCTGATTTAGCATTTGCAAACTGTGAAATGATTTCATATTCATCTTTTAAATGTTTCGTTGCAATGACATCAAGTTGAGCGTACCCACTTTTATTTATTTTTTTTATGATCAAATGTGATGATCTTGAATTTCTCAATGCTTTATTAATTTCCGGTTTGTATTTTTTGATTTCTGTGGATTCCATTAACAAAGCCATGAGTTCGCTTCCTGTTTCCAAGTAGTCAATGGATTTCACACGCTGAATCATTAACGCATTCTTTTTATCGGGACTGGCAAAATGTTGTATAATCCGCTCCCTGATATTAGTGCTTTTCCCAATGTATACAGGCTGACGCTCGAGGTCTCTCATGTAGTAAATCCCACAGCTTTCAGGTAAAGATTCTACAGACTCGGCTAAACTAATAGAAGGGTATTTAACTTGTTTGACGATCTCCCTTACGTGTTTTGATATTGAATTATTTTTTTGACCTTCCTGGAACATTTTTAGAAACAGGGTGCTTGTTGCTAGTGCATCTTGCATCGCACGATGCCTTTGTTCAACGTCAATTCCTAAAAAATTTATTAAAGAGCCTAAACTATAAGAGCGAAGCCCGGGATAATGTTTCTTAGATAATTGAACGGTACATAATTTTTTTCTATAGTAACTGTATCCCAATTGTTCAAATTCCCTGCGGATAAAACCATAGTCAAAATGAACATTATGTGCAACAAATATGCATGATTCAGTTAAGGTTACGATATCCTTGGCTATTTCATAAAAATTAGGTGCACCTGATACCATATCGTCTGTAATGCCGGTAATTCGGGTAATTTCATAGGGAATAGAGCGCTGTGGGTTGACTAAACTTTCAAATCGATCTATAATCGCACCATTCTCAACTATAATTATAGCAATTTCAGTAATTTTGTCGTTCAAGTACGAACCACCTGTCGTTTCTATATCAATGATTGCAAATTTTAAGTCCGGCATGAAAGAAATTTCAATTTCTATGATGATTATTTACATTGCTTTTTTAGTAGTCTCTTGTTCATCTAAAATAAAAATGGACCAGCAAATTTCAACAAAAGTAAATGAGATTATTTTACGTGAAACAAAAATATTGCCTGGTGCATCTAGAATTTCAGAATTATTACCTCAGCTTTTGGATAAAAAGTTAGGACTCGTTGTCAATCAGAGTTCATTGATTGATCAAACGCATTTAGTGGACACCTTCTATAAACTGAAATTGAATATTTCGAAGATTTTTGTTCCAGAACATGGATTTAGGGGTGATATGGATGCCGGAAAAGAAATTAAAGATGGGGTGGATCAAAAATCTGGAGCACCTATAATTTCTTTATACGGCACTAAGAAAAAACCGACTTCCGAGGATATGAAAGGCCTTGATTATATAATATTTGACATACAGGATGTGGGAGTAAGATTCTATACCTACATCAGCACCTTACAATATATTATGGAGGCGTGTATCGAGCATAAAGTCGCTTTGATCCTCTTGGATCGGCCTAACCCTAATGGCCATTATGTGGATGGTCCGGTGTTGGATTTAAAATTTAAATCCTTTGTCGGCTTGTATCCAATTCCCGTGGTCTATGGAATGACGATAGGTGAATTGGCTAACATGATAAAAGGAGAAGCCTGGATAAAAAATTCAGATCAGTTGAATTTAAAGGTAATTCCCTGCGTAAATTATGAGCATACTAGTAGAATTAGTTTGCCGGTTAAACCTTCGCCTAATTTACCGAATGAAAGGTCTGTATTACTATATCCTTCACTATGTTTCTTTGAAGGGACGGTGGTTAGTTTGGGTCGGGGAACCTCGTCGCCATTTCAATTATATGGTCATCCGGATTTTACAAGTGCAGATACAAGTTTTACTCCAAAAGCATGGCCAGGTGCTCAAAATCCACCCCATAAAGATGTAGAATGCCTGGGATTCAGTCTTCTAAATCAACCAATGGAAGATTTTTATACGCTAAAACGAATTGATCTAAGTTATTTAATTAAATCATATGAGCTTTTAAGTAGACCGGAATCATTTTTCTTACCAAATAATTTTTTTGATAAACTGGCTGGAACAGATCAACTTAGAATGCATCTCATAAACGGATTACCTGAAACTAAAATCAGGAAAAGTTGGGAACCTTCTATTAATGAGTTTAAAAAATTGAGGACAAAATATTTGATTTACCCTTAATTCAATCTTTGGATCAATCCGCCTAAAGTGAACGTAAACGTTCCACATTCTTTTTTAGGTGCTTTTTGATCAGGTTGGAATTTATACTGGTTCATTTTTTTTGTGGCCTCACGAATAAACTGAATGTCCTTCGTTTTCGATAATTTTGAATTATACCGGATATAAGTTACCACGCCATCTCTATTTATACACATATTGAAGACCACTTGTTGAGGAATAGGTCTTGCTAATCCCGTTACATCTGGTCTATAAATGGGTTTTCTTCTCAAAGGGCCTTCTTCATCGAAATCAACACCGACACCATCGCCCGTACCTGTACCCGTGCCAGCTCCTGAGCCTCCGCCGGTTCCACCACCACCACCAGTGCCAGTTCCGCCTCCTGCTCCAGTCCCTGATCCTGAATTACCTGTGCCGGCACCTGTTCCTGAACCCGTCCCAGTGCCTGTTCCTCCACTTCCTGGTTGATCATCATCTCCTGATGAACTCGAGCTAGGTTTATTCGTTGAAGGCGTATTAGATGGTACGTCCACCTTGGTGGGCACGGTCCCAGTTCCTGGATTTGTCTTAGCCGGTATATTAACCGGAGGCGGGGTAGGCAATTTAACTATATCTGGTTCAGCTTGCGTTAAAACAGGCTTAGGTGCGGAATTAGACGGTATTTTTTCTACGGGCTTAGTTTCTACTTTTTCTTCAACCACTGGGTCAACTTTAGGCTCGGGAATTTCTTCTTCTTGGCCTTTTGACCCACCTTCTAATTCTTCAATACCAGGGCTGCCCTTGCTTCCACCAGCATCCAATGCGGCATCATCATAATCCTTAATCCGTTCTTCCGGTATGAATTCAATAAGGCTTAAATAGGGTGGTTGGTCTTTAAATGGGTCTTCCGTTAATATGGGGAATCTTATAAAGTAGATGGTGAGTAATAATAATAGTAGTGAGCATGTAGCTGAAATGAAGCCTTTCACACTGCTCCTTTGTTCTGTTTTTACATAGCTGAAGTACGAAATGGTCATCGCTAAGAGTTAGTTGTATATGTATTACGCATTTATGCTTAATTAAGTATAAAGGTACAGTTAAAATATTATTAATTATTTCTATTTGTAGTCAAAAAATATACCAAAACTAATCCAACCAGTATCATGGCAAGTTTAACTACGGAAGCTGCAAGGAAACCAAATTGATCCAACCAAGCCAACAATACTAATTGAACATTCACCATGCTCAATATAAGAGATATGGATCCAAAAAGGAACAATAAGAATCCTAATAAAATGAAAAAAGGTCTATATTTCACATCAAAAATTAAGTTCAAAATTATATGAATGCGTGCATATTTACAATACCTTTGAATTAAGGTCGGATATGGAGCACGTAAAAATTATTGAATGTCCAAGGGATGCGATGCAAGGTATCCATGACTTTATTCCAACCGATTTAAAAATTCAATACATACAAAAGCTTTTGGCGGTTGGGTTTGATGCTATTGACTTTGGTAGTTTTGTTTCTTCCAAAGCAATTCCTCAAATGAAAGACACTAGAGATGTGTTAGAGCAATTAGACATTTCCAACACATCCTCAAAATTACTCGCTATAATTGCCAATCTACGCGGTGCACAAGAAGCTTCCGCGTTTAAGGAAATAGACTATTTAGGTTATCCATTTTCAGTTTCGGAAACCTTTCAAATAAGAAATACCAATGCTACTATAATTGAATCGTTTGTTCGTGTTCAGGAAATTCAGGATCTTATTCTGCATCAAAATAAACAATTGATCATTTACATTTCTATGGCTTTTGGAAATCCTTATGGCGACATATGGAATGCCGATGAAGTTTTAAAATGGATCGAGGAGCTAAAGAAAATAGGTATAAAAAAAATTGCTTTATCCGATACCATTGGTGTAGCATCTCCAGAAAGTATTCGGTATCTTTTTTCTAACTTAATCGGTAAAATTAATGACATCGAATTTTCTGCGCACTTTCACACATTACCTCATCAATGGCAAGAAAAAATTGACGCTGCTTTTTCATCTGGCTGCCATAGATTTGATGGCGCAATTAAAGGGTATGGTGGATGCCCGATGGCAAAAGATGAATTGACAGGGAATATGGCCACCGAAAATTTAATTACCTATTTTAAAAATAAAAATATCCCCACTAGCATACAAATGAATCAGTTTGATGATGCAATGAATTTTACAGCTAATATTTTTAATCACTACCATTAGTTATGTATTCGTTTTCTGAAATTCAATATGCTAGCCCCGAATATGACGAGAGCCTTTATTTGCGCTACAAGGTATTGAGAGAGCCATTGGGATTAGATTATGAAGTGGAACAAATAGAAGATGAATGGGATTCAATGCATCTAGGTATGTTCTCTTCAGATGGGCGATTAGTCGCTTGTTTGGTATTTAAAATTCTCGATGAATATTTGTTAAAGATGCGCCAGGTAGCCGTAGCTCCGGATTTACAACATACTGGAATCGGCACAGAATTAGTCCGGCGATCAGAAGGGTGGGCCAAAGATAAAAATTACCGAAAGATTGTTTTAAACGCCAGGGATATTGCAGTTCCATTCTATGAAAGATTATCTTATCTTAGGGTCGGCGCAGAATTTGTAGAAGTTGGAATTCCACATTATAAAATGGAAAAACATATCCTGGAAGTTATGTAAAAATCAATTTATGAAATCTGTACATGAGCTTTTAAATATCTATGGAGAAAGTCACCAAAATGCTACCAACAAATTCATTCATTGGATTTGTGTACCCTTGATAATGTTGAGCTTGATAGGATTACTTATGTGTATTCCTTTTCCAATTGACATTCCCTATTTGAATTGGGGGACGTTGGCGTTATTTGCTGCGTTGGTATATTATTTGAGATTGTCGTTTCAGATTTTTGCTGGTTTTGTTTTGATTGCCTTGATCATTATTTATGTAAATAATTTTATCATTTCTTTGAGTCCTTCCATTGGATGGCAACCCTGGATGATTTTTTTACTCATTTTTGTACTAGCCTGGATTGGCCAATTTTATGGACATAAGATTGAAGGAAAAAAACCATCTTTTTTTCAGGATTTGCAATTTTTATTAATCGGACCTGCATGGTTGTTACATTTCGTTTACAATAAAATGGGAATAAAATATTAATCCTCATCGGGGCGACAGTTCGCTAGCACCGTAGGTGCTACAGTTCGTAAGCACCATCGGGGCGACAGTTTGCTAGCCCCATCGGGGCGACAGTTCGCTAGCACGGCAGGTGCGACAGTTCGTTAGCACCGTAGGTGCGACAGTTTGCTAGCACCGTAGGTGCGACAGTTCGTTAGCACCGTAGGTGCGACAGTTCGTTAGCCCCATCGGGGCGACATTTTGTTAGCCCCATCGGGGCGACATTTTGTTTTGTTTATTTCAACGAATTCCAAACCTGAAAGTACAATGCTGTACGGGTGTTTTTTAATTCCTCTCTCACACGTAATAAGGTAGCAAGTTCTTCAATATCCTCAATCCCTAAAATTTGTTGATCTATACCTTCAATCACCTTATCAAATTTTCGGAATTTTAGATGTTTCACCATCTGCTCAATTTCATCAAATGAGATGACCCCACTGCCGTTGTTATTTTGTAAATATATACCATGTCGCTCCTCCCATTTTGAACTGTATTCATATTTCTGAGCAGAAAATGAAATGGCTAGTTCTTTAATTTGTTTGTTAGCATGATTTATAAAGTACATCAAGGGTAATTCTTTTTCATCAGACCTTTCATGAATGATCTCCAATATAATTTCTTTATAAAATGAATGTTCAAAATACTCCAACGAATCTAAAATATTTTCTAAAATGTATTGCGCAACAGAAAAATCCTCATCTTTCCATTTTTGTGATCCGTGCAACATCAATAATCGCACGATTTCTTTCTCTTGATTTTCATCCTTTGTCTTATAATCCCCTTGTAGGTGTGAAGTTGTAAGTTCATTTAAAGGTAAGTTATCCAGGATCTTTGCATCTAAAAAAGCCGCTTCGCGATTACGCACAGCCGCTTTATTTCTCAGGTCTTCGCGGATCATCTGATTGCAACTTTCAATCAAATTAGCCTCTGGAATTTTTAAAACAGCTGCACTCTGCTGGAGGTAGATGGAACGTTTGATTGGATCGTCTATTTTAGATATGCTGGATACAATATCTTTTACGACATTCGATTTTAGAACCGGGTTATCTTTTGCATCATTATTGAGCAGTTGGAGTTTGAATAAGATAAAATCTTTTTTCGCTGATTTTATAAAATGTTCAAATTCTTCTATACCGGATTTCTTTATAAAACTGTCCGGATCATTTCCATCTGGCAGCAATGCAATATTCACATTTAATCCTTCTTTAATTAAAATATCTATTCCTCGCATGGAGGCTTTGATTCCGGCTTCATCTCCGTCATATAGTATCACTACATTGGAAGTAAATCGTTTTAGCAGATGAGATTGATCTTCCGTCAATGATGTACCACTGGATGCCACCACATTTTCTATCCCAGCTTGATGAAGTGACATGACATCAGTGTAGCCTTCCACCAGGTACACTTCATCATTTTTTCGGATGCTGTTTTTCGCGATGTGCAAACCGAATAATGTCTTACTTTTATGATAAACTAAGCTCTCGGCGGAATTAATATATTTAGCGATTTTTACGTCACTGGAAAAAACCCGACCCGCAAAACCGATTACTTTCCCACTTTGATTATGTATAGGAAATATTACGCGGTTGCGGAAAAAGTCCTTTTGAGAATTCAGCGTTAGGCCTAATTGCTGTAATAATTCCAGTGAAAAAGATTTATGCAAACTCTCCTTAGTAAATGCATCTTGCACATCTGGTGCAAAACCTATTTCGAATGTTTTCAGTGTTTTTTCCAGAAATCCTCTCTGCTTGAAATAACTTAAACCCACATTCCTTCCAAATTCAGTATTCCACAGCTGCTCTTTATAATATTCTTTAGCCCATTGATTGATTATATTCAATGATTCCAACAATAAATCCTGAGCCGGATCCTGGCTTTCTTTTTTGATTTCTTCAAGTTCGATATTATATCTCTTCGCTAAAACTCGGATGGCTTCTGGAAAGGACATTTGCTCGGCTTCCATAACAAAATGTAGGGAATCACCGCCTTTGTCACAGCCAAAACACTTGTATATATTTTTTGAGGGAGATATAGTAAAGGAAGGCGTTTTTTCTTTATGAAAAGGACATAAGCCTATCATATTGGATCCACGGGTTCTTAAATCCACATAATCTCTTACAACGTCTTCGATCCTGGCGGTTTCGATAACTTGTTGGATAGAATTGCTGGAGATCATGATTGAATAAGATAATAATTTGTAGTAGGATATTAATAATTATTTTAATCGTAGATAGTTCAGTTTTAGATTTTTTTTTTACAAACCTAATACATCGTTCATGGTATAAATACCTTTATTGTTGAGTATCCATGATGCAGCCAACAAGCTTCCTGCAGCAAAACCTTCCCGGCTGAAAGCCTCGTGTTTAATTTCCAATTCATCGATGGATGATTTATAGTTGACCCAATGTGTACCAACCACATTCTTTTCACGAATCGATTCTATAGCAATTTGGGTTGGATCAATCGATGAGGATTTTGTCCATTCTGTGTAGTTTGAATTGAATTTCAGGATATCATTAGCCAGGCTGAAGGCCGTACCACTCGGGGCATCTAATTTTTCAGTATGGTGGGCCTCTTTAAGTGAAATGCGATATTCAGGATGTGATTTCATTAAATTAGCTAAATATCGATTTAGAGCAAAAAAAATATTGACGCCTATGCTAAAATTAGAAGCATACACCAAGGAACCACTTTGGAGTTTACAAGCTGATTTGATATCCTCCAATTGGCCATACCACCCAGTCGTACCACATATGATAGGCTTATTTGATTCAAAACATAGTTTTATGTGGTCCACTGCCAGATCCGGTTTTGTAAATTCTATGGCTACATCGGAATGTCTCAATGCTTCGCGTAAAAGAGTTGAGTTTTCGCTGGTTATTCTATAGCTGATCTCATAACCTTTTTGGAGGGCGATAGCTTCAATTGCTTTTCCCATTTTACCATAACCTATGAGACAAATTTTCATAACTATTTATAATATAGCACTTTAGGGCAGTGACTAGCCCTGCTTGTGTAAAAGATTGCAAATTAACCTGAATTTAAATAAATTGGCCTACTTTTGCTTCGATCTGACATTTAATTTGACAAGAGATTTTAATTTATAGTCAGTAGTAGGGTATTAATTAAAATAATCGTTACATGGGATGGTTTACCCGCCTTAAGAAAGGCATTTCTACTTCAACAAAAGCAAAAAAAGAAACGCCGGATGGAATTTGGTTCAAATGTCCGGATTGTGGGGAAACCTCCACTAAAAAACTTTTGCGTGAGACATTATACAAATGTCCCAAGTGCAATTATCATACGCGTATTAGTTCCGATCAATATTTTGAGATACTTTATGGAGATTCTTACGAGGTATTTTTTGAAGAATTGGAATCGTATGACTTCTTGGAATTCACTGATCTGCAACCGTATTCCAAGAGATTAGAAGAAGCCAAAAAAAATTCCGGCAAAACAGATTCTATGAGTGTCGCTATGGGCATGGTTAATGACAAAAAATTGGTTACCGCTGCTATGGATTTTACATTTATAGGGGGTTCTATGGGCAGTGTGATGGGGGAGAAGATCAGCAGGTCCGTGGACCTGGCTATTCAAGAAAATTGTGCACTGATGATCATTTCTAAATCAGGAGGAGCTCGTATGATGGAGTCTGCTTTTTCGTTGATGCAAATGGCAAAAACTTCAGCTAAACTGACCCTTTTAGCCAAAAATAAATTGCCCTATTTTTCTTTCTTAACGGATCCCACAACTGGGGGAGTGACTGCTTCATTTGCTATGCTGGGCGACATAAATTTTTCTGAGCCCAATGCATTGATTGGTTTTGCCGGCCCTCGTGTAGTTAAAGAGACCATTAAAAGAGACCTTCCGGAGGGATTTCAGCGATCCGAATTTTTATTGGAAAATGGGTTTTTAGATTTTATAGTAGATCGTAAAGATTTAAAAGCTACAGTAGCTAATCTTTTGGATATTCTTTTAGAAAAATAATAGAATTTATTCCATGTTGATACGAGTGAGTTAAATCAGATTTTCGTTTTCAATTCTACTCAAACTGCCCGATTGAAGAATACCGGCTTTATTACTTTGCAGCGATTGGAGAATTTAAGGTGTCTATTCTAATATTGACTTATAACCTTACTATGAAAACCATAATTTTTTGCTTTTTACTTTTTTTATTGGGTCATGGATTTTATTCGCGCAGTGTTCCCCTCCTTCAGCCGATTTTTGCCAAGATGCTTATATCCTATGCTCATTAGATGAGTTGAATGGTTATTCTTGTTCAAATACACCAAATAGCAACCCAACCGGATGCACTCCGTTATGTCCTGCAGGTGGTGTCCCACATAATACAAGTTGGTGGGCCTTTGTCTCAGACAGAGACAGTGTAAATATTAAGATCAGCTTTGGAAACTGTATGACTGGTCAGGGGGTTCAAATGGGTATTTGGGGAGATTGTTTGTGCATTGAATCAGTTGTATGCAATCCTAACTGTAATAGTTCCGGTGGATCTTTTGCCCTCAGTGCAACTTTGACACCCTGTAAAATATACTATTTTTTCGTAGACGGTTGTAATGGGGATGTGTGTGATTTTAGTCTTTCTACTTCTGGAGGAGCTCCTCCTACTTTAAAACCTTTGGGCTTTATAAATAATGAAGCAGATCGAATCATTGATGTTTGCCAGGGATATTGTGGAAAAGAGTTTTTTATACCCAGCCAACAGACAGGTTGCGAACCGGAATACATTTGGACGTTAGACGGTACAGAAGTGGGCGATAATTCAGATAGCATTAGATTGGATTGGCCCGATGAAGGTGATTTTCAAATCTGTGTTACTGCCGTTATTGGAAACCTTAATAATGGGTCTATTTGCGATCAAGAAGGCCCTGTATGCGCAACGGTTCGAGTTCGTAAAATCCAATCCGCCAGCAGTGAACGTACATTGTGTTTTGAAAATACTCCTTATTCCTGGCACGGAAAACTGGTAACAGCACTTGGAGGAGAATACAAGCATACATTTAATGATCGCCTTACTTGTTGTGAATTTGATTCCGTGATTAATTTTATTGTATTAGATAAAGTAGATCCATTTGACGCAGGCATTGATTTTAGAAAACAAGGCTTAAAATCTAAGTTGAAAGCGAATTCGAAACCAATAGGTAGTTGGAATTTAATTTCAGGTCCTGGAACAGCTTATATAGATAGTCTTAAAAATAGAGAGACAAATATCCGAGTAAATAGATATGGAAAATATTGTTTTGAATGGTCTTCTATGCTTAGTTATTGTACCATTCGCGATACGGTATGCGTGGACTTTTTTAAATATATAGCACATCCTCCGGATACCCCTAAAAAGGAAATAGAAGTTCGGGCTATCAATTCGAAAAACACAAACTCTATAAAACCCAAATTTATTCATAAAAGTGATCATATAGAAATTGAATTGGATGCATCCATTAAGGGATTGGTTGAATGGGCTTGGGTGGATCCTATGGGCAGAAGGGTAATGAATTCCAGGGTACAAATCAGTGAGGCTTCTAGCTCATTCAGAATAAACCTGCCAACCAATTCAGGCTGGTATTTTTTGCAGTTGGAATATAATGATTTAGTATTTACTCATAGAATTTTGATACCTTAGGTGCATTAATCTAAAATAACCAGGATTCTATTTTAGAATTACAAAGTAATGCGATGGTAAATAAATTAGGTCTAATCTTATTTTTGATAATTTTCATTTTCAATACCTTGTAATACTCCCCAATTGTTGGACCAAAAGTTCATTGAGGTAAGTTAATAATTTGTTTGTTAAGCAGCTTGATTTTTAACAGATTCTTCATATCGTTTATTGGGCGATTGTTTAATGGTTTGATGTATTTTTTGGTGGTAATAAGCGATATGGTTTTGAACGCCTTCAAACAGTTCAAAACCATTATCGCATGGATTGAGATAAATA